>JBNRMS010000001.1:0-13853 GCA_050309735.1 Eubacteriales bacterium
CATATATATAGGTAAGGGCTATTTCGACGCGCTTATGATTCGGAATATCAACGCCTGCTAAACGAGCCATTCTGTTTTCACCTTTCTGTTTAGTTTAGGTTTTAATACTTTTTATAATCTTTTGAGATTTGCGCCGTTTCCGGAACGGAATTTGCGGCTATGCCGCAAAAGGTGCAAAGCTCGCGGCTGAAAGCACTAAACATACAACTTGGATAATTTTGGCTTTCAACACATTAATTTAGGATAGTTTTTGAGATTTGCGCCGTTTCCGGAACGGAATTTGCTGCTATGCCGCAAAAGGTGCAAAGCTCGCGGCTGAAAGCACTAAACATACAACTTGGATAATTTTGGCTTTCAGCGTTAACCCTGTCTCTGCTTGTGCCTAGGATTCTCGCAGATGACCGTTACGCGGCCCTTTCTTTTGATAATCTTGCACTTCTCGCAGATCTTCTTTACGGATGGTTTAACTTTCATTGTATAAGACCATACCTTTCTAAAATCTGTTATCCTGCCGCCTTATTTGGCGCGCCAGGTTATCCTGCCCTTTGTCAGGTCATATACCGTCATTTCAACGGTAACCCTGTCACCCGGCAGTATTCTTATATAATTCATCCTTAGCTTCCCCGATATATGAGCCATGATAATATGGCCGTTGGGCAGCTTTACTTTGAAGTTAGCGTTCGGAAGCGCTTCCAACACTATGCCTTCAAATTCTAAAACATCATCTTTAGGCAGAAGAATCCCTCCCTCGTATTCTTTTTCATATGCGACAATATTTATTCACCAATTACACTCGCACAGCGTAAATATCAACGGGCCGTCAGGCGTTATCGCCACCGTGTTCTCATAGTGAGCCGACAGACTGCCGTCTGCCGTTTTAACCGTCCAACCGTCGGGCAAGTTTATCACCTCAGACCCTCCGGCGTTTACCATAGGCTCAATTGCAAGCGTCATTCCGTTTGCCAACCTTACCCCGCGACCCTTTATACCGAAGTTTGGAACGTCGGGCTGTTCGTGCAGTTCCCGACCCACTCCGTGACCGATATAGGCTCTGACCACCGAATACTTGTTTGCACTCGCATAGCCTTCAATAGCCGAGCCGATGTCGCCCATCCGCATTCCCTCAGAAGCCTTTTTGACCCCTTCAAAGAAACACTGTCGTGTGACCTCAATCAATCTCAGAGCTTCCTCTCCGACTTTCCCCACCGGTATCGTCCTTGCGGCGTCGCCGTGATAACCGCGGTAATTCGCGCCCACGTCAATTTTAACAATGTCTCCCTCGCGAAGTATCCGTTTCTTTGAGGGAATTCCGTGAATGACCTCATCGTTTATACTGATACAGGCCGACGACGGAAAACCGCCGTAGTTAAGGAAGGAGGGTATTGCACCCGATTTTTCTATAAAGTTTCGTATAATCCTGTCGATCTCAAAGGTGCTAACCCCCTCGCGGACATGCTTCCTTGCGAGCAAAAGAGCCTCTCCGGTGATTCTTCCTGCCACCCTCATCAACGACAACTGCTCGGAATTCTTAAGACGAATCATTTCACTGTCCCATAAATTCCAGAAGCGCCTCGGATACAAGGCGGGTGGTGTCGGATAACTCCTCCTGCCCCTCAACGACAATCAAGATCCCTCGTTTGCCGTAGTATTCCTTGAGCGGTTCGGTTTGTGCGTGATAGGTTTCAAGGCGTTTTTTGACTGTTTCCTCGGTGTCGTCAGACCTGACATAGAGCTCAGAAGAGCATTTGTCGCATACGCCGGACACCACAGGTCGATTATATTTGGTGTGATAGGTAGTGCCGCATCCCGAGCAGACCCTGCGTCCGCTCATACGCTCGACTATCTTCTCATCCTCAACCTCGATGGCGAGTGCCGCGTCAATACTCACGCCGAGGGCTTCAAGAGCCTCGGCTTGAGCGACCGATCGCGGAAAGCCGTCAAGTATAAAACCGCCGCTGCAGCATTCCGACGAGAGGTGCTGTTTGATAATGCTTATCACTATCTCGTCGGGTACAAGGCCGCCCTTGTCCATATAGGATTTCGCGGCCATGCCTAATTCTGTTCCCCACTTTATGGCTTCTCTCAGCATTTCACCTGTTGAAATAGCCGGAATTTTAAATTTTTCTGAAATAATCTCGGCCTGGGTTCCTTTTCCCGCGCCGGGAGCTCCCATTAAAATCAAATTCATATCATTTCCTCTGGTTTGCGCATAATCAATCAAGGAAGCCCTTGTAGTTGCGCATTGTTAGCTGAGCTTCAAGCTCGCGTACAGTTTCAAGTGCGACACCAATCACGATAAGGAGAGATGACCCGCCAAAGGCGAGCGCTCCCAGTGTCAGCGAGCCGTTATGAATCGCGTAGTCAATAATCGTGATAAGCATGGGAAGACCGGCGATTATGCAGATAAAGACTGCTCCGATCATTGTGACGCGGTTAAGCACCTTCTGTATAAACTGAACTGTCGGCTTACCGGGGCGTATTCCGGGAATCACACCGCCGTTATTCTTAATGTTGTTCGCAACCTCAACCGGGTTAAACGAAATCATAACATAGAAGAATGAGAAGGCAATGTTGAGAATCAGGAACACGACAAGGTAGGGCCAGGTGTAATAGTTGAAGTTTTCGGTTATCCACTTGAGCCAACCTGCATTGGGAAAGAAGGTGGCGATAGTTGCGGGAATGGCCACTATCGAGTTTGCGAATATGATAGACATAACGCCCGTCATATTCAACTTGAGCGGCAGGTGCGACGATTGACCGCCGTACATCTTGCGCCCAACAACTCTTTTAGCGTACTGAATAGGTATTCTCCTCTCGCTGTTTGTGAACCAAACAATAAAGACCACAACCGCAAGCATGAGGGCAACAGACAATATCACCCACAAAATGCCTATCCATTTGAAATCTCCTGCATCGTTGAAAAGCATTCTCCAGAGCCCCGATATAAGAGCCGGGCCCCTTGAGATAATATTCGAGAAAAGTATAATTGATATACCGTTTCCGATGCCGAATTCGTTTATCTTCTCGCCAAGCCACATGATAAGCGCCGAACCGGCACAGAAGCAGGCGATAATGATTGCGTATTTAAACACCTTATAGGGGTCGGTTGAACCGAAGGTGAGCATATTGTAGGTGCTCAGATACATAGCGTAGCCGTACGCGGTGACAAGAGCAAGAGCCACTGTTACCCAACGGGTGGCGGCGGTAATCTTTTTCTTGCCATCTTCATCTTTCGAGAGTTTCTCAAGTGCCGGAATGGCAACAGTGAGAAGCTGCATTACGATAGACGCGGTGATGTATGGCGAGACCGACAGGGCAAAAAGTGTTGCTTTTCCGAAAGCATCGCCCGAGAGGATGTTCATAAACTGGAAGATTGAGCCTGCTGCGACCCTGTTAAAGGATTCGAGTACATCAGGGCTGACATAAGGAACCGGGATGTTCGCGCCAAGGCGGTAAAGAAGGATTATCAGAAGTGTGAAAAGTATCTTTTTCCGAAGCTCCGGAACATTCCAAGCGTTCTTTATTGTTTGAAACATCCTTTATACCTCCTCGGTCTTTCCACCTGCTGCTTCTATCTTTTCTTTTGCGCTTGCCGAAAAGATCGAGGCCTTTACGGTCAGTTTTTTATTAAGTTCACCGTTTCCAAGGACCTTAAGGCCGTCATAAGCCTTGCGTACAATTTTCTTTTCGAGAAGAATCTCAAGCGTTACTTCGGCGCCGTCCTCAAACATATTAAGGTCGGATACGTTTACTATCGCATAGCGTGTGGCGAATTTTAGGTTGTTAAAGCCTCGTTTAGGAAGTCTGCGATAGATTGGAAGCTGTCCGCCCTCAAATCCGGGGCGAACGCCGCCGCCCGAGCGCGAGTTCTGACCTTTATGTCCCCTGCCGGCGGTTTTACCGTTGCCCGAGCCGGGGCCTCTTCCCTTGCGGTTTGCCGGCTTAACCGAGCCGGGTGCGGGTGATAATTCGTGAAGTTTCATTATTCTTCCTCCTTCACATCTTCAACCAAGACCAGGTGCGAGATAACCCTTATCTTGCCGGCAAGCACAGCGTCATCTTTGGCGACTGTACTGTCTCCAATCTTACGCAGGCCAAGCGACTTTGCCGTGGCTATCATGTTGCGCTTCTGGCGGATAAGGCTTTTTATAAGCGTTATTTTTTTCATCCTTCCGCCCTCCTCAACCGATAACCTTCTCAGGGGTGATATCGCGAATCTTCGCCACCTCCTCGACATTGCGAAGCTCTTTGAGCCCCTCCATCGTCGCCTTTACGACGTTTATCGGATTGCTTGAGCGCAGAGATTTTGCGCGGATATTTTTAATTCCAGCAAGTTCAAGCACCGCTCTGACCTTGCCACCGGCGATAATACCGGTACCCGGTGCCGCGGGCTTGAGCAGAACCTCGCCGGCTCCGAATCTGCCCACGATTTCGTGAGGGATTGTAGAGCCCTTGAGCGAAATACTTACCATGTTTTTCTTTGCGTCCTCAATTCCCTTGCGGATTGCCTCGGGAACCTCGGCGGCCTTTCCAAGGCCAACGCCCACATTGCCGTTACCGTCTCCTACGACCATAAGAGCCGCAAAGCGCGCGATGCGCCCGCCCTTAACCGTTTTAGAAACACGGTTGAGTGAGACCATCTGTTCCCTGAGCTCGTTCGCGTCTTTCTCGCGGGGCTCACGGCTGGACGGATAATTTCTGTTTGCCATTTTTTCCTCCTACGATTTGTTCAAATATGAAAGTTTGAACAGTGTACAAACCGGAAGTAAGCCTTTCGGCTCAGAACTTCAGGCCGCTCTCGCGAGCTCCTTCAGCCAGTTCCGATACACGTCCGTGATAAATATAACCGCCGCGGTCGAATACGACTTCGGTGATACCCTTTTCTGCGGCTCTCTCGGCAATTTTCTTGCCGACAAGCCGCGCCGCCGCCTTATTGCTTGTAGCGCCTTCAAAACCATTTTCATGGGTGGAAGCGCTGGCAAGCGTTACGCCCTTGACATCATCAATGATCTGAGCGCTGATGTGTTTATTCGAGCGATAAACAGACAAGCGGGGACGAGATTCCGAACCCGAAATCTTAATCCGGATTCTTGCGTGTCTTTTAAGACGTGCTTTGTTGCTGTCTTTTTTCGATACCATGTCATTCCACTCCTTTCATTACTTTCCGGTCTTGCCGACTTTGCGGCGTATGACTTCGTTCTTATACTTGATTCCCTTCCCATGATAGGGCTCGGGGGGTCTTTTTGCTCTGATTGTCGCGGCGATCTGGCCGACCTGTTGCTTGTTGCAGCCCTTGACATAAATCGTCGGAATCGGAGACTTTTCGGCAAGCTCAAATTTAATGCCCTCGGGTGCCTTAATGCAGTGTTTTTCCTGCGGCCGACCGCCGGCTACGAGCGAATATCCGAGATAAAGCTGAAGGGTTTGCCCCTGAAGGACTACCTTAAAGCCTACTCCGACTACCTCAAGTGTCTTAGTGAAGCCCTCGGTCACGCCGACTACCATGTTATTGATAAGCGTGCGAGTAAGTCCGTGAAGGCTTCTGTCTTGCTTTTCATCGGTCGGGCGGGTGACGCTTAGCTCGCCGCCTTCAATCTTGATTATCATTCTTGGGTGTATTGTTTCGGTAAGTGTTCCAAGCGGACCTTTGACCGTGACGACATTTTTGTCTGTTACATTCACGGTAACGCCTGCGGGAATAACGACCGGCATTCTACCAATTCTTGACATTTATAATTCCTCCCGCTCTCATTACCAGACAAACGCCAGTACTTCGCCGCCCACTTTAAGGGCGCGAGCCTGTTTGTCTGTCATAATCCCCCGCGATGTCGAAACAATCGCGATACCAAGGCCGTTCATAACCTTGGGCATATCCTCATATCCGGCATAGATACGAAGGCCTGGCTTGGATACTCTTTTAATTCCGCGGATTATCTTCTGTCTTCCGGCCATGTATTTAAGGGTTACGCGGATAGCTCCCTGCTTGCCGTCGTCGATTAACTGATAGCTCTTGACATATCCCTCGGAAACCAGTATCTTGGCTATCGACTCTTTCATTTTGGATGCCGGGATGTCGACGGTGGGATGTTTGGCGTCATTGGCGTTTCTAATCCTCGTGAGCATGTCGGCAATTACATCTGACATTTGCATTTCATATTCTCCTTTGTGCAAGTTAATATCTTGCTGCCGGCTTTGTTCCGGCGGCTTATCGGTGGTAAAATCGGCATTGCCGATTTCCTTCCGATAACTAAGGGGCAGGTGTTTTTCAAATTGGGTTTTGGGTTCCAAAGACAAAGTCTTTAAAACCTTTTTACCAACTCGCCTTCCTCACGCCGGGAATCTGACCCTTGTAAGCCAGGGTTCTAAAGCAGATGCGGCACACGCCGTATTTGCGCAGATATCCGTGAGGACGGCCGCAGATCTTACATCTGTTATACTCGCGGGTTGAAAACTTCTGTTTTCTTGACTGTTTGAGTATCATTGCTTTTTTTGCCATTTAGCCTTCCTCCTTTCAGCTCGCGAAGGGAGCGCCCATCAGTTTGAGCAGCTCTTTCGCTTCGGCGTCGGTCTTTGCGGTGGTTACTAAGCAAATATCCATGCCACGGATTTTGTCGATATTGTCGTACTCAATCTCGGGGAATATAAGCTGTTCCTTCAGGCCGAGTGCATAGTTGCCTCTGCCATCAAAGGCGTTTGGATTTATGCCCTTAAAGTCGCGGACACGTGGGAGGGCAAAATTGAAGAGTCTGTCTAAAAACTCATACATTCTGTCTCCGCGCAGCGTGACCTTTGCGCCTATCTTCATGCCCTCGCGGAGCTTGAAGTTTGCTACCGACTTTTTCGCAACAGTCGGAACCGGCTTCTGACCGCTGATTGTGGCCAAATCCTTCATAATACTGTCGATTACTTTGGTGTTTTCCTTAGCTTCTCCGGCGCCGATATTGATGACTATCTTGTCAAGGCGCGGAATCTGCATGGGGCTTTTGTATTCAAATTGCTTCATAAGGGCGGGAGCGACCTCGGCCCGATAGAATTCTTTAAGTCTTGCCATTATCTCACCCTCCCTCAGTCAAACTTGTGTCCGCAGGGTTTGCCCGAGCGCTTGCCCGAACAGACGCGGATCTTCTTGCCGTCAATCATTTCCATGTGGAAGCGCACGCCCTTTTTGCAGTCGGGGCAGTAAAGCGCAACCTTAGACGCGTAAATCGCGCCGTCTGTCTCGATTATGCCGCCCTTCTCGCCCTGCTTGCGGGGCTTGACGTGTTTGTGAACTCTGTGGGCGTTCTCGACAATGAGTTTTCCCTCTTTCGGAGAAACCGCCGTCACCTTATGGGGGATATACTTCCCCGAACTGTCTTTTTTGTCCTCATACCTTCCGGTAAGGATAACAACGGTATCTCCGCTTTTAATCTTTGACATTTCCGCGTCCTCCTTACAGTACTTCGGGGGCGAGCGAGAGGATCTTCAGATAGTCTTTCTCGCGCAGCTCTCTTGCCACCGGCCCGAATATACGGGTGCCCCTTGGATTTTTATCTTCTTTTATGATTACCGCTGAGTTTTCGTCAAACTTGATATATGAGCCGTCAGCGCGTTTTATTCCGTGCCTCGTTCTCACAATCACAGCTCTGACAACCTCGCCTCGCTTAACCACACCACCCGGAGCTGCTTTCTTCACCGTTGCGACAACAACGTCGCCGATGTTCGCATATCTGCGGCGGGTTCCGCCCAGAACGCGTATGCACAGCAGCTCTTTGGCACCGGTATTATCGGCAACCTTCATCCTTGATTCTTGCTGTAACAATTTGTGTTTCCTCCTGTTTCAATACGACTTTGACGTATTTACTTATTGAATAAAGCGCAGCTTATTTGGCCTTCTCGATTATCTCGACAACGCGCCATCTCTTTGTTTTTGAGAGCGGGCGGGTTTCCATAATCTCAACCCTGTCGCCAACCCCGCATTCGTCATGCTCGTCGTGAGCGTGAACCTTCAGGGTGTGCTTGATGATTTTGCCGTATATCGGGTGTCTTACGTTGTCGACAATTGCAACGGTAACCGTCTTCTGCATTTTATCGCTGACAACAACACCGACCTTAGTTTTTCTGAGATTTCTTACTTCTGCCATGACCTTCCTCCTTAAGCATCCTTCTTTTCTTGAAGGATCGTCATAACGCGTGCGATGTCGCGCTTGACCTCGGGTATGCGGTTAGTGTTCTCAAGCTGGTTGATCGCAAGCTGGAAGCGGAGGTTGAAAAGCTCCGTTTTTAGCTCCTTGAGCTTTTTGTCAAGCTCTTCGACGCCAAGTTCTCTGATTTCTTTGACCTTCACGGCTTTATACCTCCCCGTTATCGTCTTTTGCAATAAACTTGCACTTGACAGGCAGCTTATGGCTGGCAAGACGCATTGCTTCCTTTGCGGTTGCTACGTCCACACCCTCCATCTCGAACATTACTCTGCCCGGTTTGACCACCGCCACCCAATACTCAGGTGAGCCTTTACCCGAGCCCATTCGGGTCTCGGCGGGCTTTTCGGTGACCGGTTTATCCGGGAAGATCTTAATCCAAACCTGACCGCCACGCTTAATAAAGCGCGTCATTGCAATACGAGCCGCCTCTATTTGGTTGCTGGTTATCCAGGCCGGCTCAAGCGCGACAAGACCGTACTTGCCGTTGCTCAGCGTGTTTCCTCGGGTAGCCTTACCCTTCATACGGCCGCGATGGACGCGACGGTATTTTACTCTTTTGGGCATTAACATGATTATTTCCTGCCTCCTTCTTTAGGAGTTCTATCGCCGCGAGGCGCGTCGCCCCGGGGGGATCTGCGCTCGCCGCCGTATCCCTGGCGCCTGTCATCCGATCGGCGATCGCCGTGACGGAAGTCGCGCGGGGGTCTGCGGTCGTATCTCTGGTCGCGGCGCTCGCTCGGGGTGTAGCCCTGACGCTTGACATCCGAGAGCACCTCGCCGTGCGAAATCCAGACCTTAACGCCTATTTTACCATAAGTGGTTGTAGCTTCCCAGAAGCCATAGTCGATGTCGGCACGCAGGGTGTGGAGCGGGATGGTACCCTCGTGGTAGTGCTCCGACCTCGCAATTTCTGCGCCACCAAGACGCCCGCCGCACTTGACCCTGATGCCTTTGGCACCGAGTCGCATTGTGTTCCGAATTGCCATTTTCATGGCGCGGCGGAAGGACATTCTTCTCTCGAGCTGCGAGGCGATATTCTCTGCAACAAGCTGGGCTGAGAGATCGGGCTGTCTTACCTCGACAACGTCAAGCCTGACCATTTTCCCGAGCTTCTTCTCAAGAATCGCCTTGTATTTTTCCTTCTCGGAGCCGCCGCGTCCGATGACCTTGCCGGGTTTTGCGCAGTGGATGGTAATCTTTATTGCGCGGCTGGTGCGTTCGATTTCAATCTTCGGCACGCCGGCGTTTTTGAACTCTTCCTTTAGGAACTTTCTGATATTATAGTCGGAAACAAGAGTATCGCCGAAATCTTGGTCGTTCGCATACCATCTTGAATCCCAGTCTTTAATTACGCCCACACGAAGTCCGTGGGGATTAACCTTTTGTCCCATTCAGTCTACCCTCCTTATGCTTTCTCACTGACGGCTATCGTCACGTGGCTCGTTCTCTTGAGAAGTCTGTCCGCGCTTCCCTTGGCTCTGTAATTGAGACGCTTCAGCGTGGGGCCGGGGCAGACGAAACATTCGGAGACGTAAAGCTTGGATGTATCCATGTGGAAATTGTTTTCTGCGTTTGCTATAGCGCTTCCCAGCAGCTTGATCAGATAGGGCGACGCGCCCCTGGGCGTGTTCTTTAATATGGCCATTGCGACACCCGTGTCCTTGCCTCTGATAAGGTCAAGCACATACTGAACCTTGCGCGGGGATATTCTGGCATATTTAAGATATGCTTTTGCTTCCATTTTCAATATTGCCTCCCTTTGCATTATTTATCGGTGTTGGATGTCTTTGAGCCCGAGTGCCCTCTGAAAAGGCGTGTGGGCGCGAATTCGCCGAGCTTGTGCCCGACCATATCCTCGGTAATATAAACCGGGACGTGCTTTCTCCCGTCGTGAACTGCTATTGTGTGTCCGACAAATTCCGGGAATATAACCGACGCGCGAGACCACGTCTTGAGAACTTTCTTCTCATTCTTCTGATTCATGGCACAGATGCGATTATAGAGCTTTTCCTCTACGAACGGTGCCTTCTTAAGACTTCTGCTCATTTTCTATTCCCTCCTTATTTGTCTTTTCTGCGCTTGACGATAAACTTATCGGTTCTCGCCTTTTTGTTTCTCGTCTTATAGCCAAGGGCAGGCTTACCCCAAGGGGTGAGCGGACCGGGGTGACCGATGGGGGATTTTCCCTCACCGCCGCCATGCGGGTGATCGCAGGGGTTCATTGCCGAGCCGCGGACGGTCGGGCGGAAGCCCTTATGGCGGGTTTTACCGGCTTTGCCGACTTTGATTGTATCGTGCTCGATATTGCCGACCTGGCCTATAGTCGCCTTGCAGTCAAGGCGGATATAGCGAACCTCGCTTGAGGGCAGTCTTACCTGCGCCAGTCCGCCTTCCTTGGCTACAAGCTGCGCGAATGTGCCGGCCGAGCGGACAAGCTGACCGCCCTTCCCGGGATAAAGCTCGATGTTGTGTATCATCGTGCCGACCGGGATATTATTTATGGGCAGCGTGTTGCCCGGTTTGATGTCGGCCTCTGTGCCCGAGTACACAACATCGCCGTCGGTGAGTCCGACAGGGGCGATTATATAGCTCTTGGCACCCGCTTCGTTCTCAAGCAGCGCGATATAGGCAGACCTGTTGGGGTCGTATTCAACGCCAATCACTTTGGCAGGGCTTTCGTTTTGCCGTTTGTAGTCGATAATTCTGTATTTCTTTTTGTTGCCGCCGCCTCTGTGGCGAACGGTGATTTTGCCGTAACTGTTGCGGCCGGCGTGCTTTTTCTTTATGACGACAAGCGATTTCTCAGGTGTGAACTTTGTCAACTCGTCAAAGGACGGTACCGTCATATTTCTTCTTGCCGGCGTCGTCGGCTTATATTTAATTGTAGGCATTCTGCTTCAACCTCCCGCTATCAGTTCATGCCCTCGAAGAACTCAATTTTCTTCGAGTCTGGCTTGAGCGTGACTATCGCTTTTTTCCAGGCGGCTGTGTAGCCTGCCGGCTGCGCGCCGAGTCTTTTGGGCTTTCGCTTCATATTGATGGTGTTAACCGTCAGAACCTTGACACCGAACAGCTCCTCGACCGCCTTGGCTATCTCGGGCTTGGTGGCCTTTCTGGCAACCTTAAAGACGTACTTCTTGAGCACAACCGCCGGTTCGAGGGGTTCTTTAATCTCAATGCCCTTTTTCTCGGCCTTTGCCGCTCTGTTCATGAATCTGTCTGATTTCATGACTTCCTTGGGGCTCTTGCGAACCTTATTGCGTGCGCCCGACATGAGCGCAAAGCTCTCCTCTGTGATCACAGGAGCAAGGATAATGTCTTCTGCCATTTTATGCATTGCCGTATACCTCCTCGATCATCTCGACCGCTGCCTTTGACACGATGAACTTGTCGGCATTGAGCACGTCGTAAACATTTAAAGTGTTAAAGAGCGAGGTTTTAACGCCCGGAATGTTGTCACAGCTCTTTATCACAAACTTGTCTACCGCCGGGATAACCACAAGCGCCTTCTTCTCTGAGCCAAGGGCACTGAGCATTCCCATCATCGTTTTGGTGCTGTATCCCTCGCACTTGATTTCGTCAACAACCACAAGGTCACCCGACGCCACCTTGGCGGACAGCGCACCCAAAAGGGCGGTTCTCTTTGTTTTCTTGTTAAGCTCGACGCGGTAGCTTCTCGGCTTAGGACCAAGGGCTACGCCGCCGTGCCTCCACTGGGGCGAGCGGGTCGAGCCATGACGAGCCCGGCCTGTGCCCTTCTGTCTCCAGGGCTTTCTGCCTCCACCCGACACCTCAGCGCGTGTGAGGGTTGACTGGGTTCCCTGCCTTTGATTGAGCAGGTAGGCTCTTGTCGCGGCGTGGAGAACTGCACTCTTGACATCCGCGCCAAAAACGGCGTCTGACAGAGTGATTTCGCCGACAACCTTGCCGGCCATATCCATTACATTTACGCTTGGCATTGTTCTTCCTCCTTACCGCTTATGCTTTGACCGAATCACGGATGAAGACTATACCATTTTTTGTCCCGGGCACCGCGCCCTTGACTGCGATAAGGTTCTTCTCCGCGTCGATCTTAATAACTTTGAGATTGAGTATCGTAACCTGTTCATTTCCGTACTGACCGGCCATAGCCTTATTTTTAAAGATACGGCTCGGGCTGGAGTTAGCCCCTATTGAACCGGCATGGCGGTGTGTGGGGCCTGCACCGTGTGTCATTCTGAGTTTTGCCTGATTCCAACGCTTGATAACACCGGTGTATCCGTGGCCTTTTGTGATACCTGTTACGTCGACCTTATCGCCTGCAGCGAAGGTATCGACCGATATCGTATCTCCCACGTTATATCCGGAGCAATCATCAAGGCGAAATTCCTTGAGGTGTTTCTTCAGAGCGACCTTAGCCGCCTTGAAGTGACCGGCTTCGGGCTTATTGAGGTTTTTTTCTTTAGCTTCGATAAAACCGAGCTGAAGCGAGTCATAGCCTTCCTTTTCCGCGGTCTTTTTCTGAGTGACCACGCACGGACCGGCTTCAATTACCGTTACCGGAATGACGTTTCCGATTTCATCGAAAATCTGCGTCATACCCAGCTTCTTGCCGATAATAGCTTTTTTCATTTTTCCTCCTTGCGGTTATTGGTTGACGTTTGGAATTTCCCTTACGGGAACGCCAACATGACCGACATCGCCGCGCTTCGCGGCGAGCTTTGGGTTTGCCGTGTTTGATTATTGATATGCTGCTTGATATCTTAAATTATAGCGGCCCAATCTGCCGCCGCGCTCGTTTGTGCCGAACTAGGCTCACAAGCAAATTATAGCTTTATCTCTATTTCAACACCGGCGGGGAGCTCGACGTTCATAAGATCTTCGACAAGCTTCTTTGTCGGTCTTATGATGTCAATCAGTCTCTTATGAGTGCGGTGCTCAAACTGCTCGCGGGCATCCTTGTACTTATGGACCGCTCGGAGAACTGTTATTATCTCCTTCTCGGTCGGAAGCGGGATGGGACCCGAAATCGTCGCGCCCTGCCTCTTTGCTATCTCGACTATCTTCTGCGATGCAGTGTCGATAATCGTGTGGTCATAGCTTTTAAGACGGATTCTAATCTTTTCGTTGACTGCCATTTTGTTTTGCCTCCTTTTCTGATTTAGCGCCGAGCAGACACTATATAATAATGTAGTTACTATTCGGTCGCCCTTTGAAAGCGGGGCAATTTCCACCTTACACGCCGCCGCGCGTTTCTTCTGTTTCCCGATAAAAAACGAAATTTGAGGCGCTCAGCATTGCGCGACAAATTCCGAAAACAGATATGACGGCATACAGCAACGGGTTTATTGCCGTGGCGCATAGGGTTCATTGCCGCCCGATTAACGGACATACTCCACGGAAATTACCTGTTAGCTCAGCAACCTTCCGCTTCATCGCTTTTTGCTTTGGTTTCACACCAAAGACTTATTTACATATCAAGCCTTATTAGTGTATCATATCCGTATCAATAAATCAATAGTGGGTTTTCACATCTCATGTAGAATATTAAACCTTTTCGTCATTAATATTTGTACACATTGTACAATTTATACCTGTGAAAATAGCATTTCTTAAAAAATAGTTTTAACAAAGTCTTTTTTGCACCTATTAATTAAAAATGTATAAAATTAAATAAACCCGCGTGTATTG
>JBNRMS010000002.1:0-9359 GCA_050309735.1 Eubacteriales bacterium
GTGGTATAATTTTGTTTGTCCATAGTAGCTGATCCTTTCGAATTGTGGTTTCACAAATCAATTCTAACACAGAATCGCTACTTTGGACTATTTTTTTAGTGCAACTTCATTTTACACTCTGCCAAAATAATAAATAATATTTTAAGGAGAGACTTTTTTATGAAAATAAGCGTGGTTGCCGACTGTTTTAAGCTGAATATTGTCGATTCGATAAAAAAGGCCGCCGAGCTGGGGCTTGACGGCGTTCAGATTTACGCCACCACCGGCGAATTTTCGCCCCGGCTCTCGCGAGTTGAGCGCGATGCATACAAGTCGCTGCTTGCCGAGACAGGGCTTACGCTCTCTGCCCTCTGCGGGGATATGGGGGGGCATGGTTTTGAGATTGAAGCCGACAACGCCCACAAGGTTTCGGCGACAAAGGAGATTGTCGACCTCGCCGCCGATTTTTCTTGCCCGGTAATAACAACTCATATCGGCGTCATCCCCGACGACCCCGACCACCCGACCTATGCCGTCATGTTCGCCGCGCTTGACACACTTGGAATATACGCAAAGGAGCGGGGGGTTACGCTTGCAATCGAGACCGGCCCCGAGTCGGCGGCAACCCTCAAGTCCTTTATCGAGCGAACTCACGGCGGCGTCGGCGTTAACCTTGACCCGGCGAATTTTGTGATGGTCACCGGAGAGGATCCTGTCAAGGCCGTCTATATGCTGCGCGACCATATAGTTCATACACACGCCAAGGACGGAGTCATGCTAAAGAAGACCGATCCGAAAATAATTTACGACCATTTTGCAAAGGGAGGGATAGAGGCGCTCAATATCGCCGATTATTTCCTTGAGACGGTGCTCGGAGAGGGCGGAGTTGATTTTCCGGCATATCTTGCGGCCCTGCGCGATATTGGTTTTACGGGTTACCTCGCCATTGAGCGCGAGACGGGCGCCGACCCGGCGGCCGACATTTCTCTTGCGGCAAAATTTTTAGAAAAAACACTTAAAAATTTATAATAAACGGAGCCTGATTATGAAAAAAACAGTTGTAGCCGTAGTCGGATGCGGCAGAATAGCCGATAGCGCACATCTCCCCGCACTATCGAAAATTGAGGGCGTCAGAGTTAAATACGCCTTTGATTTAATCCTTGAAAAGGCAATTGCCATGAAGGAAAAATATCCGATTATCGAAAATGTCGGGGTTGATTACAGAGTCGCCCTCTCCGACCCCGAGGTCGACGCAGTATATGTCCTCACGCCAAACTATGTCCACTACACAGTTACAATGGACGCCCTTGCCGCCGGCAAACACGTCTTCTGCGAGAAGCCGATAACAGTCAACTACGCCCTCTCAAAAGAGATGCGCGAGGCGGCAGAGCGCGAGGGGAAAATCCTCAATATCGGGGTATGCAATCGCTATCACAAGTCGGTTGAGGAGATAGCGCGGCTGAGGAGCGAGGGGGAGCTCGGCAAAATCTACTCGGTTTACTGTTCCTTCCGCGCGGGGCGCTCGATTCCCGGGCTTGGCGGTCCTTTCACGATTAAGGAAATGTCAGGCGGAGGAGTGCTTATCGACTGGGGGATTCACTTCCTTGACCTGATCCTCTATATCCTTGGCGGCGCGAGAATTTTGACTGTCAGCGCCGACACATACTCCGAAATGGCGAAAAACATTGGAGATTATGTCTACGAATCAATGTGGGCGGGACCCGCAATTCCCGACGGGATAAACGATGTTGAGGACTTTGTAACCGGGTATATCCGCACAACCGGCGCCTCGCTCTCATTTAACGGCGCATGGGCGCAGAATATCTTTGAGAACGAAATGTATATCGACTTTATGGGTGATAAAGCCGGCGTTCGCCTCTCTTACTGCAAGCAATTTAAGCTTTACTCAATTAAAGACGGCAAGCTCGACACATATAAGAGCAGCCACGAAATCCCGAATATGTACGAACGCGAGGACAGGGCCTTTCTCGAATCAATTGAGAGCGGCGTTAAAAACCGCGGCAATATAGACAATGTGCTTGAGAGCGCAAGACTTCTTGACATGATATATCAGTCTGCGGGTTTGCGGCGCGAGATCGAGGGTTAAAAACAAAAAACGCCTTCGCGGGATATATAAACAAATCGGCGATGGCGGGGGAGAATATAAATATAATGAAGAAAATCGGTTTTATTGATTATTATCTTAGCGAGTGGCATGCCGATAATTATCCGGCGTGGATTGATGAGGTGTCGGCGAAGAAGGGGTTTGATTATAGGGTCGAGTATGCTTATGCCGAGCGCGATATCTCGCCTCGAGACGGCATAAGTACCGAGGAGTGGTGCGCGAGGTTTGGCATTGAGCGCTGCGAGAATATCTCCGAGCTTTGCGAGAGAAGCGACTGTGTCGTTATCCTCTCGCCCGATAACCCCGAGCGTCACCTTAAATACGCCCTTGAGGTAATTCCTTTTGGCAAGCCGACCTATGTTGATAAAACCTTCGCCACAACACTAAAGGAGGCGAAGAGTATTTTTGCCGCCGCCGAAGAATGCTTCACCCCTATCTCTTCTACTTCTGCCCTGCGCTTTGCCGACGAACTGAATGACTTTCGCGCCGACACGTCGGGCGAGGTTGCCGCACCTGTCTGCATGGCGACCGGAGGGGCGGGGAGCAGCTATGATAACTACGCCGTTCACCAGATTGAGATGATGGTTACCTGTATGGGATGCTCCCCCCGCCGGATTATGGGACTGCTCAGCGGCGCTGTTTTATCTTTTGTCGTCGAGTTTGAGGGTGAGCGGCGGGCGACATTCACACAGCATATTGGCTCAAGCGCCCCCTTCTCGATAAGTTTGCCGGCCGGAGACGCCGCCGATTACCGCGTGATAAAATCCGACTTTTTTGGGAATTTCATACGTGAGATGCTGCTATTCTTCGAGTCTGGCAGACCGATGGCAACCCGAGATGAAACGCTCGCCGTCATCGCCATAATAGAGGCGGGCAGAGAAGCGCTCGGCCGCCCCGGCGAGTGGGTTGAAATAAAGATATAAACTGTGGCTGTATACAAAAACCACCCGGCGTTGCTTGATGCCGGGTGGTTAAATTTATGTTATCGTGAAAAGTCGAATATTTTATCGACCTGTCGGCTTTTGGGGTAATGGCGCTCCCGATACATAGTTCTCATCCCTGACGATGCTGATACTCTCTCCGGAATATGCACCGCTAACGGGTACAAGATAGATAAACCTGCCCATATCCTCCAGAGGTGAGTCGCCAAGAGTGCCGTTAAAATTTACAGTAATATTATCGTCGATTTTTGATGCGCTGCAATCAAAAATCCAGTCGCTGCAGCTTCCCATTGCAAGTACGGCAATTAGATAGCCACCCTCAAAACATCCTTCACTGTAAGTATTATTGAGGAAGTCGCTGTAAGCTCCGCCGTTGAGATAGCGGAAAGGATACCAGGTATCGGTGTCACTTACATAGCCGTACACATCTTCTAAATCGGCATAGCTCAGCACAAGGACATAGGATGTTTGCCAATCGCCTTTTTCCTGCCCGGTATCGGCGAAAAATGCCGATATAACGTTAAGAACTTCGTTCTCTGCGGTTTCGTCGGAATTTGCGCTCGTCACGCTGCTCGCAGCATTGCTCGTCGCATTTGGACTTACACCGCGGTCATATGTTTCACAAGCAGTGAGCGTGATAAAGAGGCATATGATAACACATGCGATTATTTTTTTCATTTTTTCCTTCAGTTAATCATTGATACCATGCGAATCCAACATACGTTCCATCTTCTGTTGAGCTGCCGGCTCTGTTTATATAAATAGTGTATGTTCCGGTAGATGTGGGGGTGAATTCAACAATTTCAACGTAACTTAAACTTTGTCAATTTATAAGGAAGTTATTTTATAAAGTTTCAGCCAAGCCTTAGCCTTGCTTCGCCTCCATCTTCAGATAAGCGTTGATAAACCCGTCGATGTCGCCGTCCATAACGGCGTTTATGTCGCCGTCTTCATATCCTGTTCGGGCGTCTTTTGCAAGGGTGTAGGGCATGAAGACATACGAGCGGATCTGGTTGCCCCACTCGATGGTGTTCTTAACCCCGCGCACGTCCTCGATTGTGTCAAGCCGCTCGCGGATCTTTATCTCCATCAGCTTCGACTTGAGCATGCGCATGGCCGTTTCCTTGTTCTGGAGCTGAGATCTCTCGGTTTGGCAGGTGACGACAATGCCGGTCGGGATATGCGTTATCCGCACCGCCGAGCTGACCTTGTTGACATTCTGCCCGCCCGCGCCGCTTGAGTGGAAGGGAACAAATTCGATGTCCTCATCGCGTATGACAATTTCGTCAAGCTTGTCAAATTCGGGCATAACCTCGATTGAGGCAAAGGAGGTATGCCGCCGCCCTGAGCCGTCGAAGGGAGAAACCCGCACAAGGCGATGGATGCCGTGCTCGCTCCTCAGATAGCCGTATGCGTTAGTTCCCTCAACCACAATGGTAGCGCTTTTCAGCCCGGCTTCTTCACCGTCGAGCCAGTCGGTCAGCTTGACCTTGTATTTATGGCGCTCGGCCCAGCGGGTTATCATGCGATAGAGCATCTGCGCCCAGTCCTGCGCCTCTGTGCCGCCGGCGCCGGGGTGGAAGGAGACGATGGCGTTGTTTCGGTCATACTCGCCCGAGAGGAGAACTTCAATTTTTTTCTCGGCTGCCCCGGCCGATATCTCGCGCACCTCCTCTTCAAGCTCGGGAAGAGAGGCCTCGTCGTTTTCCTCAATCGCCATCTCGGCCAGCACAATGGCGTCCTCAAGGCGAGATGCGAGCGTCTCGTATCCCTCGATGCTGTCCTTTTTTTGCTTTATTGATTGGAGAATCTTTGAGGAATTCTCCTGATTTGACCAAAAATCCTGTTCAAGCGTCAGCGCCTCAAGCTCGGCGACCGAGGACTTAAGCTCATCTATCCGCAGCGCTGAGCCGAGCTCCTCGATGTCCTCGCGCAGTGCGAGGAGTTTATATTTAGCTTCTTCAAGTGCGATAATCAAGTGCTACCTCCTCCGGCGCGCGCGGCGCCGCTAAAATAATTATTTACCCAAAATAAAGCCCCCAAATGAGCTGGGTAACTATAATATTGTATCATATCGCATTGCTCTTTTCAATAGGTTGACCGATATTTTTCAGGGCTGCCGGCCGTCTGATGTGTTTTGTTGCCGCTGATGTATAATTTCGTCGCCATATAGGGAGGCTTTTTATTGACAAGCCTACTCCAAAGTATTATAATGTATGTGGGAAATTATATCCGGATTTTACCGGCCAATGCCGAATAAGAAATCCAAAATTTAATTGAGCCGCCATATGCGGCATGGAGGTAACAAAATGAAAGTAACAAAAGAAACACTTATAGGCGATATCCTTGAATACGACAGGAACACCGCCAAATTCTTTTTTGAGATAGGTATGCACTGCCTTGGCTGTCCGGCCTCTCGCAATGAGAGTATAGCTGAGGCCTGCACCGTTCACGGAACCGACGCCGACGCGCTGGTGGTAAAACTCAACAATTTCTTGGCGTCGGTTGGTAAATAAGCGCAATGCAGGCGCGTCCGAACCCGCCCGCCCTTGACGGACGGCTGATGAGCGCCGCTCCGTTTGTACGGGGCGGCGTTCTGGCCGATATAGGAACAGACCACGCATATCTGCCGGCGCGGCTTATTCTTGACGGCAAAATAAAATCGGCCATAGCCTCGGATATTGGAAAAGGGCCGCTTTGCCGCGCCGCCGAGACTGTAAAGAAATACGGGCTTGAAGATAAAATCACACTGTGCAGGGCCGACGGTCTTGACGGTATCGAGTTTTACCGCCCCGAGGATATTGTCATATTCGGCATGGGGGGCGAGCTTATCGCTTCTATTATAGACGCCGCACCGTGGGTGAGAAATCCTGAAATCAGGCTGATCCTCCAGCCCATGACCCGGAGTGCCGAGCTGCGCGAGTTTTTGCTCTCGCATCGATTTGCGATAATTGACGAGGCAATGTCCGAGGCGGGCGGGCGGATTTATCAGACAATCTCTGCCGAGTTTTGTGGCGATTGCTCTATTTACAGCGCCGTCGAGCTGCACTTAGGCAGGCATAACATCGCGCGGGGCGACGCGCTGACACGCCGATACGCCGAGAGCCTTCACAAAAATTACCGTCGCCGCGCGGAGGGAAAACTTGGCGCGGGAGAGGACGCCTCCTTTGAGGAGCAAATTCTCGCAGATTTGGCGGGCATATTTAATTTTGACTGACAATCCCGAAAATACGGGATTTTTACGGGGTTTTATATGAATGTAAGAGAACTTTACGATTATTTTGAAAGAATACTTCCGCCCTCGCACTCGTGCGATTGGGATAACGACGGCCTTATGTGCTGCCCCGACCCAGATCGAGAAGTGCGGCGGGTGC
Organism: Eubacteriales bacterium; assembly: GCA_050309735.1. Taxonomy (GTDB): domain Bacteria; phylum Bacillota; class Clostridia; order Oscillospirales; family CAG-272; genus UMGS1002. The sequence continues at coordinate 6,420 of JBNRMS010000002.1, forward strand.
TTATCGCGCTCGACGTCACCGGCGAGGTTGCCGACGAGGCGGTTGACGGCGGATTTGATCTTATAATATCTCATCATCCGCTGATATTCTCGCCTCTCAGAGCGCTGACTCCAGACGACGGGGTGGCGGGAAAGGTGATAAACCTTATCCGAGCAGGCATTTCGGTCATGTCCTTCCACACCAGGCTCGATGCGGCAGAGGGTGGGGTCAACGACATTCTCGCAGATATGCTCGGCCTCCTGAGCGCCATCCCCTTTGGGAAGGAGGGCGTGATGCTCGGGCGGATTGGTAAAATCGAGAGGCCGATGGGGCTTGACGAGTTCTCTCGCCGGGTCAAGGTTGAGCTTGGCGCGCCGTGTGTGCTGGCGGCGTCCTGCGGGCGGATGGTGTCGTGCGTCGCCGTTCTTGGAGGCGGGGGAAAGGATGATATCGGGGCGGCAAAAGCCGCCGGAGCCGATACATACGTTAGCGGCCGTATCGGCTACCACGAGATGAGTGCGGCTGAGGAAATTGGAATGAATCTGATTGAAGCGGGGCATTTTTATACCGAAGATCCGGTCTGCGACCGGCTCGCCGAGCTGGTTGCGGCGGCCGACGAGAGGATTGAGACGGTTTATATGAAAAGCTGCCGGATAAAATATATTTAAAGCCACCCCAAGGGGCGGCATGGGAGTTAATATGACCTATGTTATTGCTAATATTCACGGCTGCTACGGCAAGTTTGTCGAGATGCTCCGCCTGATAAAATTTCAAGACAGCGATATTCTCTATGTTCTCGGAGATGTTGTCGATTATGGGAGCGAGCCGATGGAGCTTATCTGCGATCTTAGCATGAGGTATAACGTCTATTCGGTCGCCGGGGAGCATGACTTTACCGCCGCGCGAATGCTGACCGGATTTGAGCGTATGCTAAGAAAGAAAACCTCGCCAGATAAGTCTTATATCGCCCAGATGCAAGCGTGGGTAGCCGACGGCGGACAGCCGACCCTCGACTCGTATCGCGCTCTCGATTCCGAGATGAAAGAGGGGGTTATCGACTATCTGTCGGATATGGCGCTCTATGAGGAGGTGCGGGTGAGCGGACGTGATTATCTCTTGGTTCATGCCGGGCTTGGCAGCCTTGCAGAGGGCAATTTCGATCCGGAACCGTCCGAGATGTTTGCCTCACCACTGAACTTTAATAAGAAATATTTCGACAATAAAACCATAATTGCCGGGCACATCAAAACCGCCGATATTCCGGGTGCTGTTCCGGGAAAGATATACCGAGGCGAATACTGCATGGCAATTGATTGCGGGGCGGGGCGCGGAGGAGCGCTCGGCTGTGTGCGGCTTGAGGACGGCGCCGAGTTTTATGTCTGAGTTAAGAAAAGCAGCCACCTCATCGGCACCCAAAAAGAATGACATTATTTTGCTTGATATCACCGACATGAATAATCTCGGCTTCGGTGTCGGGAGACATGGCGGTGTTGTCGTTTTTGTTCGGGGGGCGGTCGCGGGGGACAGAATCGAATGCCGGATTATTAAGGTGAATAAGAACTTTCTCGTTGGGCGGAACGAGAGGATAATCACACCTTCGCCCCACCGGACGGGCGAAATATATTGCGCCGCACCCGAGAGCTGCGGCGGTTGCGTCTGGCGAAATATCAGATATGAGCACGAGCTTGAGCTAAAGCGCCAAACGGTGATAAATGCTTTTTGGCGGGCGGGTATCGCTGATGTGAAGGTTGGAGAAGTGCGCTCGACCGGTATCACCTCAGGCTACCGGAACAAGGCACAATATCCGGTCGGCGAGAGGCCGGGGGGAAGCCTTTATGCCGGGTTTTACGCTGCCGGAACACACAAAATCGTCGGTGACGCCGACGACTGCCGACTTCACCCGCCGGTCTTTGCTGATATCGCTCGTCGGATCTGCGATTTCGCGACAAAAAGGGGAGTCCGCGCCTACGACGAGAGGACGGGGAAGGGAATTCTGCGCCATATCTACCTTCGTCAAGGACAGAGACCGAGCGGGGAGAGTGAAATAAACGTTTGCCTTGTGATAAACGGCGAGAATTTCCCCGGCGCCCGGGAGCTTGCCGAGCATCTTATGAGAGAATTTCCCTCGGTTGTCGGCCTGCTCTTGAACATAAACACAAAAAACACCAATGTTGTGCTGGGAGATAGGTATCTGACTGTTGCCGGGCGCGACTATATCGAGGACACGCTCTGCGGCCTGCGCTTTCGGATTGCACCAGATGCATTCTATCAGGTCAATCGGGCGGGGGCGGAACTGCTCTATTCGCTGGCCCGAGAGAGGGCGGTTGGCGAATTTCTCTCTTCGAAGGGTGAGGGAGGCGGAACACTGCTCGACCTTTACTGCGGGGCGGGGACTATCGGGCTGTCTATGGCAGGTGACTTCGCCAAGGTCATCGGAATTGATATAGTGCCGGGGGCGATAGATTGCGCAAGCGAGAATGCCCGGATAAACCGAATCACAAATGCCGCATTCTTCTGCGGCGACGCCTCCGACACAGACGGCATCCTCGCCGCCGCCGAGCGCGAGAGGGGAATGAAAATCGACGCTGACGTTGTAATTCTTGACCCGCCGCGCAAGGGAAGCACGCCCGAGCTGATAAAGTATATCGCCTCGCGGTCAATAGGGCGCGTGGTTTACGTCTCCTGCGCTCCCGACACCCTCGCTCGCGATTGCGTGCTTTTTCGTGAGTGCGGATATGAGATAGGAGAGGTGACGCCGGTTGATATGTTCCCGAGAACGGGGCACGTTGAGACGGTATGTCTGATGTCAAGGGTAAAAGATTGAGAGAGCTGAAAACCCTTATATATCAAGGCCACTGAAAAAGTCTAATATTTGCAAAACCAGTGGACTTTTATGCAAATATATGGTATAATAATACACAGAAGTAAGATGCGGAGGTAAAAGAAAATGCTGAGGGACAA
>JBNRMS010000003.1:0-5640 GCA_050309735.1 Eubacteriales bacterium
TCTATATTATATCTGTATATTTTATGTTTGTCAACACAAATATACCAATTATTGGCTCGCACCGCGCTTTCCCTTCAGCAAATCATAAACTCTGACACATGACGCTACCCACTCTAATCAAATCTTAAAGGTTCTTGACGAAGATTTTTGGGGGAAGCTTCTTCGAAGAAGCTTCCCCCAAACTATCTTTTGTAAAATTCAGCCCAGCAGCTTCTCAACAACAGCAAGCTTCACGCAAACGCTGAAAACGTGCATAGCAATAATAAGCTCCTCATCCGAAGGGTATGTAGGTGCGATTCGTATATGGCTGTCGCGCTCATCCTTGCCATAGGGGTAAGCGGCTCCTGCCGGCGTCATCGCCACTCCAACCTCACAGGCAAGCTCATAGGCTCGCTTCGCGCAGCCGTCTGCAAGATAAATGCTGACGAAATAGCCGCCGCGAGGGTTGTTCCACCTTGCAGCTCCCGTGCAGCCGAGTTCATCTTCGAGAATACTTTTGACAATCTCAAATTTCGGACGCAACACCGAGGCCAGCAGCTTCATATGCTCGCGAATATTCTCGGCATTTCTGAAATAACGGACGTGCCGGATTTGGTTAATTTTATCATAACCGATGGTCTGAACGCTCATGATTTTTTTAATCTGCTCTATGTTTGCTTCAGACGCCGCGAAAATAGCAACACCCGAGCCGGGGAAGGATATTTTCGAGGTTGAGGCAAAATAAAAAACAAGGTTTTCACTGTTATGTCGACGGCAGGCGGCGAAGATATCCGAGAGGGTATCGCGGTCGTCGTCATAAAGATCGTGAACGGCATAGGCGTTATCCCAAAAAATCCGGAAGTCGGGCGAGGCGGGCTTCAGCTTTGCGAAGCGCTCAACAGTTTCGTCCGAATATGTATATCCGTCCGGATTTGAATATTTCGGGCAGCACCAAATACCCTTGATTGCCGGGTCTGAGGCGACAAGCTCCTCCACCTTGTCCATATCGGGACCGTCTGGCGTCATCCGCACGCTTATCATCTCGATTCCGAGCGACTCGCATATGGCAAAATGCCTGTCGTATCCGGGCGAGGGGCAGAGGAATTTAATCCTTCCCTGCGCTATCCACGGCCCACTCCCGCCCGCAACTCCGTAAAGCAGCGCACGCGCCACAGAATCGTACATTAAATTTAGAGAGGAATTTCCGCAGACAAGTATATTTTTCTCATCAATGCCGTAAAGTTCGGCGAAAAGTTTTTTAGCCTCGGGAACACCGTCGAGCAGACCGTAGTTGCGATAATCAAATCCGGTTTCGGATCTGCAATCCTTTGCGTCAGAGATACAGTCGAGCATTCCGGTGAGCATATCGAGCTGTTTCTGCCCGGGTTTTCCGCGCGAAAGGTCGAGCGCGAGGTTCATCCTTTTATATTCAGAATAGCGCACAAACAGCTGCTCCCTCTCGGCAGCAAGCTGGTCGACACTCATTTTCGTGTATTCCACCTGAGCCTCCATGACGAAATAAAATATTAGACCGTCCCGGTCGGAACCGGTCAGAAATCAATTATATCATGCTGCTCCAAAAAAATCAATAGCTTTATGCAATCTTATTATCGACAGTTGCAATTCATTTGCTTTTATCCTTCCAAAACTCGCATATGGCCGAGTTGAGTGACGCCGCCGAGCTGAAATATTGCATTTGCCTCCAATGGTCGGGATACATTGCGGTATATTTCGGCTCACAGTACCTGTCGTCTATAAGCACGAGCACGCCACGGTCGCTCTCGCCGCGTATCACCCGGCCGGCAGCCTGGAGAACATTATTCATGCCGGGGTAGGTATAGGCATAATCATAACCCGACTCGCGCGTGAACTGATAATATTCGCTCATAATATTGCGCTCGCTTGACAGCCCAGGCATTCCGACACCGACAACAATCACCCCGATAAGGCGACTGCCCGGCAGATCTATCCCCTCCGAAAAGCTGCCGCCCAGCACGCAGAATCCGAGCCTCATAAGCCCGTCATCTCGCCGGAACTCATCAAGAAAGTTCTCCCTTCGCTCACGCGTCATCCCCTTCTCCTGAGAGATCACCTTCACCCCCGGATATCTTGCCGAAAAGGCAGAGGCCGCCGCCTCCATATATTTGTATGACGGGAAATAAGCAATATAATTCCCTCTCCTGCCCGACATGACCGCGGCGATATGCGAGATTATCATGGGGAGTGTTTTCTTTCTGTCCTCATATCTTGTGCTGATATTTCCGATTGCCCCTATAAAGAGATTGGATATATCAAAGGGAGAGGAAAGCGCAAGGGTTCGCGCCAATCTGCCCCCGCCGAGGATGTCTGAGAAATATTCAAGAGGGGTCAGAGTCGCCGAGAACATCACAGAAGCGACGGCACTGCCGAGCAGACGATGAAGGATTTCCGAGGGGTCAAGACAATATATCCATGTGGTAACAACCTCCCCTCTCACCTCGCAGAAAAACAGATGACGCTCGTCAAAATGCTCGGCAGCCGCAAGATAGCGCCCTATCTTTTTGTTAAGCGACGCGATATAACCGACGTCGGGAGCGCCGGGGCGCCGGTAAATCTGAGCCTCGCACTCGCACGCAAGCGCACCGAGGATTTCAACGAATCCTTGCGGGATGCTTTTGCTCGTGTAAAATCCCCGCTCAACCCCCGCCTCGTCTCTTATCATATCGTCTCGACAGAGCGCGCGCATAGCAGACAGACGCCCGGCGGCTTGTGTAAGCAAGGTCGACAACTCGGTCTCCCCTGCCTCGGGATTGCCGACAGAGGGCATAAAGTCTCGCGTCGATATCACGGCCGAATACATACTCCGCGTTCGGTCTGCAAGGTTGTGAGCCTCGTCGACAAGAAACACATATCTTCCGCCCTTCTGCTCGTCTCCAAAATAGCGTCCGATGCGTATTAACGGGTCGAATGCGTAGTTATAGTCTGCAATAATTATCTCGCAGTATTCGGATAACCTGAGCGACAGCTCATACGGGCAGACGCGGAATTCCCGCGCGGTTTTATTTATTATTTTCTTCTCATATCCGTTCTGAAGAGCAAGAAGGTGCCAGATTGCCGCCGTCATTCTCTCGCTCGGCGCCGCGAAGCTGTCGCACCCTCCGACAGCGCAGGGACTATCAACCGGCTTCAAACCCCTGCGCAGGCAGTAACTCTCTTTTGAGGACAGCACGATAGTGCGAAGCTTTGCCCCTGCCGAGAAAAGCATCCCGGCGGCGCGATAGGCTTCCCTTTGGGTGCTGATTTTGGCGGTGAGATAAAATATTTTGTCGCATCTCCCGTTTCCGAGGAATTTAACGGCCGGATAAAGAGCCGACATCGTTTTGCCGATTCCGGTTGGAGCCTGAATGAAAAGGCGCTCGCCGGCTCTGAGTGCATCGTAGCACTCGCGCATCATAATCTCCTGCCCCTCGCGCAGAGACGAAAAGGGGAATTTAACCGATGCCGCCCCCGGCAGGACAAGCTCGGCTCGCTCGGAGAGCATTTTTGCCTCGCCTAGCTTCGCCCCGAGGCGCTTGTAAAACACAGACTCAAGCGCCGGTAATTTTTTTGTCCTTCTGTTGCTCTCTATCTGGCCGGTCTTGCGGTCAAACATAACAACCTCGACAACAGCCGAACCCTCGCCGTAAAGCTTGCAAAACATAAAGGCAAGGCACAGGGTCATATCACCCGGCAAGGGCCTTTTGCCCGAGCCGGCGTCGGGTGCGGGTATCAGTTCGCATATGCGAAGGCCGTCGCCATCGACAAAAAGGGCATCGGCCCGCCCGGATATCCTGAACTCAACCCCTCCGTATTCTACAACATATACTATATCGCGCGGCGCGCTTCCTGCCACTGTTTCGGGCAGCGCCTCAGGGGAGACAAAGTCATCTCCCGCCCGGGTGCGCCGCGGCGGGCATAGCTCAGAGAGCGATATTTCGACCTGCCCGGTCTTTATATTGTATCTCAAGGCACACACCCCGCTTTCACTTATGATGATTTTATCATATTCTGCCCGGCAAGTCAATTCAATCAATTTCATTTACCAATATTTTAGGGGTTACATTTACCTACCCTTTGGATTATAATTAATAATAGACATGTCGCCGAACCACGGCACAAAATATAAAGCTATTTGAGCCGCCCCAGCGGCGTGGAGATTGTTTATGGAACTGATTCACATCAACAGCAGCAAGCTGAAAATAATGCTGACCAAAGCCGATATGCTGGAATACGAGCTTGACTGCGACACCTTCAACTATGATAACACCGAGACACGGCGAGCCTTCTGGAATATACTCAACGAGGCGAAAACCCGCACCGGTTTTGACGCCGCCACCGACAGAGTTTTCATACAGCTCTATCCTTCAAAGGACGGTGGGTGCGAGATATATGTAACCAAAGTCGGCGCGCTATGCCGCGGCGAACGCAACATTCCCGGCCCGATTACATACGGCCCCTCAAAGCTTATCCCCGAGGGTGAGCGCGAAAAAATCAAGATTTCTTTTATGTTTAGCGAGGTTGCGCAGATGATTTCTGCCTGCCGGCTTGCCACCCGCACAGGGCAGATAAGCTCAAGCAATGCTTGGATTGACGAAAACGGCGCTCTCTATCTTTTTGTAGAGGCATCTGCCGAGTCTACCGACACAGCCTTCCTCTTGGGAATTCTCAATGAATTCGGAACTCCGGTTTCGAATCCCGATTATGTTACATACATAAAGGAACACGGCCGCGCATTCTGCGAGAGCAATGCGGTCGAGATCCTTTCGGTTTTGTAATTGTTACTTGAAAAATCCCGGGATATCTGTTATAATTAAAAAAATGTTCTTAAGCTTTCCGGGGGTTTTTAATGGATAAATTAAAGGAATTACACGAGCGCTGCGCCGCCTGCACAGCCTGCCCGCTTCACGCGTCGCGTACTAACTGCGTTTTCGGCGCGGGAAATCACTCGGCAGACCTCATGTTTGTAGGAGAGGCGCCCGGAGAGCGCGAGGATCTCTCGGGCAAGCCCTTTGTCGGCCGCGCGGGGCAGCTGCTCGACCGTTTCCTTTTCGCTGTCGATATCGACCGGAGCGATGTTTATATCACAAATATTCTTAAATGCCGCCCGCCGCGCAACCGCGACCCGCAACCGGCCGAGACCGAAATATGTATTACATATCTCCGCGAGCAGGTGAAAATTATTCAGCCTAAGATAATAGTCTGCCTCGGGCGCATATCGGCAATGCGGCTGATAAAACCCGACTATAAAATCACGCAGGAACACGGCACCTGGGTACAAAAGGGCGGATTTCTGATGACCGCCGTCTACCACCCTGCCCTGCTTCTCCGCGACCCGCGCAAAAACGAGGATATGCTGCGGGATATGAAGAGCATTAAGGAGAAGCTTTATACGCTGGGGACGGGGAATACGACCGGGGGAACTTTTTGAGAAAAGTTCCCCCAGACCCCCCTCAAAAACTTTTTAATCCATTGGCATGGCTTAATCCGGAGCATGATGCTCGGGGCGGCGCTTTCGGCGAACCCTCAACAGGAGCGTATCCTGTAAAACGGCTGCTTGCGACCGGGCCCCGTATCCCCGCCGCAAACAGCCGTTTTACGATGAAGCTCCCGGCTTGTACCAGGGGGCGCTATTTATATAAAGTG
>JBNRMS010000004.1:0-8369 GCA_050309735.1 Eubacteriales bacterium
CTCATACCATACCTCCCGCTGTCCTTGGCTTTATTATACATCATAGCAGGAGTTTCGTAAATACGACATCAGAAGGGGCTTTTGGTCGTTTTGCTCGTTTTTCAGCTTTGTGCTGAATAGTTACAATAATTTTAAGAACGGATGTTTATGTATGAAAAGAGGTTTAAGGGCAATTTCAATTTTTTTTATCTCTTGTTTTAACTTTTTCGGGATTTACAATTTTTGCTTCCGCGTACAAACCTGAAAACGAAAAGATCATTTTTGCAAGAACAATGGAAAAAAAGTACTCTTCAGACTTAAAAACAGGGAAAATAAAAGAAGCCAGCGATGAGGAAAGAGAAAATTTACGAATAAAATATAACTTTGCCTCCAATGAAGAGAAACCGAATATTGCGGCAGAGATGGCGGAATATGGGATGTATGTTTATGAACCGCTTGATTCTCAAAATAATAATATAAGCATTTTAAGTTGCGGGTCAGGTGATGTTTATATAAATGCTCCATCAATAATTTATGAGGCGATGCCTAATGTTTGGGTTGTTAGCTGCGGTGGCAATTGGAAGAATGATAATTGGAATACAGGTGTAAATTGGCTTACAGGAGATGTTGGTGGGGAAGATGCTTTTGGGGTTGGTTACACTTCAATTAGTGGCTCATATCTTTCTCATGTTGTCAGTTCTTATGCAAAAATGTGGGATCAATATGGTGACAACTATTCTATTTCGACTACAAACCGTTCGGACGGAGACGGTAGCAAAGGCTTTGGATTTAGATTACAAGATAAACGTTTTACTCAATTTAATTTTTATAGAGGGTATTATTGGTATGGGAGTTGTACATACGCTACTGGTTTTGGTTCATATGATGGTATAGCGACAGCTTATTATACGCATACTTATAGTAGCGCTAACATAACCGGTGTGGAATTCGGAATAAATGGTGAAAATGCAGGTGTTAAGGTGACTGTCTCTATTGTATCACAGGCATTTACGGCTTATGGTAGCGATACACCCTCTTAAAAAAGGAACATAATATAAACTATTTGCATTGTGTTTATTGTCCGGTGAAGCCTTTTATTGGTTTTATTCGGACAATATTTATGATACCACACTTAGTCCCGCCGGTCAATCGGTTTATATCGAAAAATGATAAAAAACCTATTGACAGACTGCGGTGAATCATGGTATAATATAATGCCGCATAATGCGGGCATATAAGTGCTTTATGCCGCCCGTTTTAGCGAGTCTATATTGAAAGAGAGGTGCTTTTCGTGTTTGCGATAATTGAAACCGGCGGAAAGCAGTACAAAGTCATGGAGGGCGACGTGATTTTTATCGAAAAACTCGCCGCCGCCGAGGGAGAAACAGTAAAGTTCGATAATGTCAAGGCTCTGTCGCTTGATGATAAACTTGAAATCGGCACGCCGACCGTTTCGGGCGCGGTGGTAACCGCAAATGTCCTTATGACCGGTCGGGGCAGGAAAATTCATGTTTTCAGATACAAGGCCAAGAAAAACCAGAAGAGAAAGGTTGGCCACAGGCAGCCCTTCACAAAGGTTCAGATTCAGTCTATAGCCAAGGCGTAAAATCAAATGACAAAAATCATCTTCTTCAGAAGCGACGGGGTGTTTTTCGGCTTCGAGGAGCAGAATCACACCGGATACGGCGAGGCGGGGGAGGACATTCTCTGCGCTGCGCTGTCGGCGATGACGATGTTAATTGTCAACACAATTGAGCTCGGCTTTTCGTCCGAGGTTGATTACACGGTTGACGAGGACATGACCCGCATTACGGTCAGGTCAAAATCGGCGCTCGCCGAGTATGAAGACGACGAGAAGAAGCGGTTCGCCGTCTCGGGAATATTCCTTTCTTACTATTATCAACTGAACGATATGCTTGAGGAATATTACGATTATATCGACGTCGAGGTTGTCGACCGGGAATATAGCTGACGGCACAGAGGCACATAAAAACATGAAAATATTACGGAGGATATAAATATGTTGTTCAGAATTGGTTTGCAGTTCTTTGCCCATAAAAAGGGCGTCGGTTCGACTAAGAACGGACGCGACAGCGAGTCAAAACGTCTCGGTGTCAAAAGAGCCGACGGACAGGGCATTCGCGCCGGCGGCATAATTGTGAGGCAGAGGGGAACGTCGATTCAAGCCGGCAATAATGTCGGTGTCGGACGGGATCACACTCTCTATGCTTTGATTGACGGCAAGGTGAGGTTCGAGCATAAGACCAGGGATAAAAAGCAGGTCAGTGTTTACGCTGCCGAATAATTTGCCCAAAATAAAAGGGCGGACGCTGTTCCGGGCGCGAGATGAGCACGGGGATGGCGACCGCTCTTTTTTTGCTGCTTTTGAATGTGAAGGCAGAAAAAAAGAGACTTTGGGGTGAAGCCTCTTTTTTCATTGTTACCGATTGATTTTTGATTTATACAATTACCGGGGGTCAGAGGGTAACTTCTTAAAAGAAGTTACCCTCTGCGTATCCCTCGTTAATTTAATGCTTTAATTGGTGTTTAGTATTTGCACGTCCCGTATTTCCTAAACGCTAACCACGCCCTCAAGTTCATCAGCCACCTCGGCGATTATTCCTTTGAGTTTTGCTGCCGATAGGGTGAGTTGCTTTGATTCCTCAGCGTCAAGCGGGATGTCGAGCACGCGCTCGATGCCGTTTTTGCCGACTACGGTGGGGAGGCCAAGACAGACGTCCTCAAGGCCGTAATGCCCTGAGACGAGAGAGGAAACCGGCAGAATGGCGTTCTCATCGCGCACAATTGCCGTTACAATGCGCCGAACAGACTCGGCAATGGCATAATATGTGGCGCCCTTTGCCTCTATTATTTCATAAGCAGCGTTTTTAACGCTTTCGTAAATCTCTTTGAGTTTACCTATGTCGCAATTGAGGGCGGCATTTTCGCAAAAGACAGAAAGCGGAATGCCCGATACGGTGGCGCTGCTCCATACGGCAAGCTCGCTGTCGCCATGCTCTCCGATAATAAAGGTATGAACATTCCTGTTATCAACCCCCAGATGCTGCCCGGCAAGATATTTGAGACGTGCGGTGTCGAGCACGGTTCCCGAGCCGATTACACGCTTAGCAGGGAAGCCCGAGTACTTCAGAGTGGCATACGTGAGAATATCGACCGGATTGGTTACAACAAGAAGTATGGCTCCCTTATTATATTTTACGATATTTGAGACAATCGAGCGGAAAACCCGTAGGTTTGCGCGTACAAGGTCGGTGCGGGTCTGTCCCGGCTTCTGGTTCGCCCCGGCGGTTATAATAATCAGCGAGGCATCGGCAAGGTCGGGATAATCGCCGGCGTATATATTCATGGGAGAAATAAAAGGGAGGCCGTGGTTGAGATCTGCCGCCTCTCCAGCGGCTTTCTTCTGGTTGAGGTCGACGAGCACTATCTCGGAAAAAAGTCTGTCGAGCATAAGTGTGTATGCGGTGGTTGCACCGACATTCCCGCAGCCTATTATGGCGCATTTGCGGATGTCGACTTGATTATCGCAGCAGTTGTTCATAATGAAGCCTCCTTTGCTTTAAGTTTACTTTATCTTTATATTTACAATAAGAGCAATCTCCGACCCTGATTTTTATTTATACCCTTCTTCAAGCGTTATTACACACAATAAAGCGATATAATTAAACTTGACATGCAATTATTCTTCAATCCAACGCATAGCTCTGCCAACCGCGCGCTCCCAATCGTGAACCTTTGCCTGGCGGGTTTGATTATCCATACCAGGTGTGAACTCACGGTCTACATTCCAAAGCTTTTTTATCTCATCGGTCGATTCAAATATCCCTGTTGAAAGGCCGGCAAGATATGCGGCGCCGAGCGCGGTTGTCTCGATGCACATCGGGCGGATTATCGGCAGATTGAGTATGTCTGACTGGAACTGCAAGAGCAGATTATTGGCCGAGGCGCCGCCGTCAACCTTGAGCGATTCAAGCGCAATACCCGACTCCTTCTTCATAACTTTTAGCACATCGGCAGTTTGATATGCCATCGACTCGAGCACCGCGCGGACTATATGGTTTTTTGTGGTTCCTCGTGTCAAGCCAAGTATTGCCCCGCGAGCGTAAGGATCCCAGTAAGGGGCGCCCAGCCCGACAAAGGCCGGAACGAAATAGACTCCGCCTGTGTCCTTTACTTGCATAGCAACGTTTTCGCTCAGCGCCGCTTTTTCAATCATTCCAAGACCGTCTCGCAGCCATTGTATCGCGGCGCCGCATATGAAAACCGAGCCCTCGAGCACATAGTTCACCCTGCCATCGACCCCCCATGCCACCGATGTTATCAGGCCGTCTTTTGAAAAGATTGGCGTCTCTCCGGTATTCATAAGCATGAATCCGCCGGTGCCGTATGTGTTTTTCACACATCCCGGCTCAAAGCAACATTGACCAAAGAGCGCGGCCTGCTGGTCTCCGGCAACTCCGGAAATCGGTATATGCCCGCCGAAAAGACCTAGCTCTGTGTACCCGAAAACATTGGAGGAGGGAAGTGCCGTGGGCATCATTGCCGCGGGAATTCCGAAGAATTTGAGCAGATCATTGTCCCATTGTAGGGTGTTTATGTTAAAGAGCATTGTGCGGGCGGCGTTTGAATAGTCGGTTGCGTGAACGCGGCCGCCGGTAAGGTTGTAAATAAGCCAGGTGTCAACAGTTCCGAAAAGCAGTCTGCCGGCCTCGGCTCTCGCTCGCGCGCCCGGCACATTGTCAAGAATCCATTTGATTTTTGTCGCTGAGAAATATGAGTCGATAAGCAGGCCGGTTTTTTTCTGAATCATGTCCGAATGCCCGTCTGCCTTGAGTTTTCCGCAATAATCGGCCGTGCGTCGACACTGCCAAACTATCGCGTTTGTCACCGGCTTTCCGGTGACCTTATCCCAGACTATCGTAGTCTCGCGCTGGTTGGTGATGCCTATCGCCACTATATCGGAAGGTGAGGCCTCAACCTTTTCCATCGCCTGACGGCAGACAAGAAGCTGAGTGTACCAAATTTCAAGCGCGTCATGCTCAACCCAGCCCTCGCGCGGGAAGAGCTGCGTGAATTCCTTCTGAGACATTGCGGCGATATTTCCGAGGCGGTCAAAAAGAATACACCTTGAACTGGTTGTTCCCTGATCTATCGCCATTATATAACTTGGCATAGCTCCTACCTCCAACAAAAAAATTCAAATTCATTCTATCATAAATATCGAACCGAATCAATAGGATTTTCAAATATTTTACTATTGATAAAATTATATCAATGTATCAAGCACTCTTAAGAAGCCGACCGGAAGATTATATGAGTATTTCATAATCTCGCCCCCCTCGGCTGAGATAGAAAGATTTTTCAGATATTCGGACAGTACAGGCTCAGAGAGCTGCGTTACCATACCCGAGAGGGCAAGAGAGTTCTCTGCGAGTGTGTCAGCCCTCTTATAAAAATCGAGCAGCTCACCGCCCGAGAGAGTTTGCCCTGCCGTCGCGCGCAGCTCTGATAGGTCGGATATAAAGTGCGCAAGTCTGCCGGGAATTGCCGTTTGGCTTGATTCATATATCCTTGCAGTATAGCGGTAACAGAGAGACAAGCAATTCTCAACCCGCCCGGCGCGCCTTGCGGCAGAGCTTTGGTCTATGTATTCGCTTGTCAGCCTTCTAAGAGAGAGGAGATATTCTTTTGTGTCGCCTTGAATTTTCGACAAGAGCAAGCCGAGCTCTGTCAGACGAGCCTCAATTGTGCTGTTTTTCATTATAATCCACCTCCGACTCCGACTTATTCAAAATCCGAAAAAGGGCAGCTTCAAAACTGCCCTTTTATGTGCGGTGATATTATCTGATTTCGACATTTACCTTTTTGCCGATGGTGTTGCCGGCCGCTTTCATAACTGTTCGGATTGCCTTGGCAATCCTGCCGTGTCTTCCGATTACCATGCCCATGTCGTCAGGAGCAACGCTGAGAACGAAATTAAGAGAGTCTTCGGTCTCGGACTCGAGGACGACCTCGACCTTGTCGGGGCAATCGACTATAGCACAGGCTATATCGGACAATATTTCCTTGAGATCCAACATTTTTATTCTCCAGCCCGGATTAACCGACAATACCGGACTTCTTTAAAAGAGTCCTGACCGTTTCGGTTGGCTGCGCGCCGTTTTCAATCCACTTCTTAGCCTTCTCGGAATCAATTTTGATTTCGGCGGGGTCTTTCATCGGGTCATAGGTTCCGATTTCCTCGATGAATCTTCCGTCGCGGGGCGAGCGGCTGTCGGCCACAACCACGCGATAGAAGGGATTTTTCTTAGCGCCTATTCTTCTAAGTCTGATTTTAACTGCCATTTGTGTTTTCCTCCGAAAAAATATATAGAATATTTATTAAAAATCCGCGATCTTAATCAACAGACTTTACACATAAGTCAGAACGGCATTTTCATTCTTCCCCTGCCGAACTTTTTGCCCGGGTTTGCGAATTGCTTCATGAGCTGTTTTATCTGCTCGAACTGTTTGAGAAGTCTGTTCACATCCTCAACCTTCGTTCCGCTGCCCGCGGCTATCCGCTTTTTGCGCGAGGCGCCGATGATATCGGGCTTTGTGCGCTCTTGTTTTGTCATTGATTTTATTATGGCTTCCTGCCGCACAATCAGCTTCTCGTCGATTTTCGCGTCCTTAAGGGCGCCGGGTTTCATTCCGGGCATCATGCCCATAATCTGCTCAAGACTGCCCATGTTTTTTATCTGCGAAAACTGCTCAAGATAATCATCGAGAGTGAAGGTTGACTGGCGGATTTTTTGTTCAAGCTCTGCAGCTTTCTTTTCGTCATACGCTGCCTCAGCTTTCTCGATAAGCGAGAGAACATCACCCATTCCGAGAATTCTTGATGCCATTCGGTCGGGGTGGAAGGGTTCGATGGCGTCGGGCTTCTCGCCGGTTCCGATGAATTTTATCGGTTTGCCGGTAACGTAACGTATCGAGAGCGCCGCGCCGCCGCGCGTGTCGCCGTCAAGCTTTGTCAGGATTACGCCGGTGATGTCGAGCAGGTTGTTAAAACTATCGGCCACATTTACTGCATCCTGACCTATCATGGCGTCGACTGTGAGAAGTATTTCGGACGGGCTGACCTTTGCCTTAATTGCCCTGAGCTCATCCATCAGCTCCTCGTCGATATGCAGGCGACCTGCGGTGTCGACGAAAACCATGTCATGCCCATTCTTTATTGCGTGTTTTATGCCCTCCTCGGCAATTTTAACGGGCGAAATTTTGTCTCCAAGCGTGAAAACCGGAACTCCTATCTTCTCGCCGAGAATCTCGAGCTGCTTTATCGCCGCCGGTCGGTAGACGTCGCACGCGACGAGCAGCGGGTGCTTGCCCTGCTTTTTATACATGAAGGCGAGCTTGCCAGCGTGTGTGGTTTTACCTGCGCCCTGAAGGCCGACCATCATGACAACTGTGGGAGGTTTGGGCGATATAGTTAGCTTTGCCTGCGTCTTGCCCATTATATTGGTCAGCTCTTCGTTGACTATTTTAACTACCTGCTGAGCCGGAAGCAACGATTCGAGCACCTCGGCGCCCTGTGCGCGCTCCGAGACAGTTTTAACAAACTCTTTAACCACCTTGAAATTGACGTCTGCTTCGAGCAGCGCCAGTTTAATCTCGCGCATACCCGCCTTGATGTCTGCCTCGGTGAGTTTTCCTTTGTTGCGGAATATTTTGAAGGCATTGTTAAGCTTCTCGCCTAAACTTTGGAACATTTATTCACCTTCTTTCGTGTGGGAGTCTTTATCTTCAAAAATCAGGAGCGAGGAGATGCGCGCGGCCTCGGCGCGGAGCGCATCGGTAACTCGGTCGGCGCGGCAGAGTTGGTTTATCCTGTCGGCCGTGTCGCGCAGCTCGCCAATTCGTCGTGCCAGTTGCAGCTTTTCCTCATAGAAAAGCAGCTCGTCTCCCGCTTTTTTAATAATGTTTCGCGCACCCTGACGAGAAATTCCGATAACCTCGGCAATTTCGGAGAGCGAGAGATCCTCGTTATAATACATCGAGAGGACATCGCGCTTGCGCTCGCTCAAAATGTCGCCGTAGAAGTCGAGCAGAAAACCGACATTCAAATCCTTTTTAAACATGGCTGCGGCTCCTCGGTTTGTGAAAAAATACTGTGTAAAGCAAAATGCTTTACACAGTATATCATGAAACATTCTATCTGTCAATAGCTGTTATTAAATTATTTTGTGTTTATGTTTTAAGTAAATTCTCAAAGTAAATGCAACAGTGCAATTTAGGATTGCGTTTAGTCTGAGAAGGAAAATGTGGTAGCATTAAGTCTGAGAAAGGAGACTCAGACATATGGAAAAAAGAGAAAAGAAAAGCAA
>JBNRMS010000005.1:0-8796 GCA_050309735.1 Eubacteriales bacterium
CTCATACCATACCTCCCGCTGTCCTTGGCTTTATTATACATCATAGCAGGAGTTTCGTAAATACGACATCAGAAGGGGCTTTTGGTCGTTTTGCTCGTTTTTCAGCTTTGTGCTGAATAGTTACAAATATTTTATATTTGATGCATGATAAGACAGGATACGACGCCATAAAATGGTATAATACTGTTGTCACATTGTATTAAAATGATGTGAACATAAAAAGGAGGTATAAAATGATGAAAAAAGCAATGTCTATCCTGCTTCTGTTGGCCATGCTCGCGACCATGTTTGCGTTCCTTACGTTCGGCACTTCCGCACAAAAGTACGACTGGATTCCCGCCTCAGCAATCGACCACAGTTCCTATGACTATACCTTCGCAGCACTGCCCGACACGCAATATCTGGCGCGTGACTTTCCCGCAAAGTTCCCCACCATGATGAACTACATAAAAGAAAACGCCGCCGCGCAAAAAATCAAATTTGTGATGCACCTGGGAGACATCACAGACCAGAACACAACCGCGCAGTGGAACACGGCAAAGAACGCCATCAAGGTTCTCAATGGCGTGGTTCCCTATTCACTTTCGCCCGGAAACCACGACTATAACCGCTCGCTGACCTACAGAAATCTCTCGGGATTTGAAGCCGCCTTTCCTATCTCGGAGTATAAGTCGCTCTCGACCTTCGGAGGATCATACAGTGCCTCAAGTATGGCGAATACATATCACAAAATTACGGCGGGCAATGTTAAATATCTGATTTTAGCCCTCGAATTTGCACCACGAAACGAGGTTGTTGCATGGGCGAACAACATAGTCGCGGCAAACCCCGACTATAATGTTATCATCACCACACACGCATACATGGGCTCTTCGGGAACCTATGTTTCAAAAAACGGATGGTACGATTCGAGCACATACAATTTTGCAACCACAAGCGGAAATCTCAATGACGGCACCGATCTTTGGACGAAGCTCGCAAGTAAGCACAAGAATATCAAAATGGTGCTTTGCGGGCACGTTTCAAGTCCTGAGCTTGTAGTAAGGCGGGACAGAGGAGAGAGCGGCAACTCGGTATACCAGATTCTTGCCGACGCTCAGAGCCTTGACCTTGACTACGGCGGGCTTGGCATGATTATGTTCATGCGCTTCTCAAACGGCGGAACCAAAGTCGAGCTGCAATATTACTCTACGGTTAAAAATATGTATCTCAAAAAGAGCAATATTATCTCGATTGACACTCTCCCCGACTTCAACTCGCCCCTTGTTTTCACCGAGATGCACGTTGACACCCCGTCAACCGACATCACCGAATATTTTGAGATAATGAATATCTCAGACTATCCGGTTGACCTTTACGACTATCAGATGATGTATGCCAGCGGCGCCGGACGAGGGCCAAAACGAGTGAGTCGGACAAACTATTTCTCCGATTCTCCCGGCGCGGCGATACTTGACCCGGGAGAGCTTGCCATTGTTTGGGTGGTTTCCTCGCCCGCTTATGCAAATGGATTTGCGTCTGTTGCAGGCGGAGAACCGGTCTATGATATGGTCCGCTTTCGCTCGCATATGACCTCACTGTACGGAGCGAACTTCAACCCGGACGCCCGCGTTATCATAATGGACAGAACAAACAAAAGTCTGCCGATTATTGACGATGCGACCACCGCCGGGATGACGAATACCGGAAACTTCAACTTTTACTTAACACCCCGCGGTGCGACCGACGGATTCGGCGCGCTTGCCGTCATGAATGTACTCTCGACCGCGACCGGCCTGTCCACTCATTACGGGATGCCGATGTCGGGGAGCGTTGACCAGTATCCGAGAGAAGAGCTTGCCACCCCCTCGCCTGGTTCTCTCTCGGCAAATCAGGCTGACATAGTTGCTGCCGTCCTGCCTGCGACCTACAGCCTTGTCATCACCGAGGTCTATCGAGACACCCCCGGAGGCGCCGATGTCACTGAGGGATTCGAGATTATGAATGTCTCAAATTCACCTGTTGACCTATATGACTTCAAGGTTTGGCGCTACCACGACCCCGCCAACATCTGGGAGAACGTTGCCTCGGCGACCGCCGCGACGGCGGTTTCAGCCAACCTCAAGGGGGCGCCCCTCTCCGAGACGCCGGGTGAGTTTATCCTCGAGCCGGGTGAGATTGCCTTCTGCTGGACGGTATTTGGTGATATGTATAATCACGGATACGCCGTCAAGGACGGAGGAGGAAACCCGACTTATAACTACCAAATGTTCCGCGACAGGGTGCTTCAGGATCAAGGCCGGCCCTTTGACCCCAACTGCCTGATTGTTCCCTTTGACACCTCGATAGGAACCGGGCGATTTAACACGATAAACAGCTACGGATTCCGCCTCTATCTCTCGGCCCGCTCGGGGAATATTGACGATGCCATCGCGATAGCCGACGTCATCGCGCCGACCTCGACACAAGGAACATCTGTCATATACGCTCCTTCGGCATATGGAAATAAGGTTCTCACCCCGATTGAGCGGCTGGCAAAACCAAGTTTCTCATTCCTCACCGAGGAGCAAAAGCGCCTCTGGCAGGTTGAGGACATCACGCCGCAATACGGACTTGTGATAACCGAGCTTTGCCGGAATCCCGGAGGGTCAGACGTTACCGAGGGCTTTGAGATTATGAATATCTCAGACGCGCCGATCGACCTTTATAACTACAAGGTATGGCGCTACCACGACTCTGCCAACGACTGGAACACAGTTGAGGCGACAACGGCCGAGACGGCGCTCCCGGCAAACCTCAAGAGTCAGACCCTCTCGGACACCCCGGGGCAATATGTGCTCGAGCCGGGCGAGATTGCCTTCTGCTGGACGATATTCTCGGATATGTACAACAACGGATACGCCTCAACAGACGGGCAGGGTAACCCGATATATAACTATTCGCTCTTCAGGCAAACGGTTGAAGAGCAGCAGGGCGTTAGCCTGCCGGCGGGATTTAAAATTATCCCGATAGACTCGCATATCGACAGCTCAAGCTTTAATATGAACAACTCAAATCGCTTCAGGCTATATATAACTCCGCGGAACGGCACTATCGACGACGCCACCGCAATAGCCAACGTAACCGAGGTTCCCGCCGTTGCCAACACATCGGTAATATACGGCGCTCCTCCCTCGGGCGGGAGGGTGCTCTCGGTTTGGAGCAACACAGCCTCTCGCAATTATTCGGTGCTCAATCAAAAACAAAGCGCCGCTTGGGGGCTTGCTCCTGAGTACAGCCTTGTCATAACCGAGGTCAGTCGCGACACCCCGGGCGGAGCCGACGTTACCGAGGGCTTTGAGATAATGAATGTCTCAGACGCTCCGATTGATCTTTACGATTACAAGGTTTGGCGCTACCATGACCCCAATAATATCTGGGAGAATGTTGCCTCGGCAACCGCGTCGAGCGCCGTCGCCGATTATCTTAAGGGGGCGCCCCTATCCGAGACCCGGGGCGAGTTTATACTCGGGCCGGGTGAGATTGCCTTTGTCTGGACTGTGTTCGGCGATATGTATACCCACGGTTACGCCTCGAACGACGCACAGGGCAACAAGATATACGACTATGTGAAGTTCAAAGAGCGTGTGCTCGCCGACCAGGGCGACGCCTTTGACCCCAACTGCCTGATTGTTCCCTTTGACACCTCGGTAGGTACAGGCAGGTTTAACACGATAAACAGCTACAGCTTCCGCCTGTATATCACAAGCCGTACGGCGACAATAGACGGTGCCATAGCGATAGCCGATATAACCGCGCCTTCGTCAACACAGGGAACCTCTTTTGTTTACGGCCCGGGAGAGAAGGGCGAGCCTAATCTGAGGATTCTTGACAGGCTGTCACCCTCGGATTATACCCGCCTGACACCCGCACAGAAAAAGGCATGGGGAATAGCCGACCTTGCGCCACAATACGGACTTGTGATAACCGAGGTCTGTCGTAACCCCGGCGGGGTAGACGTTACCGAGGGATTCGAGATAGCCAATCTCTCAGACGCTCCCATTGATCTTTACGACTATAAGATCTGGCGCTATCACGACCCGGGAAATTCCTGGAGCGTTATCGAGTCTGTGACGGCGGAAAGTGCCAATCCTTCAAATCTGCGAAGCCACATTTTCTCAGACACGCCGGGACAGTATGTGCTCGAGCCGGGTGAGATTGCCTTCTGCTGGACGATATTTTCCGATATGTACAACAATGGTTATGCCTCGACAGACGAGGGTGGAAACCCGGTTTATAACTACTCGCTCTTCCGGCAGACCGTACAGCAGCAGCAGGGAATAGCCCTTGCTGACGATTTAAAAATAATCCCGCTTGACAGCACTATCGGCTCAGGACGCTTCAATCTTTTCAATTCCAATTGCTTCAGACTTTATATAACCCGGCGAAATGATACTATTGACGACGCCTCGGTTATAGCCGATCTTACCGACATCAGCCCCGTATATGACACTTCGACTGTTTATGGCCCGGCTTCAAGCGGAGGCCCGATACTTGCGGTGTGGGAGCGGAGCGGCACAAGAAGCTATTCGGTTCTCACCGAGGTGCAGCGGAGCATCTGGGGAATACCCTTCTCCTACAGCCTTGTTATCACCGAGGTCTGCCGGGACACACCCGGCGGAGCCGACGTTACCGAGGGCTTTGAGATAATGAATGTCTCGGACAGGCCGATTGACCTTTATAACTACAAAGTCTGGCGCTACCACGACCCGGGTAATGTCTGGGCTAATGTCAGCGGCGCCACTGCGGCAAGCGCCGTTGCAGCTAATCTGAGATGCTTCAATATCTCGGATATACCGGGGCAGTATGTGCTCGAGCCGGGTGAGATTGCCTTCTGCTGGACTGTGTTTTCCGATATGTACAACCACGGATACGCCGTTAAGGACGGAGGAGGAAACCCGACCTACAACTTCCAGATGTTCCGCAACCGTGTGCTTGCTGATCAAGGCGCACCGATGGATCCCGACTGCAAGATAATTCCGCTCGACAGCACACTTGGCAGCGGGCGCTTTAATACAATAAACTCCAACAGTTTCCGCCTATATATCACCTCGCGGAATGACAATATAGACGGTGCGGTTGCCATGGCCGATATAACAGCTGTGACTTCTACCGAGGGCACCTCGGTGATATACGGGCGCGCGCATGACGGCGGCCCGCTCGAGAGGGTGCTCAATGCGCTGGCGCCTTCCGATTATTCCCGCCTCTCGCCCTCGCAGGTCGACCAGTGGGAAGAATAGTCTCTCTCTCCCTGTTTTATTTATCAACCATAGTTTAAAAATTGAGGAGGACGTCTCATATGAGATGTCCTCCTCTGTGTTTCTACAATGCATATGTGCAGGAATTATTTTTGTTTTGAAAGCTGATCTTAAGTGTCTCCTCGTGCTATTCCCAGTCACTTATTCTCAAGCTTTTTGAGCAGTTTTGAGAGCGGCAGGACGAGCAGACCACATGCGAAATTTCCGGCCGCGTGAATCAGGTCGTAGGGAAGCCCACCTACTATCCATGCGATTGTTTGATTAAATGTGAAGCCGTAAATAAGGGCATGTGAGGGGGCGTAAAGTGCGCCGAAGGCAAGTCCATGCAGCGAGCAGAGGAGAGGATAGACAAAGGCAGCAATGGCATCGGGCATTTTGCGGGGCAAGAGCATAGCGGCGCCCCAGAGAACAGTCCAGACATAAAGATAGGGAAGCCACGAGACCGAAAAGCCCAATGCAAGGCCATATAGCATAACAAAAATATTAATCGGAATAAGCGCGCGGCGCCGATAGACAATGGTAAGAAGCACTATGAACATGGCAAGCGGGTGAATATTCGGTATGATTTCGACGCCCTTTGTCAGCACAAGCATCATCGCCGCAAACATCGAAAAGACGGCCATGTCTCTGAGAATCCTGCGCTCGCGCGCTGCTCTTTCCCGATTTTCGACTGCCATGCCCGACCCTGAGTTCTCGCTCTCGGGCTTGCGTTTATCCCTTCGTGTAAACCAGCTCATAATGCTCGCCGTCTGTAATAGTTGTGCTGTCAGCTCCCGCGTCGGCATATTCGCCGTTCTTTAATAGCGCCCAGTATGCGCCGTCTGTATCGTAATCGGCTCTGATTCCGTTTACCGATTTTATGTAGAGTCCGAACGCGCCCTCCTCGCCCTCTACAAGATTGTTCTCAAGCAGGGCATCGGCAAGGATTGTTTTGTCGGTTTTTATGGTCAGTTCAATCGACTTCTCACCGGCCTTAACCTCGACTATAACAGTAAGGGCGCCGCTACCGAGAGACTTGTTCTCGGTGTGAATTGCGTTTTCCCAGAGATCCGCTGGCGGATTGCTCTTGCAGGAAACTGCCGCGAAGAGTATAAGGAGGCAGAGAAGGGTTGCCGACACACGGATGACAGGGATTTTGTTTGTTTTCATTCAATTGTTCTCCTATAAATGATATATTTTATGAATGAAAAGTGAAAGCGCCCTCCCGCTCATGGCGAGTTGGCGCCGCAAAATCCAGACACGCAAAAAACAACCTCCCCGCGTGCCGGCTGTGCCGCGCTCCCCCCCGCTTATAGCCTGCCCGAGAGCCCACTCACATATCACGGGACGATAAGCATTCCGGCTTGCAAAGCTCGGCCGATGCCGGTCTTTGTTTACGGTAATGGCTGTTGCGGCGGATTTTCACCGCGCTTTCCTTATCCCCGGGCGCGGCCTCTGTGAGCCGAACCCGATTGCGCCGTCATGCGGCGCCGAACCGTGTTTCATTTTCAGATATATCATAACACATTAAAAATAAAAAGGCAATAGAAAATCAGCGAAAAGTCAAGATAACAAGCATTAAATTTTTATAGCAATAACGGCATTTAACTATTAAAAGGTTGGGATGCTGTTCTCGTATATAACTGTGAGCTGGAATGTTAATGTTCCGGTTATGATGAAAAGCTCTATAATGCAGAAAATCAGATGGCTTGACAAAGACTTAAACAACTGAATTTTAGAACGACATAATCAAGTGTGACAAAAGTAAAGACCATACGAAAGCATAGCTTTTGTGCGGTCTTTGTCTTTTTTATTATGTGTTCTAAATGCGGAACTGGCGGATGATGCCGCAGGTCATAACATCGGCCATTATTAGCGCTTCTGCCTGAATATCATCATATTCTTTTATACTTTTTGCATATTGACCGGTCAGGATGAAAACGGCCTCATCTTCTGTAATGCGCAGATGTTCGAATAAGAATTTTCTCCACTCGCGTTCGCTCCAGTAACAATTTATCGAAGCGAGGAATTTTGAAATATCCTCAGCATTTGCATACCATCTTTTGCGTTGTTTATCGGCCTCAGCAGTATTGCCCGCTTTTGCCGCGTTAACTAATTGGGCGGCTATTAAAAGGTGGTCTGTTAAAAGCTGTTTGAATTGCGCGGCCGTCTGTTCGCCATAAAAAGGTTTTAGCGTTTTGGCGAAGTCATCAGGATTTTTCAATAACCTCTCTGTAACAAATTGAAGATCGGGCAAGCTAAACGCTGTGCTCAGGATAAATAGGCGTGTCCACAGAACGTGCTCATTCCATAGACGTCGGATTGTGTTAGATAACTCTAATTGTCGGCAATTTAATCCCCTGTTTGAAATTGTTTGGCTCATAATAATTCAGCCCCTTCGAATATTTAATATAATGAATAAGAATATTTGCTGAGTGTATTGATGTATTTATAATATCATATGACAAACAGATAGAATTGTGTATGAATGGCAATTTTCATATGAGCCGATTTTAATGCATTAATGCATTTAGGAAGGACTTGGTTGTGAAAATGCGAGCATAGGCAAGCAAGGGCAATCTTCTGAATCATCCTATACATACCTCTGTAAACGTCTCTTTCAGAAGATGATAAATTATCATATACCGCTCACGAAAAAAGCTGTTCTTTAACAACACAAAATTAAATTCACGCTCCTCATAAAAACCGGGAATGCTAATAATCGAAAGGCTTTCGTTTTCTATTTCGCCCCTTGCCGCCACCTCAAACAGAAATGTTATTCCAAGCCCATTAGAAACCATTTTCTTTATGGCTGCCATGTTTCCTATTTCAATTATTTTTTCAAACGTCTCAAGGGAATAATTGTTTTTTTGCAGTATGTTTTCAAGGATT
Source organism: Eubacteriales bacterium (assembly GCA_050309735.1). Classification (GTDB taxonomy): domain Bacteria; phylum Bacillota; class Clostridia; order Oscillospirales; family CAG-272; genus UMGS1002. Next base: position 8,148 of record JBNRMS010000005.1, read on the forward strand.
TCCCGTGTGCCCGATCCTTGTTCCCGTAAAATCAGGCGGCTTCTTGTAATCTCATGAAAACTCACTTCCTTGTTTGCAAATTCCGATTGAGGCGAGCACACGGGAATAAATCTCTCCAGGCTAAAAAGTGTGGCTTCGTAATCTGATTTATCAAACAGCCCTTCCACAACAATAAAGTCGAGCTCCCCGTTGTTCAGCCGTTCAAGAAGAACATGCGTATTTGCAACCGACATATGGATTTTCATTTCGGGATACTTTGTAAGCAAATGCGAGAGAATTTTGGGCATAACATATTCTCCGATAGACAAGGTTGCTCCGAAGGAAAATTGCATTGTTTCTGTGTTGACTGAATTGATATTTTTTTTAAAATTCTTTGAATCTGAATAAACAGTCATTGCAAACTCCTTTAGGAGCTTGCCTTGATGTGTAAGTGTTATTTTTCTGTTGGTTGTATCGAAAAGCTTGCATCCATAGTATTCCTCAAGATACTTGATATGCTGTGATACGGCGGGCTGCGTAATGTGCAAAAGCTCGGCCGCTTTTGTAAAACTATTGGAAGAGCATAGAGTAAGAAATGTTTCGTGTCTGAAATCAAGCATAATATCTCCTGTTATAATTTAAAATAATATAAGTATTAGAAACTATAATT
>JBNRMS010000006.1:0-27416 GCA_050309735.1 Eubacteriales bacterium
ATAAAGTGAGAAAAAAGAGCCTTGCGGCAAAACACCGCAAGGCTCTCTTTTTTTATCATCAGTCAGCTTCAAAAAGCTCAGATACTATATCCTCAAGCGCACTCGCCCCACCCTCTTCGGGCTCAAAATAATAATTTCGCTCGCCCCGGGTAAGATACAACATGCCCTCGCCAACATATATGTCATAAAATCCGGCAGAATGATACATCCTGATCCGCAAGTCCCAGTTTCCGACCGGATTTTTTTTGCTCCCGACATAGCTCGCGCCCTCTGCCGCCTCGGCAAGGAGCGCCGAAAATGCGTCGGCATCCTCGCCGTCAACTCTTACCTCGCGCTCAGCCGGCAGAAGCGCCGTTTGAAAATAGAGGTCGGTAATAATAAAATATTCTGCCTCTCCATCCTCAAGCAGACGGACAATTTTTCCCATCCTGCCTCTGGCAACAATGCCCGGCATCACAACGGCAGTGCAAACTGCTATGAGAACAAAAGCCAATATAACAGCGGCGAGAACGACCGGGCGCCTCTCGCCCGTCGCTGTCGACCCGGTTTTCCCCATAATCTGCCTTAGATGATAACATGAACCGGTATTCCCCGGTCATATGTCGGGCTGCTTTCCCCGGCAATAAGGGGGAGGATATACTCAACGCAGGCATCAGTAACATTGTTTCCGCGCTCGTTGATAAACTCGGAATTTACAGTCTTTATTTTGTTTGCAATCTCTGATACGTCGGCGTGTCCGATTTTATATTCATAGGGTTTTGTCGACACGCGTTCGATTGTCATCATCCGCCGCGTTACACCCGACGCCGCCGCTCTGACCGCCTCTCTCCCGACGCATACCGACTCCTCAAGGTCTTTTGCCGAGGTGATATGCCCGGCGCATCTCTGCGAGATATTAAGCTCCACCGAGCGCACCTTGCAGCCAAGCTCGGCCTTGACAGCCAACTCGAGCGCTCTGCCCGTTCCTGACAGCGCCTTGTGACCGAAAACATCAACCCCGCCGGTGCTTATCCCGTCGCAGACATACTGACCGTCGTAATAGCGTATACCTTCAGAAACCGCCACCACAACATTCGGATGCTCCTCAAGCGTTGCGCGCAGATCCTCTAAAAAATCTCCCATGTTAAAAATGCACTCGGGCAGGTAAATGAGATCGGGGCCAACGCCGTTTACCGCGCGTCCGAGCGCTGCGGCTGCCGTAAGCCAGCCCGCGTCGCGCCCCATAATCTCAACTATCGTGACTGCCTTTGTGGTGTAAACCGCGCAGTCGCGTATAATTTCCTGAAGTGTCACCGCGATATATTTAGCCGCCGAGCCATAGCCCGGGGTGTGGTCGGTGACAACAAGGTCGTTATCTATCGTTTTCGGAATGCCGATAATGCACATCTGATAGTCATGCGTCTTTGTATATTCCGAGAGCTTTGCCACGGTGTCCATTGAGTCGTTCCCGCCTATGTAGAAAAAATACCTGATGTCGTTTTTAATAAATATCTCAAGCAAACGCTCAAAGGGTTCGGGGTTAACCGCCGGATCGGGCAGCTTTTTACGGCAAGAACCGAGCGCCGCCGCAGGAGTGTTCTCAAGCATTTTTATCTTTTGATCATCGCAAAAGATTTCGCTAAGGTTGACAAGCCTCTCCTCAAGCAGACCTTCAACACCATTTCTCATGCCAAAAAGCGTTCCGATGCTGCCCATGTGAACATTTTCCCGAACTCCGCGGATAACTCCGGCAAGCGTCGCATTTATCGCTGCCGTCGGCCCTCCCGATTGTCCAACCACAGCGTTTCCTATCAACTTCATAACAATACTATCCCCCAATCGATTATTTTCATATAATTTTATCACTCCTCGTCCCTCTTGTCAATAAGAAACAGCAATACAAATTCACACCTTTGTGTCAAGCGGACAGGCGGTGGCAACATATATTGAGAATATATGACTATGACTGCGGAGGTACCACGATTGTTTACCTACTTTTTTTCTATTCTCTCCCACCTTTTCAATCTGGTGCTCGGCGTCGGCTGCTCACAGTCCTTCCCACCGCCCCTCTCGCCCGAAGAAGAAGCCGAATGCTTCAACCTCATGAGCGAGGGCGACGAGGCCGCGCGTCAGAAGCTGATACTCCACAATCTTCGCCTTGTCGCCCATATCATCAGGAAATATTATTCGAGCAGCAAGTGTCAGGACGACTTGATATCGGTCGGTTCTATAGGGCTTGTCAAAGCGGTTGATTCATATAACCGCAATAAGACCACAAAATTTGCGACCTACGCCGCAAAATGCATCCAAAATGAAGTCCTCATGTTTTTCCGTTCGCAGAAAAAGCTTAGCAACGAGGTCTCAATCAACGAAACTATCGATATCGACCGCGACGGAAACCCCCTCACTTACATAGACGTCATAAGCTGTGAGGATACCGTTGCCGAGGAGGTCGACAAAAAAATGCAGACAGATAAAATGTATTCTCTTATCTCAAGCATTCTTGGCGAACGCGAAAAACAAATTATCATTATGCGCTACGGGCTTTACGGCAGCCGCCAATATACACAGCGCGAGGTCGCCCTCTGCCTCGGCATCTCGCGCTCATACGTCAGCCGTATTGAAAAGAGCGCCCTTGATAAACTCTTAGACGCTTTTACGGGGCGGTAGGGGACAGGAGAAATGCTTGGGCGGAGCCTTTGTTTATCACCCTGGCGCGTTTCTTCGGGCACTTTCTTGCGGCGCGGCAAGAAAGTGCCCTATCGCATTCTAATACAATGAGGAAGCATAGCAATACGCAGAGATTGCGGCTCAAGGCCGCAATGATGACATAATGCATTTATGAACATCCCGAAATCACTTCGGCTTTGTCCGAAATATCAGTGCCGCCAAATACCCAAAACACAGCGCCGCGGCAGTTCCGCCCGCAGCGGCTCGCAATCCGCCGGTCAGCGCACCGAGCAGTCCGCGCTCGCTGACATCCTCTGCAACCCCCTTTGAAATCAAATATCCAAATCCGGTCAGAGGGGTGGCAGCCCCCGCCCCCGCGAATTCAATTAAGGGCTTGTACAGTCCAATAGCCCCTAGTATCACGCCGGCCACCACATATCCGACAAGAATTCTTGCCGGCGTCAGCTTTGTTTTGTCAAGGAGAATCTGAGCGATCACGCAGAGCAGTCCCCCGCAGACAAACACCCATATATAATCAATCAGCATACTCGAAAAACACCTTCCTTAAATTTATAAATCTAACAGCCCGTAAGCTCCACCAAATGCGCAACGGCCGGTATCCCCTCGCCCTGCTGTATCGTCATCGGGCTCATCATCGCTCCTGTTCCGATAAAGGCTATTTTTTTGAGCTCCCCGCTCTCAAGTTTTGGCAGAAGATAAGACGCCAGCACAACCGCCGAGCAACCGCATCCTGATCCCCCGCTGTGTACATCCTGCTTTTCCTTGTCGTAGATCAGCATTCCGCAGTCAGAGAGGCGGTCGCCGATCTCCGAGCGCTCCTTGCCTAAAAGGTCGCGCAGGATATCTGTTCCCTCAAAGCCGAGGTCGCCGGTAACTATCAGGTCAACATCATCAATCGTGCCGCCGCGCAGCGCCAAATAGCGCAATATAGTGTCGGCCGCCGCCGGCGCCATAGCCGCGCCCATATTGTTTGCGTCCTTTATGCCTCGCTCGCGAACAATCCCGGGAACGGCTCCGCTCACCTTTACCTTGCCCCCGGGGCCGGTTATAAAAACCCCCGAGCCGGTAACAGTCCATTGCGCGGTTGGGGGGCGCTGGCTGCCGTATTCAAGCGGCGTTCGATATTGCCGCTCGGCCGAGCAGAAGTGTGAGGAGGTCACCGCGGCGGTATATTTGTAGACCCCGTGCGTGGTCATAACAGATGCAAGCATCAGGCCCTCGGCAGCCGTAGAGCAGGCTCCGTAAAGGCCGAAATAAGGAACGTCAAACCCTAGCATACCGAAAGCCGAGCTGGTGCATTGGTTCATCAGATCTCCGGCGAAAATCGCCTCTATCTGATTCTGCTTCAGCCCCGACTTCAATATCGCCGTATTCATAGCCGCGCGTTGCATGGCCGCCTCAGCCTTTTCCCAACTGCTCTCCCCAAATTTATCGCGTTCATCATGAATATCAAAATAAGCGCCGAGCGGCCCATCGCTCTCCTTTTTGCCAACTGCCGATGCGGCCGCGATAATAGTGGTATCAAGTTCAATTATCCTGTCCAATTATAAGTCCTCGCTTGTGTTTTTATTAATTATGTGATACAATTATAAAAAACAAATATGTAGCTTTTCTAGGGGGGGGCAGCGTGAAAGTTATACCCTCTATTGAGTAAAGTACACTGTTTCACGCGCGAATTTTCCAAAAACGGGATCCTACCTCGCTTTTATGGGCAAGCCCGCCGAAAATTCCAAAGTCTATTTGAGCCGTCCTCCGGGCGGCATGGGGGTTTATATGATTTACACTATCGGAAACCAACACCTCACCGTCCGAATTTCCGACCTTGGTGCCGAGCTTCACTCAATAAAGAGCGCCGACGGCACTGAATATCTCTGGCAGGGCAACCCAAAATATTGGCCCGATCGAGCCATTAACCTTTTCCCGATTTGCGGTCGGGTTTTGGGCCAAAAATACACATATAAGGGCAAGACATATGACATGAGTGGCCACGGCTTTGCCCGAACTTCGCTTTTCACGCTCGCCGAAAAAGCCGAGAACCACATTGTCTTTCGGCTTGCTTCAAACGAGACGTCCCTTGCCATCTATCCCTTCGATTTTATCCTGCGCATCGCATATACGCTTGAGATGAATAATCTTGCCTGCCGGATTGAGGTTGAGAACACCGGTAAAGATTTGCTTCCCTTCGCCGTCGGCGGACATCCCGGCTTCAATGTTCCGCTTACACCGGGGCTGGCTTTTGAAGATTATTATCTTGAGTTTGGCGAGAAATCTTCGCCCGAGAAACTTCTCCTTTCAAAGACCTGCTACTCGCTCGGCAAAACCGAGCCCTATCCCCTTCGAAACGGCAGAATCATCGACCTTCGGCACAGCCTTTTCGATAACGATGCAATCTTCCTTCGCGGCTCTCCGGCGTCGGTCACACTCAAATCGGACAAGGACAAGCGCTCTGTTACACTCACCTGCCATGATGCCTATTATATCGGCTTCTGGCACACCACAAAGTCCGACGCTCCATTTGTTTGTATCGAACCCTGGCGCGGCTCCCCCGCGCTTGAAGGGATTGTCGACGACCTTATGACAAAGCCCGATATGACCCGCCTCCCTCGCGGCGAGAGCAGCGAATTCAGATTTGATATCACCATAGTATAATAGAATTTTTACGGTAAATAATGAACATGGAAACAATCCGATAATAATATGCCCATCTCAGGGCAATTTAATTAATATTTTTTCAAAGAGGAGGCTCCCGGCCTATGCTAAAAACCGACGACCTTCAATTCCATATCAATATCCGCCCTTCCGACGCCGGGGGCTACGCTATTCTCCCCGGAGATCCCGCAAGATGCGAAAAGATCGCCGCATATCTCGACGATCCCTCTCATATATCCTCAAATCGCGAATTTAACATCTGGCGCGGAACTCTTTGCGGCGAGCGCGTGATAGTCTTGTCAACAGGTATCGGCGGCCCCTCGACCGCTATCGCCGTTGAGGAGCTTGCCGCCTGCGGTGCTCACACCTTCATAAGGATAGGCACCTGCGGCGGAATGGCTCTCAAGGTAAAGTCGGGGGATGTCGTTATAGCCTCGGGCGCCGTTCGGCAAGACGGCACAAGCCGTGAATACGCCCCGCCCGAATTCCCGGCCGTTCCCGACACCGACCTGCTCCTCGCCCTTCGAGAAGCCGCAGACCAACTCGGCTACACGCGACACACCGGAATCGTTCAGAGCAAAGACTCCTTTTACGGGCAGCACAGCCCACAAAAAATGGCAACGTCAGGCGAGCTGCTCGCGAAATGGGAGGCATGGAAGAGGCTCGGCGTTCTCGCTAGCGAGATGGAAGCCTCAACCCTCTTTACCGTCGCCTCGTTGCTCGGCGTCAGAGCCGGCGCTGTTTTTCATGTCATCTGGAACCAAGAGCGCGCGGCGGCGGGCCTCGACGCCGATGCCGAAAGCCACGACACCGACAGCGCGATAAGGGTCGCCGTTCGGGCGACCGAGAACATGATTCGCCGGGACAAGCTTACAGCAAATTGAAATAGGCAAGCAGTCCGTAATAAATGCCCTCGGCGAAAAGCTCAGGCTGGGAGTTCATAAGATTGGCGTCATAGTAATTTGTGATAAACCCAAGCTCAAGCAAAACCGAGGGCATATTTGTTCTTCTCAGCACGAAAAGCCCCGGACGCACTGTTATCCCCCGGTTTTGCAGCCCTGTGATTTGGTTAAGCCAGTATAGTATATTGCCGGCAAGGTTATAGGCCTCCGAATTGCTCGAATAGACAAAGGCCTCGCTTCCGCTGGCGCTCTCGATTACCGAGGCGTTTGTATGTAGGCTGAGAAAATAGTCGGCGCCCCAATTGTTGGCATCGTTAACCCGAGCTTGAAGACTGGTCGTCGCCGATGTTCCAAGCTGTGTTTCAGGCGTTGGCCTTGAGAGCCTAACCTCAAAATTCCCGTTTTCTCTGAGCATCCGCGCAAGCTCAGTTCCTATTTTAAACACTATGTCCTGCTCGCGCAATCCGAATCCCTCAGCGCCGGCATTCGGATTGACAGGATTGTGACCCTGGTCGATATAAATCTTTATAGCCATTTCGCACCGCCTTCAAAAAATAATCTAATTTTATTATATTCGGCTATGCCCAATAATGACATATAAGAGGGCGCGGCGCTGTATGATATTGTAGAGTTTAACTATTGATTTTAAAGCATATATATGATATCATTATTTACAATTTTAATTAATAAGGGATAGTTTGAAATATAGCTCTTGTAAAGAGTGAGTTTTATACCTTTGCAGACTGCCAATGGCAGCAATTCATATGGGCAAAAGAGCATAATCCCAAGTTATCTCAGAAAGGTATGGTCATAATCATGAATAGATTAAGAGCGGGAGTAATAGGCGCCACCGGCATGGTCGGACAGAGACTGCTCACCCTGCTTAACAATCATCCTTATTTTAAGGTAACCGCGCTTGTCGCATCGTCGCGCTCGGCCGGAAAAAGATATGAGGAAGCCGTCGGCAGCCACTGGAAGCTTAATGAGCCGATACCCGATGAATACAAAAAACTGGTTGTCATCAATGCTGCCGACACAGAGAAGGTCGCCTCGCTTGCCGACTTTGTTTTCTGCGCCGTCGACATGAGCAAGGAGGCGACAAAGGAGCTTGAGGAGAGATACGCAAGAGCGGGTCTGCCCGTCATCTCAAACAATTCGGCCAACCGCTGGACGCCCGACGTTCCTATGATAATCCCCGAAATAAACTCCTCTCACCTTGAGGTTATCGCGGCTCAGCGAGCGCGCCTTGGCACAGAGCGCGGCTTTATTGTCGTCAAGCCAAACTGCTCTATACAGTCCTATGTCCCGATGCTCACCCCGCTGCTCAAATACAGGCCAACCGAGATAGTCGTCACAACATATCAGGCAATTTCGGGCTCGGGCAAAACCTTCCGCGAGTGGCCCGAGATGGTTGATAATATCATTCCCTATATCGGCGGTGAAGAGGAAAAGAGCGAGCAGGAACCGTTGCGTGTTTGGGGCTCGGTAAAGGACGGCGAAATAGTCAAGGCCGGCTCACCCCTTATAACATCCCAGTGTATCCGCGTTCCGGTAACCGACGGACACACGGCAGCCGTCTTTGTAAAATTTGAAAACAAGCCTACAAAGGCCGAAATCCTTGAGGAGTGGTCGTCATACAGGGGTCTGCCGCAGGAGCTCAGGCTCCCCCACGCTCCCGAGAAGTTCATCACCTATTTTGAGGACGATGCCCGCCCGCAGGCCGCACTTGACCGTATGATTTACGGAGGCATGGGAATCACGGCCGGCAGGCTGCGTGAGGACACTCTGTTCGATTATAAATTTGTCGGACTCTCGCACAACACCCTGCGCGGTGCCGCCGGAGGCGGCGTACTCACAGCAGAGCTGCTCTATCGCTTAGGATATTTATCTTGATCGAATACAACATGTAAATTAGCAAAGGGGAACTTCTTTGGAAGTTCCCCTTTGCGTGCTTTATTAGCTATGGTCACAAATCAATCAGTATCAGTCAGACGACCGACGGCGCGAGCGTCCCCTTCTGCGGAAGATCGCAAGCCCGCCAAAGCCGCTGATAACCGCCATATAATAGCCGAGATCATACCAGAATCCGTTGTTGTGAATCTCATATATGCTGATATTTCGGTTAAATATAGAATAGATAAGCGAGATCGGCGCTATCCACCCGTGCCAGATTCCGGTGAAGAAGCCGGCGCGCCTTTTTTCGTGGTTGACGCCGTCTCCCGGGACGCAACTGGCAAGAGAAGCAAGCAGCGCGAGCAAAACCAAGCAAATGACAAGTATTTTAAAGAATTTCATAACAATCTCCCCTGCCGCCCGATATGCGGCACAATAGATTTTATTTAAGCTTATCGGCCACATAGTCGCAAATGAGTTTCTCCCGTGCGTTAGCTCGCCGTTGCGACATCGCAGCTTTCTTCGAAAGCTGCCAGCGTGCATATTATATCATATATCGCTCGTCTTTTCAACCGGATTTACTCATAATATTTTTTCAGATGGGCAAGCTAAAGGCAAAGGAGGATATCATATGAAAAAAATATTTGTCTGCTTCATATCTTTAGCGCTCGCCCTTATTTTCTGCTTTGGAATGACTTCTGATGTTGCGGCGGCATACAGCGACATTGAATCTGCCTCAATCAGCGGTCGCGGCATTATATATGTTCCAGCCGACACTGTGAGCATCAGCTTTTGCGTCGAAACCCGCTCCGAGAACTCGCGCGACGCTGTGAGCATAAACGAAAAAACAATTCAGGCCATAAAATCATCCTGCGGGGGGCTCGGATTCATATCCGAGGATTCTTTTTATTCGTACGAAGACCCCTGCTCGGATAGACAAACCGTGACACGCTGCCTGACACTTGTGACAAGCAAGCTTGATTCTGTCGGCTCTGTTACGCAGAAGCTAATCGACAGCGGCGCCACAAGTGTAAACTATGTCTGCTACTCGCTAAAAGACACAAAACCCTACGAGAGCAGAGCGCTGGGGCTCGCCATAGAAGATGCACAGAATCGAGCCGCTGCACAAGGATTGAATCTGCCGCTCACCGAAATCAACGAATCGTGCTGCTGGAACCATTATGACGGCAGGTGCGATAAAGACGGACGCCATCTGGTAGCCGTCGAATGCAATGTGTCGGTGACTTTTAAGCGCATGACCTGAATCGCAATTTTCACAAATCCGCCTGAAATCCCCGCGGGGATTCCAGGCGGATTGTCATTGTTTATAATCACATCTATAAATATACCAGCATCATGAGTTGTGTTTTTAGTCCGATGTGACACCGCTAACGCCGCGGTTAAGAAGCTTTTTTATTTCCTTCCACTCAGGCATATATTGATCAAGAATCGCTTTAAATTCTATACCATGATTTCTAACCTTCAAATGGGCAAGCTCGTGAAGAATCACATATTCAAGGCACTCGGGTCGATAGGCCGCAAGCTGCAGGTTGAGCCGGATTTTGCCGGTGGTGGTGTTGCAGCTTCCCCAGCGGGTTTTCATCTTCCTTATCTGCCAGCCCGAAGGGCGAAGTCGGGTTATAGCCTCCCATTTCGAGAGCAATTTTTCGATTTCAATCTCCAGCACCGAGCGATACCACTCGTCAATATAGGCCGCTCGCTGCTCGGGCGTGCTGTCGGCTCTGACGGTGATTGTAACAGTTTTCCCGATTATCACCGGCGGAGAGCTTCTCCCGGCGTGCCTCACATCAAGCAGATAGCGCTTTCCGAAAAGATAAATTTCCTCTCCGCTGACATAGAGAGAGGGTAGAGGGCGCGGCCGGCCTTTGAGTGTGGCGCGGTTTTTTCTTATCCACTCAAGCTTTGAAGACAGAAAAGCCCAGATTTCCTCGTCAGGCAGCCCCCTCGGCACACTCAATCTAACCTCGCCTTCGGGCGGCAGAACATAAAGGTTTAGGTTTTTTATATTCTTTTTTATAACCTCAACCGAAATCCCGTCGACTTCAATACGCGTTATTTTACTCATATAGGAATACTCCAAATTAAGCAAAAGAAAATGCTCCGAAAGTTTTTGAGAGAGCCTGGGGGAACCTTTCTCAAAAAACTCCCCCGGACGTCTCTCCCGCGTTCCTTACCCCCGCAGCGGCAAACAGGCTGCGAAGGCGAATTTTCGCAGCGCCCATATTGGTTATCTCGTCAATCTTTATTTGCGTGTATATTTTACCCGAATCTTCGATAATTGATCGGGTTTCATCGGAGGTTACGGCGTCGACACCGCAGCCGAACGATACAAGCTGCACAAGATTTATCGAGGTGTCGGCGGGATATTCGGCCACAAACTTTGCGGCGGCATATAGCCGCGAATGGTATGTCCACTGATTAAGCACGCCGGTCTTGAATTTTGCGATTCCCCCGACAACGCTGTCTTCGGTTAAAACAACCGCTCCAAGGTCGCAGATAAGCTGATCAATTCCATGGCTCACCTCAGGGTCAATATGATATGGGCGTCCGGCAAGCACTATAACAGGCATACCCCCCTCGCGCGCTATCCCAAGATATTCCTCGGCCTTTCGGCGGGCGGCATTCATATATTGCTCGTATTCCCGATATGCGTCGTTGGTCGCGCGCTTTACATCTCTTATCGAGAAACCGCCGAAATGTTTGTTGAGCATCTCGGTGAATTTTCGCGGGAAGGCTCTCCGGTTGTGCAGGCCGAGATAATCGTTTATGTATTTTACATTTGTCAGCGCCCCTACATTGTGTCCTATAACCTCGGGGTAATAGGCGACGACCGGGCAGTTATAATGGTCGTCTCCCAGCCCCTCATCGATGTTATAGGTCATCGAGGGGTAGAATATCGCGTCGACCCTCTCGGACAAGAGCGCCTCAATATGACCGTGCAGAAGCTTTGCCGGGAAGCAGACGGTGTCTGAGGGGATGGTGTGCTGCCCTGCAATATAAAGCTCGCGGTTTGATACCGGGGAAACCACCACATTGAAGCCAAGCCTGCTAAAAAGGGTATGCCAGAAGGGCAGCAACTCATACATATTAAGCCCCATAGGCAGCCCTATTGTCAGCTTTTCGGGGTTTATCCGGTTCTGACGGTATTCGCCGAGCAACTGATTTTTATATTCAAAAATATTATAGTGCCGCACTTTTCCGGCCTTGAGCGGCTTCTCGCAGCGGTTTCCGGCGATATAACGGCCGCCCGAACCGAAGGTGTTGACGGTCAACCGGCAATTGTTACCGCAGAGGCCGCAGTTAACTGTTTTCGTGGTGTGCGTGAAGGCATCAAGCTGCCCGGGCGTGAGATGACCACCCTTTATGCCGGGTTGAGCGGCCGCCCAAAGAGAGGCACCGTATGCCCCCATCAGCCCGGCTATCGACGGCCTTGTCACATTATGACCTATCTCCTGCTCAAAGGCGCACAGAACTGCGTCATTAAGGAAGGTGCCGCCCTGAACAACAATATTTTCCCCGAGCTGCTCGGGCGAGGAGCAGCGTATAACCTTATAGAGTGCGTTTTTAACAACGCTTATCGAGAGCCCCGCCGAGATATCCTCAACTGTGGCACCGTCCTTCTGAGCCTGTTTAACCGAGCTGTTCATAAACACGGTGCAGCGCGAGCCGAGGTTGACAGGCCGCTTTGCCAGGATTCCAAGCTTAGAAAATTCCTCAACGTCATAACCGAGCGCCCCGGCAAAGGTCTGGAGGAAGGAACCGCAGCCCGAGGAGCAGGCCTCGTTGAGGAAGATATTGTCAACCGCCCCGTTCTTGATTTTAAAGCATTTTATATCCTGCCCACCGATATCAATTATGAAGTCGACCTCGGGCATAAACTTTTTGGCCGCCGTGAAATGTGCTATAGTCTCGACGATTCCGAAATCAAGATGGAAGGCATTCTTGATAATCTCCTCACCATATCCGGTGACGGCAGACGAGGCAATTTTTATCCCCGGAAATCTCCGGTAAACCGAGGCGAGATAGTCCTTCACTATCGGAACGGGATTACCGCTGTTCTGCTTGTAGAAGCTGTCAAGAATCTTCCCTGAGGAGCCGATTATAACGGCCTTGACCGTCGTCGACCCGGCGTCAATCCCGAGATAATTTTCCTCCTCAGGCTGGCTTATATAGCCGATATTGTCTGAATCCTTCTTATGGCGTTCGACAAAATCATCGTATTCGCCGCGCGAAGAGAAAAGCGGGGGGCAGCTCTCATAGCCATGTAGGAAAGCCTGTCTTCCTACACCTTTTGCAAGCTCTCCCGGATAAAACTCACCGGACGCATCGGAATACGCGGCTCCGAGCGCAACATAATAAAGCGAATTCTCGGGGCAAACCCCCGTAAGACCGAGCGCCTCGTCAAAGCTGCGGCGCAGCTCGGGAAAGAAGGTTAGAGGTCCTCCGAGATAGAGCAGATTTCCGCCTATTTCCCTGCCCTGCGCAAGGCCGCCTATAGTCTGGTTGACAACGGCGTGAAATATGCTCGCGGCAATGTCGGGCAGCATAGCTCCCTGATTTACAAGGGGCTGTATGTCTGATTTGGCAAAAACCCCGCAGCGCGAGGCAATGGTGTATATCTTCTCATGCCGTGCGGCAAGGCTGTTAAGCTCATCAGGACTCACAGCAAGCAGGGTTGCCATCTGATCGATGAAGGCTCCGGTTCCTCCGGCGCAGCTTCCGTTCATTCTAACCTCAAGCCCTTCTGTGAGGAACAAAATCTTAGCATCCTCGCCGCCAAGCTCAATTATTGTGTCTGTGTCGGGAAGAAGGCGGAGGGCTGCGGTTCGCGTTGCCCAAACCTCCTGAACAAAAGGAATATTCAGGTCTGAGGCCATTCCCATGCCAGCCGAGCCCGACATAACAACCGACATTCTCTCTTCCGGAAAGACCTCGGCCAGCTCGCCGAGAATATCCATTGTCATCTCTGGTATCTGTGAGAGGTGGCGCCGGTATGAAGAATAGAGTATTTCGCCTTTCCGGTCTATAACAACGCACTTTATCGTAGTCGATCCTATATCAAGTCCCGCTCTCTTCATGCTCTCACCTCCTCTGTATCAAGAACCGGGGCCGCATCCCGGTGTGTGTCAATCCCGGAATTGTCGGTCGTTCTCTCGGCCTCAAGCCTCTCCCTCGCCACTGACAGCATAAGCTTTATTCGATTTTCCTGATTGACATTCGAGGCACCTGTATCGTAATCAACCTGACAAATATTAGCCTGCGGGTAAAGCTCTTTTATATGCCGCACCACCCCTTTGCCGACAATGTGATTCGGCAGGCAGCCAAAGGGCTGAGCGCAGACAATATTCTCATATCCCAGCTCAATAAGCTCGGCCATTTCAACCGGGAGAAACCAGCCCTCACCCATTTTAACCCCGTGATTTAGAACAATATCGGCCTTTTTTTCAAGTTCAAGAAAGGGCGAGGGCGATTTGAAGCGCGGATATTTTTTCAAGACCTTAAGCATCTTCCCCTCGGTCATGACAAGCAGCTTGAGTATCGCGTTGTTAAGGACAACGCCGGACAGACCCCCACCATAGAGCCGGCGATCGGCAGCGGGAGACGAGAAGCCATATTCAAAAAAGCCGAGGGTGCCGGGTATCATATATTCGCAATCCTGCGACTCAAGGAATTTTTCAAGATTGTTATTCCCGAGCGGCGCGTATTTTACATAAATTTCACCGACAATACCAACCTTGATTTTATCGGTCTGCCGCGTTTTTATACGGTTGAAATCATCGGCTATGCGCTCAAGATTTTTAGTTATGCTCCTGCCGAAGAGCCCCTTCTTAAGCAAAAACTGGCGACACAGCTCATCCTTCCAGTGATTGACAAGCCGCGCACTCTCTCCCCTGTTAACCTCATAGGGCTGAACCTGATTTTTCAGCAGCATCAGCATATCGCCATAAAGAAGAGAGACAAGTCCACGATAAAGCATAACCGGCCCGGGAGCGAAGCCGCTGTGTTTTTCATGCCCGGCAAAGTTCAGCGAAATCACCGGAATATAATCGTAACCCATATTGTCAAGCGCTTTCCGGAGTAATTTTATGTAGTTCGACGCGCGGCAGCCCCCGCGTGTCTGGAAGTGGATCAGGGCTATTTTGTGCGGGTCATAGTCACCCGAGGTAACGGCGTAAAGCAATTGACCGAGCGTGCAGATTGCCGGATAGCACATATCGTTATGCACATGCTTAAGACCTGTGTCGAGCACTTCTTTGCCGGTGTATTTTAGTATATCAAGGCGATAACCGTAAAGCGAGAAGATTCCCGCGATGAGATCCATATGTATCGGGAACATATCAGGGGCTAAAATCGTATAGTCCTTTTTCATTTGTTTTGTGAATTCAATATAATTCATTAGGTTTTTCCCTTCGGATGTTTGGGCCGCGCCCTTTATGTGAGTTTCTCGGGCAGGTGTTGGCTCGAGAATGATAATAAATTATTTTAACACATTCTTGTCTAAAAATCAACTTTTCTGTCTTTACGACACAAGTATATTAAAAAATCAAGAAAAAGCAAACGCGACTGCCCGCCGGCATACAGCTGTTCACCATAATACCGACGGGCGCTACATTTTACGGGATAATCTAAGAATCTTTATTGTTTTTTGAATCATCCTTGTCATTTTTGCCGCTGCCTATATGCAATATAAGGCCGATAAAACCGAGAAAAGCCCCGAGCAGCCAAGCATACAGGTCCATGTCTCCCGGCATCAGTGCTAATATTATACCAAATAAAAGCAAAGCGATTCCAACATTTTTGTTTGTCATTAGCCCTGAGGTACCTCCGCTACAAAATATTATATTTATGTTTATATATTTAGCATAAACCTCAGTTAGCACTTTGTCAATACCATTTAAGGTTAATCATGTAATTATACAATGATTTGTTGTTTTGTTCCATTATTGTCGTGTTTTTATGTATCTATTGCATAATCATCAAGAGCGCATATGCACCTCTTTCACCCCCCTCTCGCCTCCCCCAATATATTCCTTCTTGACAAACCCTTCTTTCGATTATATAATTATCTTATGTATTCCGCGCGCGGCAGAGCCGCGGCGCGGAGGCCGAAAGGAGAATTGTTATGGGGCTTATCAGAGCGGCGTTTGGTGCCGCTGGCGGCACACTTGCCGATCAGTGGAAAGAATTTTTTTGGTGTGATTCGCTTGACAAAGACGTATTGGTGGCAAGGGGTCAGAAAAAGACGACCCGGCGCTCTTCAAATTATAAGGGAAATGACAATGTAATATCAAATGGCAGCGGAATTGCCGTTGCCGACGGTCAGTGCATGATAATAGTCGATCAAGGTAAAATAGCAGAGGTCTGCGCCGAGCCGGGAGAGTTCACATACAACTCTTCAACAGAGCCGAGTATTTTCGCCGGAAGCCTCGGTCAGTCGATAGGCGACACCTTCCGAGCCATCGGGCGCCGCTTCACGTTCGGAGGCGACCCGGGTCGCGACCAGCGGGTTTATTATATCAATATCAAGGAGCTTGTAGGCAACAAGTTCGGAACCCCCGCACCGGTGCCCTTCCGGGTGGTCGACCGCAATATCGGACTTGACGTTGATATCTCAATCCGCTGCAACGGCGTTTATTCCTATAAAATCATCAATCCCCTGCTTTTCTATACAAATGTATGCGGAAACGTGCGGGAAGAATACAGTCGCGCCGAGCTTGACGGACAGCTGAAAAGCGAATTTCTCAACGCCCTTCAGCCGGCCTTCGCAAGGATTTCCGAGCTTGGCATCCGCTACAGCGCGCTTCCCGGACACACAGTTGAGCTCTCAGACGCGATGAACGCCGTGCTTACGGCAAAATGGGCCGAGCTGCGCGGATTGTCGGTTGTTTCGGTCGCGATAAATTCGGTTACGGCATCTAAGGAAGACGAGGACATGATAAAAGAGCTTCAGCGCGCGGCCGTCCTTCGCAATCCCACGATGGCAGGCGCAACGCTGGCAAGCGCGCAGGCAGAGGCGATGAGAGCCGCCGCCTCAAACCCGAGCGGAGCGATGAGCGGATTTATGGGCTTCGGCATGGCGCAGCAGGCAGGCGGAATGAATCCCGCCACCTTCTATCAGATGGGAGCGCAGCAGCAACAAGCCGCGCAGCCGGCCGGGGCTGAAGACGCCGGATGGGGCTGCAAGACCTGCGGACACAAAGGCAACACCGGAAAATTCTGCAAGGAATGCGGCGCGAAAAAACCCGAGAGCAAAGATAGTGCGACTTGGGAATGCCCGAGCTGCAAGCATAATAATAATGTCGGCAAGTTCTGCGACGAATGCGGAAAGAAGAAGCCCGAGGCTGAGGGCTGGAGCTGCTCCTGCGGCAAGCTGAACAAAGGGAAGTTCTGCTCCGAGTGTGGCAAGGCAAGACCTGCCGGAGCTCCCGTATATAAATGCGATAAATGCGGCTGGACTCCGAAAAATCCGCAGAGTCCTCCGAAATTCTGCCCCGAATGCGGCGACATCTTCGATGAGCGCGACGCGAAAAACTAAGGGGTTACTTCTTACATGGCTGAATTATTAAAATATGAATGCCCCTGCTGTGGCGGCGGCATTGAATTTGACAGCGAGCTTCAAGAGATGAAGTGTCCCTTCTGCGGCACTTCCTATGAGGTTGAAACGCTGAAGTCCTACGATGAGCTGCAGAAGACAAAGTCCGAGTCTGACATGAGTTGGAACACCAAGAAAAATGAGAGGTGGCAGGGAAACGAGGCATCGGGAATGCGGAGCTATGTCTGCGGCTCCTGCGCCGGCGAGATAATCGCCGAGAAGACAACCGGCGCCTCATTCTGCCCCTTCTGCGGCAATCCGGTTATCATGCGCGCGCAGTTCGAGGGGAGCTTGCGGCCCGACCTTGTTATTCCCTTCAAGCTTGACAAGGAGGCTGCGAAAGCGGCCCTGCGGAGGCATTATAAAGGGAAAACCCTTATGCCCAAAGCCTTTCTTGACGAAAATCGTATTGAAAAAATCAGCGGAATTTATGTTCCCTTCTGGCTTTTCGCCGCCGACGCAGACGCCGATATCCGCTACCGAACAACCCGCACAAGAAGGTGGAGCGATTCGAGATATATTTACACCGAAACAAGCCACTACTTAGTGCTGCGCTCGGGAACACTCGGCTTTGACAATGTTCCGGTTGACGGCTCCTCGAAAATGGCAGACGATCTTATGGAGTCAATCGAGCCGTATAACCTTGATGACGCGGTTGATTTTAAAACCGCCTATCTCTCGGGTTTCCTCGCAGACAAGTATGATATAAGCGCTGAGGCAAGCGCCGAGCACGCAAACAAACGAATCAAAACCAGCACCGAGTCGGCCTTCACCTCAACGGTCAGGGGATACTCAAGCATTCGGACAGAGAGTTGTAATATCCGTCTTAAAAATAATGCTATTAAATACGCTCTCCTCCCGGTATGGACGCTCAACACAAAATGGCGCGGCAAGGATTATATCTTCGCAATGAACGGGCAAACCGGGCGACTTGTAGGCGATCTTCCGGTCGACTGGCGAGCATTCTGGAAATGGTTTGGCATGCTCACAGGCGGTATCGGAGCGGTGATATCGCTAATCCTCATGATTGCGAGGGGGCTGATATGAAAAAAATCATATTTTGCTTGATTATTCTGACTGTATGCGCTCTCCTTGCCCCCACGGCACACGCCGAGCCACCGCGCGAACACCCGCCGCGCCTTGTCGACGATGCGTCTCTTCTCACCTTTGCAGAGGCTGAATTCATCTTGGGTGAGCTTAACAGAATATCAGAAGAACAAGGCTGCGATGTGGTGGTCATAACCGTCAGTTCTATCGGCGGCAAGCGCCCCGAGGCCTTCTCAGACGACTACTTCGATTATAACGGCTATGGCATGGGCGAAAACAACAGCGGAATTCTCTTACTTATCAACATGGAGAAGCGCGACTGGCATATTTCGACCGCCGGAAACGCCATAAATATTTTCACAGATAACCTTCTTGAATTTATCGAAGGCGAGATTCTCTTTTACCTTTCAGATGGCGATTACAACGGGGCATTTTTGGAATTTGCCAACCTTTCCGAGAGATTTTTAATCGAAGCTCAAACAAATGGAATCAACAACCATAATTACGACGGCTACGAATACACGCCCGGAATTAAGCAATACCTTTATGCTGTCTTCCACGGCCTGTTAATAGCCGCCATAATCTCGCTTATAGTCGTCCTTATAATGAAATCGAAGCTTAAATCTGTGCGCCGCAAACTAACCGCGAGCGATTATGTCCGGCGTGGCAGTCTCAACATCACAAACTCCGCCGAATTCTATCTCTATCGCACAGTATCCCGCGTTGCCAAACCCCAAAACAATCAATCAACCTCCGGGAGGAGCGGTGGCTCAAGCATACACAGAAGCTCCTCGGGAAGATCTCACGGCGGCCGCGGGGGGAAATTTTAAGCGCTGTTCAGAGATACGGTGAAGGTGGGAATACGCAGGTAGGTAACTTCCCCGAAACTTCCCCCTCAAAAACTTTTAGAGCATTTGGTTATGGCGGATTTTGAAATATGATTCTCCGCAGGAGGATTAAATGGTAAAAGCTTTGCCCATCGCCCCGATTTTCATGTCACAATATCAAAAAAAGAGTCTTCTTTACGAAGTCTCTTTTTTATTTGTGCTCTTTCTTAAATCTCCCGGTCCTTCATTTTCAGAATTCTCGAGCTGTTAATCAGCACTGCGAAAGCTCCTAAATTATGCAGCACACTCCCGGACAGTGCGCTTATTATACCAAAGGCCGAAAGCGCTACCATCGCCACGCTGATGCAGATAGACAGGACAAGATTTTGATAAATCATCCCGCGAGTGCGCCTCGCAAGCTCGATTGCAAACGGAATGTTTTTAAGATTATTATTCATCAGCGCAATGTCGGCCGACTGAATGGCGGTGTCCGAACCCATCGCACCCATTGCTATACCGACATCGGCTTCCTTGAGAGCCAGCGCATCGTTAATTCCGTCGCCAACTGCCAGCACGCGGCGATCTTTTTTTATGTCTCTTATTTTCTGAAGCTTATCCTCGGGCAGCAATTGGGCATATTGCGTATCAATTCCGGCTTGGCTGCGAATCATCTCGGCAGCGGAGGCGCGGTCACCCGTCAGCATAACAGTTTCTCGAACACCGAGACCGCGCAGCATATTCACGCTCTCGGCGGCATCGGGGCGCACAGTGTCATTGAAAGAAAGACGCCCCAGATAGGCACCGTCCAGCATGAGATAGCTCACCGGCCCCGTTCCCTCGGACTCGGGAATATCAGACGCACCAAGTTCGATCATCCAATCTCGGCTCCCGAAGCGGACTATATGCCCCCCGTCGGGTGATTTTCCTTCCATTCCCCGCCCCGTAAGCTCTGTAACCTTATAGTCGCGGCTATACTCCAGTCCTTCCGCCGCGGCTGACACGGCGCGCGACACTGGGTGCATCGACGCCGACGCGACACACGCGGCGGCCGCAAGCAGCTCATTTTTGGTAATGCCGGGCGCCGGAAGGATTTCGGTGAGCGCGAGATTGCCCTCGGTGAGTGTTCCGGTCTTATCAAAGATCACAGCGTCGATTTCGGTCAGCTCCTCGATGAATTTTGAATTTTTGATGAGGATTCCCCGCCGCGTCGCCACCGAGAGCGAGGCTATCATAGGCGCTGAGCTAACCAGCATCTGTCCGCAAGGACAGGAGACAACTAAAATCGCGATAGCCTTTGTGATATCGTTGCTGATAAGCGCAACCGCCGCCGCAATCGCAAGGGAGAGCGGTATATAATAGCTCATAAAACGGTCGATTATCCGCGATTCGGGAATTGATATACTCTCGGACTTTTCAAGAAGGGCAAGAATTTTCGAGAATGAAGTATCGACATATTCTTTTTTTACCTCGACAATTATCCTTCCGTCAATATTAACAGTTCCGGCATAAACATCGTCACCCGGCACAGAGTGCTTTGGCAGCGGCTCTCCGGTTAGCGACTTCTGGTCTATGTTAGTCTCGCCCCGAACTATCACACCATCAATCGGTATTCCGGCGCCGGGCTTGACCACAATCTCCTGCCCGACCGCAAGGCTTCTGGCATCCACCACCCTCTCGACCCCGTCAAGAAGCAGAATCGCAGTTCCCTGCTGCATCCTCTTCAGCCCGTCAATAACATCGCGCCCGCCCATGATGCTTCGCTCCTCAAGAAAATGAACGAAATTTAGTATCAGCGGAATCAGAATGGCAAGAATCAGGTCGCGATTGAAAAAAGCAGCGAGTATCGCTATAGAAACAAGAATTTCCATAGCGTTTGTAAGGTTTTTCGTGATCAGTCCTCGAAATGCGGCTGCAAAAACCGGAATCGCCTCGACAAGAAACCCAATGGTATACAGCAGTGCCGGAACAACCGGCCTATCGGGAAATAAAAGTCCAAAAACAAACCCCACAGCAAGACAGGAAAGCGCGATGGCGGCACTGATTATTTCTTTTTTAAGACGATTCTTGCCTCTCTCGGTCAGATTCTCGCGTGAGAGAGCCTCAAGGCTTTTTATGCCCATGTTATCTATGTTTTCCATGCAGCCCTCCTCAACTTATCACTATTTTTGTCTCACCGTCCTGAACGACTCTGACCCTGCCGATTTTCGAGATTGCCTCCGACACCTTTGCACTGTAAACCCTCATTCTCACCGCGTCGGGATTGATGTTGTATTCATCGAGCAGACCCCAAAATTCAGCAAGCTCGGTGCGCGAAGCCGCGGTGCTCTGCGAATATATAGTGTTTGCCGAGGCAACAAGAGCATTCGCCTCAGACTCAGCCTTCGGAATCAGTCTCTCGCGGTATTGCCGGGCCTCCTCTATCTGCGTGCTGGCACGCACCGTGGCCGAGTTTACCATCTCGTAGATTTCTCTGACCTCGCTTGGCACACCCACATTTGTCAGCTCTATTGTACTGATAGTCACCCCGGCGCCCGCCGCGCTCAGCTTTTCCTGAGCGCGTGAGAGCACCGCATGACCGTAGGCATCTTTTTCGCTGGTCAGAAGGCTGTTGACCGATATGCCCGCCGCCTCCTTGACCATCGCGCTGCCCACATATGCGTTTATAAGCCGTTTTATGTCGTTCACGCGGAGCGCGTACGCCACCGGATCCGATATTACGTATTTGACAGACGCGCTGACCACAGCAATATTTTGATCTCCGGTTATAACATAGCCGTTGTTTCGCAGCGTTGTCATGCTTCCCTCGGTGTAGTGGGTTGATACCGTCTGTTCAATAACATTCCCGGTCGGCACAGTGACCACCTCATCGATTATATACGGGAATGCGAAAAGCAACCCCGGCCCATGAACCTGCTCCTCATAGCTGCCGCCAACCAGACGCCCGAAGCGCAGGATAACCGCAACCTCTCCGCTCTTAATGCTCCTTATGCCCGAGCAGCCGATAAGCACCACAATCACAAGGATAAGCCACTTAAAATATCCGGTGACGGCAGTCAGTATTTCTGCAAACAAGACATTCTTCTTCATTATCCCCCCACCCCCGCAGACCGGCTTTCAATAAGGTCGTATATGGCGTCAATAAGGGCGGTGCGGTCGTTCTCGTTAAGCTGGGTGAGGATATATGAGAGATCTTTTATTATCACTTGGTCGGAAGCGGTCTCCCCGTCGCCGAGATATTCGGCATATCCGGTCAGTATATTAAAGGGGTATTCGTCGGCCCTTACAATCAGTATTGTATCCTCGCCTACCGACGCGGTTATTGTATCAAGCTGTGTTAAAAAGCGGTAGAGCTCAAGATTTGCAGACTGCGCCTCGGCATAAATCTTCGCAACCTCGGTTTCGGTTCTTGCCCTTATCTCAGCCGCCTCGGTTGTGCCCTCTGATATAATTCTCTCGGCTTCGGCGTCGGCATCGGTTATAATTTTGTTTGCTTCGCTCTCAGCTCTTGAGAGTATATTGTCAATTTCCTTCTGCCGGTCGGCTCGCATCTGCTCAAAAACGCTCTCAAGGTTTGTGTCGGGCAGCGAGAGCCGGAGTATGCTCACGTCCTTTATATTAATCCCGTAATTCCTGCCGCATATATCGCGCACGCGCTCAAAAATCTGAGCCTGTATTTCGTCGTTCTTTATCTCCTCTTTATTAAGCGACACAAGCCCGGTTAGATTGTAAAGCCCCATAACGCTATTGGTTGCGCTGAAAACCTGATCTTTTATGAAGGAATCAACCTTGCCCTGCGAGCCGACGCTATTGTGATATAGCATAAGGTCACTTATCTCCCAGACCACATACGACTGTATGATTATATTCCGCTTATCCTTTGTGGTTGTCTCAAGGTAATTCGACTCAAGACTCTGCACGCGCCCGTCATATGTCACAACCGTCTCAAAGGGCCAGGGCAGACGAAAATAAAGCCCCGCATGGTAAATCTCCTCGCGCACCTCGCCAAAGCGAAGGATAATAGCGCAACTCCCCTCTCGAACCTCGGCGGTAAAGCCGAAATAAAAGAGCACGACCAGCAAAAGGGCGGCAATAATGTACTTTACCACCCCGAAGGAATCAATCCCGCGTCGCTTTTTCCCGCCTCTGTCACCGCCGACGCTGCCGCCATTGGCGGTGTCGTTTGTGGCTGAGCCGTCAATATTTATATCAATATCATTTTTCTTCATCATAAGCCTCATGCCGCCTTCATGGCGACTTATATAGATTTGTTTTTGGAGCTGACTGTTTATCATTCAAGCATTATTGCGCCGAAATATATATTCGAGCTGTCGATTCCCTCTCCGACTATGACAAGGCGGGAATCTCGATATGCGCTTCCTATGGCCTTTAGGTACTTATAATACCTATATGAGTCAGATGCGGCTCTGTCCGCACCGACGCTCGCCATGAAGTGCGCGACATCTGCCTTTGCCGCCGCGGTTTTGGTGTAGTATTCGGCGTTTGCCGCCGAGAGCGCCGTGTCGTATTTCGCAGCGGCGCCGTAAAGAGCAACGGCGGCCTTTGCCTCGGCGTCAAGAATATATTTTTCCGATTCTATCTCGGCGCTGATTATCCGCTGATAAATAGACGCAACCTCAACCGGCGGGTGAATGCTCTCGAGCACAACACTGACCACCGACAACCCTATCGGACTTGCTTCAAGCCTCTTCTCAATGTCCGCGCGGATATCCTCTGCAAATTTACTCCTGTCAACCGAGAGCAGCGCTTCAAGATCGGTGTTTACGGTGCGGTCGGTAACAATCTCGTATGCGAGCGCCTCAAGCAGGCGCTCGGGTGTAGCGCTGCCGGTGAGATAAGAGCCGAGGTCGCTTATCCGATATTCAAGCCGGAGATTAATTGAAACCAATTCGTCGCCCCCACCGAGCAAAAGCTTGTATTCATTGTTTCCGTGGTTGCCCGTCCAGGTATTATCGGTGTCGGTTGCCGAGCGGTATCCGATAGTCATTTTACTAAGTGAGGCGGTGTTATAAACCTCAGTTTTGTCGAGCGGCCAGGGCAGCGTTATATGCAGTCCCGGACCGAGCGTCTTTTCCTGAAGCCTGCCCAAGCGATATACCGCCCCTTCCTGATGCGATTCAATCTGCATAATTCCGGTTGAAAACCAGAATAGCGCAACGGCAACAAGCAGGGTATAGGGCAGAATTGCCCTGGCCATGCGCAGGCTGAAGAGTGAGCGCATGGTTATTCCGGTATTCTCCTCAAGATAGCTAAGAACGCCAAGGTCGCGGTCGCTCCCCCCGGCGAAGGGCAAGGGTACGCTGATCTTCGGAACAGTCAGCACTTCTTTTTTGATAAAAAGCACTAAAAGCGAAAGAAGGATAAAGATAGATGTATAAATCCAAAGAGCCGCGAGCGCCCAGGTGAGCCATTTCTGCACGTCGTAAATATTAAGAATTTTTAGCACCGCGCTCACAATTGTCAGAAGCATGGCAAGCCGGCTTGTTGCCAGCGCGCCGCGCAGATTTCGGATCAGAGCCAAGACACGTGTGTTGCCTTCCTCGGTGTGCTTCAACCACTTCTCGGCCGCGATGTAAACAATAAAGAAGAACAAAAGCACAACCGGGAGAATAAAGTTAAGCTCGGTGAGCGAGGTAAGCCGACGCAGCATTAAAAAGAAGTAGAGATTACTGCCCGCACTGATAATAAAAAGCGCTGCCGCTGCAATAAAGAGGCGAACCCTCGAGATATATGCCGACACCGCCCGCGTCGCGCGTCCGAGGGCGTTGATAGTTCCCCTCAGGAGTGCCGCAAAGCGCCCGCCATCCTCTCTGCTGCGCTCATCGTCTTTCGCAGTCGTCTTATCCGGTCTTTTCTTTTTATCCGATATGCGGATGCCCGCTATAAAAAGAACGGCGTTTACCAGCGCAAGATATGCGCAGATAGCCGAAACAAGACGAAGCGGTATATATTTTGTCGGGAGATATAGAATCTCAAGCGCCGCCGCTCCCGCTGCAAGCAGGAGTATTGACACGACAAGGGGAAGATATCCCCGCTTGGTTTTTTCAGCTCGATATTTCATCGTCGCCTCCGCCGACGCCGTAAATAATCATGGCATCTTTTAAAATATAGTTCGATTCTCCAAGCCCGAGCGCCGCGAGGTCCTCTTCGGTTCCGGCGTAGAAAAGCACGCCGAAGGAATAACAATCGTTAAAGACAAAGTCTCCTATCTCGACAAGCGACACCGGGAGAGTTATGCTGCTCAGGCGCGAGCATCTGTAAAATGCGTAATCCCCGATTGAAGACACAGAGTTGCCCACCCGCGCCGTAGTCAGCCGATAGCAACTGGTAAAAGCAAAACTCCCAATCTTCTCTACACTGTCGGGAATGTCGACCGTAGTAAGAACCTCGCAGTTCTCAAAAGCATAATCACCGATATAGCGCAGGTTTAATCCAAAATCCACACGCCTGAGCCCCACGCAGCTTGCAAAGGCGTAGGTTCCGATAGTCAGCACACTCTCGCCAATCTCAACATTAATTATATCCTGATTAGACTCAAAAGCGCCCGAGATATGCCTCACATAATCCGGAACTTTAATCTCCTTGCTGTCGCCAAGGTATCCTATCAGCACCCCATCGCCCACGACAACAAATTCATCGGTCTGCCCTCTTAACCATGGGGTTCCCTCAAAGGCGGCGATACCGATAGACCAAACCTTCTTCCCAATGCTTACGCTGCTGAGCGAATCGCAGGCATAGAAGGCGAAATCGCCTATAATTTCAATGTCTCCGCTTATTGTTACAGACCGCAGACTTGTGTTCTCCGAAAAAATCCCGGGGGCTATTTCAATCACTTTTTTGCCCTCAATCACTGTCGGGATTGTGATATTGGTTTCGCTGCCCGAATATGTGTAAAGGACAACCGTTCCGTCGTCATAAACCGAATAGGTGTAGCTACCGAAATTAAGAATCTCGGAGGCGTCAAGAAGGGAGCGGGTTGGCAAAGCGAAATCAGAAGAAGTCCCCCCGCCGCAGCTCGAGAGAAGACCAAGCAAAAGTACTATAACAAGCACCGCGGCAGCTCTGAGGATTATATTATTTGAATTTATTATCATATCCAATCCCCCTAATTATAAATAATGCCGGCGCTTGTCAGCAGCTCGTTTCCCGAACCTATAGAAATCCGGCCAAATTCCTTGCCAGACCCCTTAAACCTGACCTCGGCCAGTGCCTCACATTTGCTAAATGCATCGTCGCCGACAGACACAAGGCTTCCGGGCAGCGACAGGGTGGCAAGCGATGAGCATTTGAAAAAGGCTTTGTAACCTATCGAGCTGACCCTTGAGCTTATACTCACCCGTCGCAGCTCAGGGCAGCCGAAAAAGGCATAGTCTCCAATCGAGCTTACCCGGCCTGATATTGTAACGCTCTGAAGCGTTGTGTTGCCCGAGAAAGCATCGGCTATCGACTTGACTTTTCTCGGGATTGTCACCTGCGTGTCTGTTCCGTTGTAGAAAAGCAGGATTCCGTCTCCAACGATAAGAAAGTCGTCGGTCTGCCCGTTGAGCCATGCGGTGTCCTCAAAGGCGCTGTAACCGATTTCTCTTACACTCTTTGAAATAGTCACATTCAAGAGATTTATGTTTCGGCGGAAAGCAAGCTCGCCTATCGATTTGACTTGCTTGCCGATATCAACAGAAACGAGCGACACACACTTCTCAAAGGCGCTCTCGGGAATATGCTCCAGCCCGCCCAAATCAACCCGGCTGAGCGATTCGCAAGACGAGAATGCCGAGGGGCCGAGCGAGGTCAGCTTCGGGGGCAGCGACACCTCAGCAAGGCTTGTACAGCCCATAAAGGCCTCCCGGCCGATATTTCGCAGCGAGGCGGGAAGCTTGATAATGGTTAGCGAAAAGCAGTTCAGAAAAGCGTAGTCTTCTATGTCTGTAAGCCGCTCAGATAAATTAACTGTTGAAAGACTGTTGCACTCCGAGAAGGCAGAGGAACCGATAATTTTCACCGATTCACCGATATCCGCGCGAACAAGCCGGTCGCAGTCTGAAAAGGCAAAGGCTCCGATAGTCGAAATACGGCCGCCCACTCTAAGATAGGTTAGATTTGCATTTCTGGCAAAGGCGCGCTCTCCGATGTCGACAACCGTGTATCCGTCAAGCTTATCGGGGATGCTGATAATGCTCTGTCCGCCTGTATATCCGGTTATTGAGACGGTATTGTTCTCATATAGCGAATATATATAGCCGTCGGCAGTTTTGTTGTCTGTCGAAAGTACTGCATATTGTGTACCGTCGCCAAGCATGGCGCAGGACGAGAGCAGAACAATCGCAGCGCATATAATAATAACAAGCAAAAGTGCGCGGAAAGCTTTTTTCATAATAATCCTCACGCCGCCGGGGGCGGCTTAAACCTTCTAAATAATTCCGGCCGGCTCAAAAAACTCTTAATGGCCGATATACATTACAGTTTAAATTATATCATTTCGGCTGTGCAATGTCAAGATTTTATGCAAAATGCACGATTTCGGCAACTACTCCGCGCCCCATCTGCCAATTTTTGCATTGAGCTTTCCCTTTCTGCTTTTTGAGTTAAAGCCAAGGTAGGAGAAGCGTCCAAGCCCCCGCACCGTAACGATTACACCCAGCCTCACAATCTCGTCTTTATCCTCACACAGTCTCCCGTCAAGAAAAACACGCGCCCCACGAATTAGCGAAACGCTCTCCTCGCGCGAGAGACGAAATGCGGCGGCAACTAAAACGTCGGCTCGCTCAGAGGCTATTTGCACCCTCTCCTCCTCATAAT
>JBNRMS010000007.1:0-3391 GCA_050309735.1 Eubacteriales bacterium
GTATAATATTATAGATGTCATATACAATTGATTATAAATCAAGGGGGTGCATCAAATGACTTTAAGGCACATAAATATTTTTGTAGTTGTTTGTACGGAAAACAGCATTACTAAAGCTGCGAATAAGCTACATATCGCACAACCTGCTGTCAGTGTTGCTATAAAAGAACTGGAAGAATATTATGGTGCAGCATTATTCGATCGCATATCCAAACGGCTATATCTTACCGAGACAGGTAAAAGGTTGCTTGAATACGCGACGCACATTGTTGCCCTTTTTGATGATATGGAAAAGAGCATACGCCAGTGGGAGCGGTCCGGTAAATTGCGCATAGGCGCTTCCATCACGATTGGAACCCATTTGATGCCCCGGTATGTAAATGATTTTTGCAAAGACTATCCGGAGGCGAATATTGATGTTTTTATCGGTAGCTCCGACATTATCGAGAAAAAAATCCTGCAGAACGATCTTGACTTTGCTTTGATAGAAGGGTCTATCCATTCGGACAGCCTTTTTTGCGAGAATTTTATGAAAGACCGGCTGGCTGTCATATGCAGTCCTGACGACCCGCTTTGTAAAACCGAAAAAGTGACTATTGAACATTTGCTGTCACGCCCGCTACTTCTACGCGAACCCGGAAGCGGAACCAGAGAGTTATTTGATCATGTTCTTGCTTCTCTTGAATATACATGTACCCCATCATGGGAAAGCACAAGCACAGAAGCACTTATTAATGCGGCTGGCAGGGGACTTGGCGTTTCTGTCATACCCTATATGCTGGTGCAGAACGAATTAAGGGCGGGCGCAGTCGTTGAATTGCAGGTTGAAAATCTGAATTTAAACCGAGGATTTAATGTCATCTATCACAAAAACAAACACCTTACCAATTTGGCAAAGAAGTTTATTGAAATGTGCATCGATCTCAGGATATAGCAAGTATATTCTTTCAATTTTCGGGGCAGGAGACTATACAACGACCTGTTCTTAATTATCAGTATAAACCTATCTTTGATCTGTTGAAAAACAAATCAGAAAAACATTGATTATTATTTGCATTAGTGGATAACATACAAAGGGAGCCGGGGATTAAAAGATGAATGATTAGCCCAGGACTAATCATTCATCTTTTCTATTTCTGTATGTCAATTTTCTATTCTGCTTAATTCTTTCCGAATCTTCTTGCCGCAAGCTCGTGCAAATCAGTTGCCGCTCATAATCCTTTTAACCACCGATGCCGCATCAAGTCCGTATGATTCAAACACCGGCCGGTTATCCTTCTGTCTCTCAAAGGGATTGTCAAGCGCGATAATTATAAAATCCGAACCCGCAAAGCTGCCGCGCCGCCCGAGTGCGTCGGATAGCAGCATACCCATGCCTCCGGCGCGAATCTCCTCCTCAAGAAAAACTATCTTGCTCGGTTGCTTGCCGCGCCTGAGTATCTCCTCAAGCGCCGCCGCCGTCTCATCATACGGCGTCAGGCGTTCGAGCAGTATAGCTCCGGCAGGTATCGCTCTCTCGCACAGCATCCCGGCCGCCCTCACCGCCTCGGCGGCAATTCTGCCGTGCGAGATTATCACCACCTCGGGGTTCTCGGGCATACTCCGCCCGGCTATCACATGCGGAAAGCCCTCAGACTCGCCCCTTTGCGGCTCGCTCGGGATATTCCGACCGTAAAATTCCTTGATAATTATCGGATTTTCAGCACCCGCCGGATACCTGACTGCCGAGGGGCAATCAGACCCGAGTGCCTCGTATAGCGCCCGGGCAAGCGCCTCATAGGTTGCCGGTGTGTAAATCCTCACGCCCGGCAAACCCGACAGAAAGGCCACGTCAAAAAGACCGCCGTGCGTCACTCCATCACGACTGTTGATTCCGGCACGGTCTATGCACATGAGAACGGGCAGGCGCTGAAGCGCGATATCGTGAATTATACTGTCAAAACCGCGCTGCAGAAAGCTCGAATATATGGCGGCCACCGGCCGCTTGCCGGCTGCGGCAAGTCCGGCGGCGAAGGTCAGCGCATGAGCCTCGGCAATTCCGACATCGAAAAATCGCTCGGGATATCCGGCTCTGAAGCCTTCAAGTCCGGTTCCGTAGCTCATCGCGGCGGTTATCGCAGCGATATCCTTATTCTCGGCCGCCGCGGAGCAGAGCAGCCTGCCGCACTCGGATGAAAAGGTTTTCTCACAGGCAATATCAGAGGCCGCCGGCAGACTATGATATCGGTGGGGGGCTTGCTCGGCCGGCTCATACCCCTTCCCTTTTTTTGTTTTTATGTGGATAATAACGCTCTCGCCGAGCTTCTTAGCCTCGCGCAGCACCGTCTCAACCTTCTCCTCATCGTTTCCGTCGACCGGTCCAATATAATAAAGCCCTATATCCTCGAAATAATTGCTGCCGTAAATAATGTTTTTCAGCGCTTTTTTCACGCCTCTGATAAATCCAAAGAGCGGGCCGCCGATTAGTGGTATCTTCTTTATTATTCGCCCGGTGGTGGTTTTGGTGTGGAAATAACCGGGGCGCGAGCGCAGGTCGGCAAGACTGTTGGCGAAGCGACCGGTATTCTTCGAGATTGACATTTCGTTCTCGTTGATAACAATAATAAGCCGAAGATTTCTGTCGCAATTATTAAGTGCCTCATGAATCATGCCGCCCGTGAAAGCGCCGTCGCCAAGCACCACGACGGTAAAGGCGTCTGAATTATTAAGCTTATCTGCCTCGGCGAATCCAAGCGCGGCCGACAGCGAGGTTGAACTGTGCCCCGCTCCGAAACAGTCGTACTCACTCTCGTCCCGCGAGGTAAAACCCGATAGCCCCCCGCCGCGACGCAGGTCGCCAAAGCGCTCTCGGCGGCCGGTCAGTATTTTGTGAACATAACTCTGATGTCCGACGTCAAAAATTATATGATCACGCGGCGCGTCAAAGGCGCGGTGAAGCGCGATTGTCAGCTCGACCACGCCAAGATTCGAGCCGAGGTGCCCTCCTGTTTTACTAACACTCTCAATCATAAATTCGCGTATCTCCTCGGCAAGGCGCACCAGCTCAGGCCGATTCAATGCTTTTACATCACATGGAGAGTTTATTGTGTGCAATATATTAATGTTTTTTTCGTTTAGTGATTCTTTTTTCAATTCCCTGTCCTCTCGTTACACTTCAAAAAATATAGTCGCAAGTGAATTTTCCCATGCGCTACCTCGCTGTTGCGACGCAGTATTTCTCTTAAAAATCTGCCAATGTTTTGATTATATCACACTTTAACTCTTCTGAAAAGACACAACACAAAAATAGATATTTTTTACGTGATACCGCCAAGAGTTCGCCCGGCCGATCTTTTGCCACGTCAAAATGTGCAACTTGTATTGACAAGGGCGGGTCTTTCTAGTATAATAT
>JBNRMS010000008.1:0-36991 GCA_050309735.1 Eubacteriales bacterium
AAAATATGGTATAATGGTATATAATATTATGCAGCGGCAAGAGAGCCTGCTTGCAGAAATATATCATCTGAAATCATCCGGATTTAACTCGGATTTTATTAATCTATTTTAGCCGCATCTGTCGGCATGGAGGTATAAATGCCCTATACTCAAGACCTGCGCGATGCATGGGCTAAGGTAATAGACAAATTCGGGGAAACGCTTCCCCGAAGCTCGGTTGAAAATATGTTCTATGACATTATTGTCGAGGACTTTGACGGAGAACGAGCAATTCTCTCGATACACTCCGAAACAAGACACCCATTGATTGTTAAAAAATACCTTGATAAAATCAGGCAGCTTCTGTCAGATTTTTTAGGTAGGCAAATATCTGTATCGCTTGTGTACAGCGGCCCGAGCCGATTCTACATAGATCAGCTCAGAATCGAGAACCACCTGGGGGGGGGAGAGGCTCCGGCAGTTACCGTCAGCCCGCCCGACAGGAATGGGAGCGAAATCGAAAAAGACCTGCCCGAGAGCTTTCCCTTTGTCACAAATTATGACTATACTTTTGATAATTTTATTGTCGGCGGTTCAAATAAATTCGCCCATGCCGCCTGTGTGGCAGTTGCCTCCCGCCCGGCAACCGATTATAACCCGCTCTTTATTTACGGGCAGAGCGGTCTTGGTAAAACCCACCTACTCTACGCCATAACAAACGAGCTCAAAAAGAAAAAGCCCGACACAAAAATTATTTATACAAAGGGAGAGGACTTTACAAATCAGCTAATCGAGAGCCTTAAAGATCACACCACCGAAAAATTCCGCGCAAAATTCCGCAATTGCGATGTGCTTCTTATCGACGATATTCAGTTTATCGCCGGAAAGGATTCGACACAGGAAGAATTTTTCCACACCTTCAATGCCCTCTACGAGGAGCATAAACAGATAATTCTCACCTCCGACCGACCGCCCTCTGACATTAAAACACTCGAATATCGGCTTAAAACCCGCTTTGAGTGGGGACTTATCGCCGACATACAGCCGCCCGAGTTTGAACTTCGCCTGGCGATAACAAGAAAGAAGGCCGAGCAGGCCGGTGTGAGATTGCCCGACGATGTTACCGAATTTCTCGCCGAAAACCTTCGCACAAATATCCGGCAGGTTGAAGGCTCGATAAAGAAACTGCGCGCGCTGAGCTTTTTAACCGGAACAGAAATTTCAATGGAGATGGCGCGGGGCTGCGTCTCTGAGCTGCTGGGCGGAGCTGAACCGGTCAGTGTAACGGTAGACAAAATATTCGCGGCGGTCTTTAAAAAATACGGCATACCAAGAGAGGAGATTGTCGGAGCGAGGAGAACGAGGGAGGTTGCCTTCGCCCGCCATGTAACAGTTTACCTCATACGAAATATAACCGAGATGTCACTTCCCAATATCGGCAAAATTTTGAGCAGAGACCACTCGACAATTCTTTCTTCTATAGAAAATATAGAGAAAAGACTGCGCTCGGACAATATTTTTAACGTTGAGATTGACCAACTGATAAAAGAGGTCAGTGGCCGCTGAGTTTTTCAGTCCTACTTATCAACAGTTATAGGCAGACTTTTCCACAGCCTTTTCCCGGCTCTTTTTTGAATGTGGATATTCTGTTTAAAAAGCCTGATTCAACTCCACAGGCAAAGAGCAATAGTCTTTTATGCAAAAGCACTTTTTATGTTGACAACAGTTATCCACATCTCTGTGGATAACTATGGGGATAACTTAAAAAACCTACAGAAAAACACCTTTTGCACAGAAAAACAACAAAAATTGCCTGTTGATAACTTTAATCTCCTTCAAACGCCCTTACAAAACAGATAAATTTTGCTTTTCCACAAACAAAGAACAGATACTCCCGGGCATTTCAACAGCTATCTGTCACACTCAACCTCCAAAAAAGGCTTATAAATAAAGGCTTTTATAACTTTCCACAGTTTCCACACCCCCTACGGCTGCTACTACTAAAATACTAAGCATTGCATTCTATCGCGCGAGCTTTAAAAAATCCCGAAAAGGGCAAACAAGCAGCACGCCCTTGATTTTTATATAAACTGCAATATACACTCAAAATCCACCTAAACAAGGAGAAAAAGATGAAAATAACCTTCAACCGAAAGCTCCTCTCCTCGGTCTTCCCCCCCCTGATGTCGGCCGTTTCAAATAAATCTACCCTTCCGGCCATCGAGGGAGTGTTAATTGAGGCCGATGATGAATCGGTCGGGAGCGGCACCTGCCTTCTCACAACATACGACACCGATAAGGGCATCAAAATATCGGTAGACGCAAAGATATATGCCCCCGGCAGATATATAATAAACGCCCAGAAATTCTCGCAGATAATCCGTGTGATGGAGGGTGAGGAACTTGAGCTGACTGTTGACGAGCGGCTCTCGGCAAAAATCACAAGCGGAAAGGCTCTGCATAGAACCACAGCGCTCGCCGGCGAGGATTTTCCGACAATACCCGAGGTTCCCAAGGACAGAGGCTTTGTTATCTCTCAGGCAGAGCTTAAAAAAATGCTGACTAAGGTGAGCCACGCAATGGGAGTGGACGATACAAGGCCGGTGCTCAACGGTTGTCATTTCCGCGTTGAGGGAGAAACGCTGACACTTGTAACCTGCGACAGCATAAACCTTGCTAAAAATGTTGCAAGAACAGAAATACAGAATAAAAACAGCGACCTCTCGCCGATAAATTACTCATTCATAGTTCCGGTCAGGACGGTGAATGAGCTTGTAAGACTGCTCTCGGACGGGGAGGAAGAAGTGGCAGAAATATATATGACCCGCAAAAATATAGTTTTCATAATTGGCGGGATAACCTTCTTCTCGCGCCTTATAGACGGAGAATATCTTGATTATGACCGCATAATCCCCAGAAATCAAAAGATAAAGGTGCGCCTTGAGCGCACAGCCTTCCTCT
This sequence comes from Eubacteriales bacterium, assembly GCA_050309735.1. Lineage (GTDB taxonomy): Bacteria > Bacillota > Clostridia > Oscillospirales > CAG-272 > UMGS1002. The sequence continues at coordinate 2,941 of JBNRMS010000008.1, forward strand.
CGGCCCTTGAGCGGGCGGCTATTGTCACAGAGGAGAAGATCGCGGGCAGCGTCCGTTCTCATGTGCGCCTTGAATTTGTGGGAGATACCCTGCGGGTGCTGGCTAATTCGTCTGCCGGCAGCACATATGATGAACTTCCCATCGACCACGAGGGAGACGATATAATAATTGCTTTCAACAACCGATTTCTTATTAACGCGGCGCGCGCCTGCTCGGGCGAGAGATTAAAGCTTTCTCTTTCAAGCGCGCTGACAAGTATGAATATAGAGCCTGAGGAAAATCCGGAAAACCGCGAGGAGTTGTTTATGCTCCTGCCTGTCAGAATGAAAGAATGATTTGCGAGCGAATAGAGATTGAGGGTTTTCGTAATATCGATCATGCCGAGCTTTCCTTTTCGGAAGGGGTGAATATTCTCTCGGGTGACAACGGAGAGGGAAAAACCAATCTTATCGAGGCAATAGGCCTTGTTTCGATAGGAAAGTCTTTCCGGGGGGCCGACGAGCGAGAGATGATAAAATTCGGCGCGCCCGGAGCCGCAGTAACAGTTTACTTCCGCGACTCGATAAGAAGCCAGAGCATTTCTTTTCGGATGTCGCGGGAGAGGCCGCGGCAGGTTGAGCACAACCGAGTTAGAATACGCCGGATGTCTGACATGGTCGGGACCCTCCCGACCGTGATTTTCTGCCCGGAGCATCTCTCGATAATCAAGGCGGGGCCGGCGGCGCGGAGAAATTATCTTGATGTTGCCATCTCGCAGCTTCGCCCGGTTTATATAGCCTCGCTCTCGCGCTATAACCAGATACTCAGGCAGCGAAACAAGCTTCTGCGGGATGCTCTTTGCGATCGGAAAACATTTGAAGAAACGGTTGACTTCTGGTCTGAGCAGCTTGCCGCCGAGGCGGCGGTTATCTCAAGCTTCAGAGCAAGCTATCTCAACCGTGCAGCAGAGCATGTGTCCGAGTTTTTTCGCGAGATGACGGGGGGAGTCGAGACGCCCGAAATAAAATATGCCGGCTCATCAAAAGACCCCGAGGATTTCTACCGGGATCGCCTCGCCACAAAAAAAAGATATATGGAGCTGCTGGGTAGCTCCCACGAGCGCGAAATTTCGGCAGGGACAACCCTGTGGGGAATTCACAAGGACGATATAGAGGTAACGCTCAACGGTCATGCAGCGCGGATTTATGGCTCTCAGGGGCAGCAGCGCTCGCTCGCCGTTGCGCTTAAGCTGACCGAGGGCGAGATATGTCGCGAGGAAAGGGGAGAATATCCGGTTTTCCTTCTTGACGATGTCCTCTCGGAACTCGATTCAGGCCGGCGCGCTTATCTTACAAGTGAGATAAAAGACCGGCAGGTGATAATGACAACCTGCGAGCATATATCGGGAACAGACGGGGTTATACGGGTGAAAAAGGGAAGCTACACGAGAGATATTTAAGGATATGAGAAAGGGATAGCTAAAAAATGTACCTGCATGTAGGCAACAATAAAACTATCAGAAAAAATCATATAATCGCAATACTTGATACCGACAATGCCACCCGCTCGGTGCTTACCCGGAAGTTTCTCTCGGATGCTGAGCGGCGCGGGAATCTCTTTGCGGCCGCCGAGGAGATACCCAAATCATTTATTATATATAAGACAAAAACCGGCTTTGCGGTTTGCTTCTCGCCCTTGTCTGTGGCGGCGCTTGAAGGGAGAATGTATTTTAAGAAAACAGGTTTTCTTTAATGCTTTAATACATGGGGGTTTACACCTGTGGGCGCGGCACAAAGCCTTGAACGATATAATATACACATTGGCAAGTTTCAAAGAAACTTGAGCTGTCGCAAAAGCGAGTGAGCGCATGGGAAAATTCACTTGCGACTAAGTAATGACGAAAATACAAAAGGAACGGTCAGTTAATGGAAATCAACGATAAATTAGATAAAATATTGCCCGGCGAGGCCGATGACGAGAAAACAAATCACGTCCAAAAGGAGGCAAAAATCGAAGAAGGCGCTTATGACGAGAGCCAGATTCAGGTTCTTGAAGGACTTGACGCGGTGAGAAAACGCCCGGGAATGTATATAGGTACCACCTCCTTGCGCGGACTGCACCATCTGGTATATGAAATAGTCGACAATTCGATAGACGAAGCGCTCGCCGGATTTTGCTCAAAAATAAAAATAACACTCAATCCCGACAACAGCGTCAAAATAGAAGATGACGGACGGGGGATTCCCGCCGCCATACACCCCACACAGGGCATTCCCACACCTGAGGTTGTATACACAAAGCTTCACGCCGGAGGAAAATTCGGAGGCAGCGGCTATAAGATAGCCGGCGGACTGCATGGTGTTGGCGCCTCAGTGGTTAACGCACTCTCGGAATGGCTTGAGCTTGAGGACGTTTTCGAAGGAGAGCTATACACTATCAGATTCGAGCGCGGCAGGGTTGTTCGCCCCTTCAGAAGCGAGGGTAAATCAACCGGGCGACAGCACGGGGTTACAGTTACCTTCAAGCCCGACCCGACAGTATTTGAGGAGGTCGTTTTTGACAGCGAGGTTATTATAAAACGCATGCGCGAACAGGCCTTTCTCAATGCAGGGATAAGGCTGATTATTGTCGACGCGCGGGGAGAGGAAACAGTTAAAACAGAGCTGTTCTACGAGGGCGGAATCTGCAGCTTTGTCTCCTATCTCAACAGCCAGCGCCATTGCGAGCCGGTGCATAAAGATGTTATCTATATGCGAGGCGAGAAAGACGGCAGCCTTGCCGAGGTTGCCCTGCAATACAACACAAGCTACAACGAAACTATTCTCACCTTCGCAAATAATATGAATACAATTGAGGGCGGCACGCATGAGACCGGCTTTAAGTCGGCACTCACAAAGGTGCTGAACGACTATGCCCACAAAACCGGAATCCTCAAGGAAAGCGACAAAAATCTCTCGGGCGAGGATGTTCGCGAGGGGATAATCGCGATTGTCAGCGTCAAGCTTGAGAATGCCCAGTTTGAAAGCCAGACAAAGGCAAAGCTTGGAAACTCCGAGATACGAACGCTTGTCGAGAGCACAGTGGGAACAAAGCTTGCCGAATATTTTGAAGAAAATCCGGCAAGCGCGCGGGCGATAATAGATAAAGCGCTTGCCGCCTCCCGCGCAAGAGAGGCCGCCCGCCGCGCCCGCGAGATGACTCGGCGCAAGGGACTGCTTGAGGGTATGCCCCTGCCCGGAAAGCTTGCCGATTGTCAGGAAAAGCGGGTTGAGCTCACAGAGCTGTATCTTGTCGAGGGAGACTCGGCCGGAGGCTCGGCCAAAACCGGGCGAAACTCGAAATTCCAAGCAATCCTGCCGCTGCGCGGCAAGGTACTCAATGTTGAGAAAAGCCGGCTTGATAAGGTTTATTCAAATCAGTCGCTCATCCCGATTATTCAGGCGCTCGGCTGCGGAATCGGCGAGGATTTTGATATTAAAAAGCTGCGCTACGGCAAGCTGATTATTATGGCCGACGCCGACGTTGACGGTTCTCATATCCGGATACTGCTCCTTACCTTCTTCTTCCGACACATGAGAAAGCTTGTTGAAGAAGGGCATATATATCTTGCCCAGCCCCCGCTCTACAGGGTTTATAAACGCAGCGGAAAAGGCAAGGAATACTACGCCTTCTCCGACGCCGAGCGCGATAAATATATAGCCGAGCTTGGCGTCACCGGCGTTGAGGCCGACCGCTATAAGGGTCTTGGAGAAATGGACGCTGAACAGCTCTGGGAAACGACAATGAATCCCGAAACGCGCACACTTCTGCGCGTCACACTTGAGGATGCTGTCGCCTGCGATGAAATGTTCTCAACCCTGATGGGAGATAAGGTCGAACCTCGCCGCGAATTCATAGAGAGAAATGCAAAATTCGTGGAGAACCTGGATGTATAATCGGTCGGCGAGGCAGGGCGATATATAAAATTAGCTATATAAATATAAATAGTTAGCAATAGTTAATTGAGAATAACTATGAGAATAACTAATTGAGGAAAGGAAAATACCGCACTTGAAAAAAATAATTTTTGCCACCTTGCTCCTCCCCATTCTAACCCTTCTCTCCTGCTCCTCCCCTCCCGAACTTGAAGAAATATACGACAGCGCGGTTAATCTGATTGAGGCTTCGCATGAAATAAACGAGATTTTCTTTGGGAAAGGTCTGCCCACCTATCCGCGCATCGTCGCTCTCACCGATCAGACCCTATCCTATTCCGAGGAATATGACACCTATTATCTGGTTTTTGAGGATGAGCGCGAGGGCGAACTTGTTATGTATTTTGACAAGGCTTCGGGCAGCTACAAATTCGCGCGCATTGTCAAGGCCGCCGACCTTACGGGAAACGAGGGCGAGCCGATATTTATAGACCAAGCTTCGGGCAGCTATCTTTTCGCTATAGATTACACAGAGGAGAAGCCCGAATATGTCTATGATGAGGACGATATTGAGGGCTATAATGTGGTGAGAATCGATGCGAAATATCTCTCGATTGAGGAGATTAAAAACGCTGCAGAACAGGTCTATTCGGCCGATTATCTCAGAGGTGTTTATCAGGCCGCATTTGACGGGCTTTCCTCGGGCGCGCTGACAAGCGGCGGTGTGGTCGGCGCGAGATTTTTTGAGCAGGGCTATCTCTTGCGTCAGGCCGAAAATATAAAACCCCTTATTACAGAGAAGCGCATATATGATTATTCAACAATGAAAATTGTTCGTCCGTCGAGCGCAAAATATGTCAATATTTCTATTGATTCGCACCTTGAGGGTAGCGACGAGATTACTAACATCCGCCTGTCTCTGACGCTGGCAAATGGGAGATGGTATCTTGATACACCAACTTATTAAGGCATGATATAAGCGGCATGAGTTCTGGCTTGCCCGAAGAATAAAGGTTTCAATGAATAATGAATAAAAATTTAAAAATTGCAGTCCTCGCCCTCAATCCCGGCGTTGACCGCATAATGTATTTCGACTCCCCGCCCCGTATCGGAACGCTCAACCGCTCAAGCCGCACCGTTGTGAGCCAGGGGAGCAAGGGCGCCAATGTGGCGATAATGCTCAAAACGCTTGGCGCAGACCCCGAGTATTTCACCTTCACCGGCGGCACGCTCTCCGACCTCTCGGAAGACTTCATAAACCGGCACGGCGTCCGCGCACACTTTGCTCCGAGCCAAGCCGGAGTTCGGATAAACACGAAAATCATCGGCCCCGACAAGTCTTCAACAGAGTTTAACGAGCCGGGCGGCCCATTCAGCCGGGAAGAACTGCGGGGGCTTCTTGACCCGCTTTTAGCGGGGCGATACGATATAATAATAGCAACCGGAAGTATTCCACAGGGTGTGGAAAAGAGTGTGTATAACTTTATAATAAAAAACTACAGAGAAAAGGGCGCGCTTACAATTCTTGACTGTGACGGCGAGGCGATGAGATATGGTCTTGATGCCCGCCCGGCGCTGATAAAACCAAATCGGCGCGAGCTTGCCGGAATCCTCGGCCTTTCTGAGAGCGAACTTTCGGATATTGAGTCGGTAATCGAAGGTTGCCGGGAGGTTCGGCGCCGGTACGGCTGCGAGATTATCTGCACGCTTGATGAGAGCGGCTCGGTTTTCTCGGGCGAGGGCGGCGAGTTTTTAGTGTCGGCTGCGCGGGTGGAGCTTCGCGGCTTTTCGGGCGCGGGCGACACATACCTTGCAACCTACCTCTTCGCGCGTTATGTCGCCGGGCAGAGTGTTGCCGAGGCGCTTGCCTATGCCTCGGCTGCCGCCTCGGCAAAGGTGGCGCTTGAGGGAACGCGCCTGCCGGACTTGCGGCAGATAGATGAAATATTTAAATCAGGCATAGATGTCAAGAAGATATTATATTGAAAGGCAGTATAGAAAGTGTCAAACCACGAGAATGAGAATCTTACTTTTGAGAATCAAAAGATTGTCGATATACAAATGGAGAAGGAGGTAAAGAGATCCTTTATCGAGTATTCGATGTCGGTTATAATGTCGCGAGCCCTGCCAGACGCGCGGGACGGCATGAAACCGGGTCAGCGCCGCATACTCTATGCGATGTATGAGGACAGGCTCACCCACGACCGCCCCTTCCGCAAATCGGCAACGACGGTCGGTAACGTGCTCGGCCGCTATCATCCGCATGGTGACGCGGCGGTATATGGCACGATGGTGAGAATGGCGCAGCCCTTCTCCTACAGATATCCGCTGGTAGACGGTCACGGAAACTTCGGCTCGGTCGACGGAGACGGAGCCGCCGCCTATCGTTACACCGAGGCGCGCTTGTCGAGAATTTCCGACGAGATGATGAGCGACATCGAAAAAGAGGTCGTTCCCTTTATGCCGAACTTTGACAACCGGCTACGCGAGCCGACCGTGCTGCCCTCGCGCTTCCCGAATCTGCTTGTCAACGGCTCGGTCGGAATTGCGGTCGGCATGGCGACAAACATCCCGCCCCACAATCTTGGCGAGGTGATAGACGCCACGCTCTACCGGATAGACAACCCCGAGTGCAGCGTTTCCGATCTGATGGAGCATATAAAAGGCCCCGACTTTCCAACCGCCGCAACTATCTACGGTATGAACGGCATAATCGAGGCATACACAACGGGCAGAGGACGCATTATGGTTCGCGCCCGCGCCGAGGTTGAGGAGGATCGCAACCGGATTATTATCACCGAGATTCCGTATATGGTCAATAAGAGTATGCTCTGCATGGCCATAGCACAGCTTGTCAAGGACAAGCGGATTGACGGAATCACAGAGCTTCGCGATGAATCGGGTCGGGCGGGAATGCGGATTGTTATCGAGTATCGGCGCGACGCAAACGGCCAGATTATACTCAATCAGCTCTATAAATACACTCAGCTGCAGGACACCTGCGCGGTTAATATGCTCGCACTTGTCGGAGGCGAGCCAAAGGTTCTGCCTCTGCCCGATATACTTGATATATATATCAGACACCAGGAAACAGTTATAATAAACCGGACAAAATATGACCTTGACAAGGCACGCGCAAGAGCGCACATATTCGAGGGTTACCACATAGCGCTCAGCAATATCGACCGGGTTATTGAAATTATGAAAAGCTCAAAAACCATCCCCGAGGCCAAGGAGAGATTGATGGACGAGTTTTTCACGGTCAGCTACTCGGAGGAATATGCCGCGGCGCACAAAATTGTCAACGGAACGCTGACAAAGCTTACCGAGATTCAGGCTCAGGCGATAGTCGATATGACGCTCGGCAGGCTTACAGGTCTTGAAAGGCAGAAAATAGAGGACGAACTTTTCCGCCTGCATGCGCTGATACTCGAACTTGAGGGTATCCTTGCAGATATAAATAAAGTCAAAGCGATAATCCGCGACGAGATGAGCGAGATCAGGAGAAAATATGCCGATCCGCGACGGACAGAGATAGTGCCGGTTGAGGATGAAATAATTCTTGAGGATTTGATTGAGCGCCATAGCTGCATAATCACACTCACGCATGCCGGATATATCAAACGTCAGCCGGCAGATGTCTATTCGGCTCAGCGGCGGGGGGGCAAGGGAATTATCGGCATGTCGACCAAGGAGGAAGACTTTATCGAGAAGGTGATTGCCGTTAATTCTCACTCGCATCTCTTGATGTTCACAAACACAGGCAAGGTCCATGTCAAAAAGGCATATCAAATCCCCGAGGCATCGCGAACGGCCAGAGGCTCAAATCTTGTAAATATACTTGAGTTGGCGCCGGGCGAGAAGGTTACGGCGGTTATCAGTGTGGCAGAATTCACCGAGGGTGAATATCTTACAATGGTGACCAAATACGGCGTTATCAAGCGCACCCTGCTCTCCGAATACGAATATCAGCGGCGGGGAGGCAAAATAGCGCTCACGCTCGATGAGGGAGACGAGCTTGTCTTTGTAATGCTCACCGACGGAACCTTTGACCTTATAATCGCCACGGGCGAGGGTAATGCCATAAGATTCAGCGAATCGAATGTCAGGGCCATGGGTCGGGGCGCGCGGGGGGTTCGCGGAATTTCGCTGCGCGGCGATGACTATGTACGAGGCGTGGCGCGTGTTGAGGAGGGCAAGTATCTTATCACCATCACAGAGGGCGGTTTCGGAAAGAGAACCGACTTTGACGACTTCCGAACCATGAAAAACCGCGGCGGGTTTGGCGTGATCTGCCATAGGATTACCGAGAAAACCGGACTGCTCGCGGGGGTTTCGGCGGTCAGCGAGAGCGATGATCTGATGATGATCACCGACACCGGAACGATAATCCGCACACCGGTGAGCGATATACCGGTATACTCTCGCTCGGCATCGGGCGTTATAGTCATGCGCCTTGCAGAAGACCAGAGCATTGTAAACTTTACTAAGGTTGCGAGCGAAGAAGAGGAAGAAAATGCGCTGATTGAGGCCGAGAAGCTTCAGGCGGCAGCCGACACCGACCCCCAAAAGAAGAAAATCACTCCCCTTCCGGTCGGAGAGGATATGGACAATGAGGACGAGGACGAGGGCGGATATGAGGATGCGGCGGCAGCCCCTGAGGAAGATGATATATAAGACTAAGAACCAATTAAAATATTAAGATAACGAGGGATGCGCCGGGGGAAACTTTTTGAGAAAAGTTCCCCCCAGACCCCCCTCAAAAACTTTTGGAGCATACTGCGCCGCCCCCGGCCGGGCCCCACATCCCTCTCCGGGAGCGGGGTGAGGTAAGTGCAGAAACGGTATAATTTGTACATTGGCAGGTTTCCGAGAAACTTGCGACGTCGCAACGGCAAAGCCCGTTTACTATAAGATTATATAAACAAAAATCAAGGGAGTACCAAAATAATGAAAGCAGTTATGTATGGAGCCGGAAATATCGGGCGCGGATTTATCGCAAAGCGCTTCTTCCTCTCGGGAATGGAGACAACTTTTATAGATGTCAACACAGAGCTTGTTGATAGGCTATCGGCTGCGGGCAGATATCCGGTTCACGTCACGCGGGGAGGCGGCTATGCCACAGAGTGGGTTGAGAATGTAACGGCAGTCAACGGGCGCGACGCGGCGACTGCCGCCGCGACAATTGCAGACGCTGACATACTCGCCACCGCACTCGGTGTTAACATTCTTCCCCATGTTGCCCCAATACTTGCCCAGGCTATTGCGCTCCGCAAAAAAAAGAGCGGCCGGCCGCTCAATATCCTTATCTGCGAGAATCTTATCGGCTCGGAGAAACACCTGCGTGGGCTTGTCGCTCCGCATATCACGCTTGAAGATAAGGACTTTTTTGAGAATATGGTAGGCTTTGTGAGTGTTTCGGTCTGCATCACCGTGCCGCCCACGCCCGAGAAATTCCTTGCTGAGAACCCGCTCGCCGTCTGCACCGACGACTACAGCGAGCTTCCGGTTGACCTCTCTGCCTTCCGCCCTGTCGGAAGCGAGCCGCCGAAGATTGACGGCATGGTTGCCTTCTCGCCCTTCTCCTTCTTCCTTGAGCGCAAGCTGCTTATTCATAACATGGGGCATGCCCTTATGGCCTATTGCGGCTGGCAGAAGAAAATCGATCTTATATACGACATCGCCTGCGATGGCGAAATAAAATATTTCCTCACCCGCGCGCTCTTTGAGTCGGCGCTTGCCCTCTCGAAGAAACACGGCGTTCCGGCCGACGAGCTTATTCGCTTTGTTGAGAATCTGATGGTGCGTTTTGAGAACAGTCTTCTTATTGATGATGTTCTGCGGGTTGGCCGCGATCCCGCCCGCAAGCTTGCGGCGGGCGACCGTCTGGGCGGTGCCTTCAAGCTGGTGCGCGAGATGGGCGAGGTTCCGGCGCATATAGCAATCGGTATCGCGGCGGGGCTGCTCTTCGACCATCCGGATGATCCGATAGCTATCGAAGTTTCGGGTTATGCGAAGCGAGAGGGTGTCGGAGCGGCGCTCGGCAAATATTGCGACATAAAAGACAAAGCAGACATTGAGATGATAGAGACCTTCTACAATCTTTTTGCCGCCAAGGCCTCCTTCGCTGAATTTGTTCCGGTGCTCTCGGAGTACAAAAACAACGCGCACTGATTCAGATCGCTCAGAAATAATTATTTTAGGAGAGGTATAGATATGCAGTTTTTTATTGCTGGCGTTTTTGTTATAATCGTCGGGATTTTTGCCGCTGTGTCGTATAGGATAAAGGGAAAAAGAGGATTTTTTGCGGCGATTTTGTCCTTGAGCATTTTGGTGGGGTCGGTTCTTGTGGCGGCGAGCTGCCTGACGACCATTCCAACCGGATATACCGGTATTGTCACAACCTTCGGCAGAGTTGAGAAGGTGACGCTTGAAGCCGGAATAAACATAAAAGCCCCCTGGCAGAAAATCATCAAGATGGATAACCGAAACCAAAAGGCGGTTATCGAGATGGCCTGCTTCTCGTCTGATATTCAAGAGGTCAGCATCACCTATTCGGTCAACTATCAGATAAATAAGGAAACGGCGTCGACCATCTACCGTACAATCGGCATCGATTATTACGGAACTATTATGCTGCCCAGAATAAACGAGGCGGTAAGAGCTGTGATAGCAAGATATACCGCCGAGACGCTTGTAGAGAATCGCACGCAGTTTTCAAACGACATATATCAAATACTGCTAAACGACCTGTCGGCCTACAATATCGAGATTATAACAGCCTCTGTTGAGGATATTGATTTTACCGACGCCTTTACCACAGCGGTCGAAGCAAAGCAGGTATCGGCACAGAAGAAGCTGCAGGCCGAGATAGAGCAGGCGCAGAAAACCATGGAGCAGATGGCCACGGCAGAGCGTGCGGTCGTTCAGGCGAAAGCCGACGCCGAGGTTTCGGTTATCCAGGCCGAGGCAGACCTTGAGATAGTCAAAATTCAGGCAGACGCCGCGGAATATGCCGGGCAGAAGGATTCGGCTGTCAATAAGGCGATAGCAGAGTCGCTGACGCCAGACCTGATTTATTATTACTACATAAAGGGCTGGGATGGCAAGCTTCCGTCGACATATATTAGTCAGGAAGATTTTTACTCACTGTTTGAGGTTAAAGCGGATGGTCAGTAAATAGCATAAAATTATGGGAAGCCGATTGTCAAGTCGGCTTCCTGTTTTATTTTTGGGTGTGCGGAGATGCTAGGATGCGGTTTCTATATTGTCCGGCAATTCAAGACAGCCGCCCCCCAAATTAAACTTGCAAAATTATGAGAAATGATATATACTTATTGAAAGAAAAGTTGCATATTATTTCAATGACGGTCACGCGGGGCGCGTGCGAGAGCGTTTAGGAGGCAGGTTATGATGCAGTATGAGCGGCAGCAGGATATTCTGCGCTATCTTGAAAGACATCGAACGGCGACAATCAAGCAGCTCGCCGAGGCAGTCTTCTCAAGCGAGGCATCTGTGCGGCGCGACATATGCCGGCTTGAGAAGGAGGGGGTGGTTATTCGTGTATATGGCGGGGTTATCCTCTCCAAATACCAAAATTCCGTGATTCCGCTCGCGCTTCGCAAGCAGGAAAACACCACCCAAAAGGAATGGATAGCCGAGCGCGCGGCGGGCCTGGTTTTTGACGGGGCGACAATATTTATCGATGCCAGCTCAAGCGCCGGTCGGATAGTAAAATATCTTCGCCGATATCACAATTTGAAGATTATCACCAACAGCCTAGGCGTTCTTGAGGAGGCGGCCGGCGTGTGCGAGCGGGTTTGGTCGACCGGGGGCAGGCTTCTGAGAGAAAATCGTGCGCTTGCAGGCCTTGAGGCTGAGAAATTTGTGCGGGCGGTTAATATAGACATACTTTTTTTCTCAAGTCAAGGCATAACAAAGGGCGGTGAGATAAGCGACTCCTCCGAGGCCGAAACCTCGCTGCGCCAGGTGCTGCTTGAGAGATCAGAGCGCAAGGTTTTTCTTTGCGATTCATCAAAAATCGGCAAGAGAAGGATGTTTTATCTCTGCTCGCGCGAGGATGTTGACGACATTATCTGCGAGACGCGCCTGCCGTGGGAGACTGAGGATTAGTCGCAAAATAAGTTCCCCATGCGCTATCTTGCCGTTGCGACATGGCAGGTTCTGCCAATGTGAATATTATAATAGGATGAGGTGAAGAATGGATAAGCTTAGCGGGTATATACCCTTCTGGTCAAAACTGACGGCAGAGCAACAAGCTCTGCTTATCGCCTCGACGCGCAAACGCGTCTATAAAAAGGGGTCGCCAATACACAACAGCGAGCAGGATTGCATCGGCCTTTTAATTGTCGAGAGCGGGCGGATTCGCGTCTTTACCATCTCAGACGAGGGCAAGGAGCTAACCCTTTATCGTCTTTTCGAGCGCGATATGTGCCTTTTTTCGGCCTCCTGCGTGCTCTCGGGCATACAATTCGACGTGAGCGTCTCAGCAGAGCTTGACTCTGTGGTTTATGTCGTACCCTCGGCGCTTTATAAGTCGCTTATGTCAAGCTCGATTGCGGCTGCAAATTACACAAACGAGCTGATGGCCTCGCATTTTTCGGAGGTTATGTGGCTGATGGATAAGGTGCAGAACAAAAAGCTTGACACCCGCCTTGCCGCCTTCCTCCTTGAAGAGAGCGAACTTGCCGGAAGCCTGACAATCAATATCACTCATGAACAAATAGCCAATCACCTGGGCAGCATACGCGAGGTGGTGACAAGAATGCTCAACTATCTAGCAGGCGAGGGATTGGTTTTGCTCGGGCGCGGGAGCGTTACTCTCTCCGACATTTCCCGCCTCACCGAGCTTGCTGAGGCGAGCAGAAGATAGCCGGCTTATGTGACAATGCTACGGCGCAGGGCTGAGTGTTTGAGTATAATATAACCGTAACAAATTAAACTCAAAGGAGTGAAGCAAAATGCGGTTATTCGGAACATTATTAAGTAAGCCCGATATTAACGCCGGCATTGAAAGGTTTTCAAAAACTCCCGGCGCCCTGCTGCTTGACGTTAGAACAGAGGAGGAATATCGGGAGCGGCATATAAATGGCAGCGTCAATATACCGCTTGACCGACTGGGGGGGGTGGGAAATCTCATACCCGACAAGGACAGGGAGATTTTTGTTTATTGCCATAGCGGCGGGCGGAGCCGGAGCGCGGCCGGGTGGCTTGCGGCGTTGGGATATAGAAATGTTAGCGATATCGGCGGAATTGTTGATTACAGAGGGGACGCCGACCCCGACCGGGCCCCACATTCCTCTTAGGGATCGGAGTGAGGCAATCTGGTGTTAAGTTCATTATTTTATGAGATAATATGAGAAAGAAACCAAAGGGCGGCCGGCGCCCTTAACTGCCGGCTTTCCGGTCTGATATATCCCGAAAAACTCGAAAGGAATGGTCATAGTAATGAAAACATTGATTATCGGCGGCGTTGCGGGCGGAGCATCCTGCGCGGCCCGGCTTCGCAGGCGAGACGGTGAGGGAGAGATAGTCATGCTCGAGCGGGGAGAATACATATCCTTTGCAAACTGCGGACTTCCCTACCACATCGGAGACGTTATAAAAGACAGGGACGACCTGCTCCTTCAGTCGCCCCACGGGATGAGGGCAAAATTTAATATTGACGTTCGCGTCAGACATGAGGCGATTAAAATAGACCGCGCCCGTAAAACCGTCACGGTAAAGAAGCTCAAAGACAACGAGATATATGAGGAGAGCTATGATAAGCTCGTAATCGCCACCGGCTCCTCGCCGCTCCGCCCCCCGATTCCCGGAATAGATTCGCCGCGCATCCGCACGCTCACTAATCTGCCAGACACAGATGCGTTGCGCGCCCTTGTCTATGAGAATCGGGCGGCAAGTGCCATTGTGGTGGGCGGCGGCTTTATAGGACTTGAGGCGGCCGAAAACTTAAGGCACGCCGGACTGGCGGTGACGCTGATCGAGATGTCAAATCAGGTTATGGCTCCCCTTGATTTTGAAATGGCGCAGCTTCTGCATCAGAATATAGTTGAAAACGGCGTTAATCTTATACTTGGAGACGGTGTTGCCGAATTTTCGGACAACGGCTCAACAGTTACCGCAAAAACAAAGAGCGGCCGCAAAATAACCGCTGATCTTGTTCTGCTCGCCATAGGCGTTCGCCCAAACAGCGAGCTGGCAAAAGAGGCCGGCCTTGAGGTCAATCAGCGCGGCGGCATAGTGGTAAACGAATTTTTGCAGACCTCAGATCCCGATATTTATGCCGTCGGCGACACAATTGAGGTTGAGGACTTTATTTTCAAGGATAAAACAATGATCCCCCTTGCCGGGCCCGCAAACAAACAGGGGCGGATTGCCGCCGACAATATTGTCGGGGACAGGGCGGCCTATAGCGGAACGCAGGGCTCGGCCGTCGCAAAGGTATTCGACCTCACCGCCGCCGCCACCGGAGCAAACGAAAGGGCGCTTATGGCTCGCGGAATGGTGCGCGAGACAGACTACCGGAGTATAATTATAACCCAAAATTCGCACGCCGGATACTATCCCGGAGCCCGTCCCATGACCATAAAGCTGCTCTTTTCATCAGACGGCAAAAAGATATACGGCGCCGGCATAGTCGGTCAAGACGGGGTCGACAAACGAATAGATGTGCTTGCAACGGCAATTCGGCTTGGCGCCGCAGTCAATGATCTTAAAGATCTTGAACTCGCCTATGCGCCCCCCTATTCGTCGGCAAAAGACCCGGTTAATATGGCGGGATTTGTGGCAGAGAATCTTCTTGCCGGCAGGATTCGCTTCTCTGATTGGGATGCGCCGGGAAAACTTGAAAATTCTCTTTTGCTCGACGTTCGCGAACATGCTGAGCTTGCGGCATACTCGCTCCCCGGAGCGATACACATCCCGCTTGGACAGCTTCGCCAAAGATTATCCGAGCTTGATAAATCGAAAAATATAATTGTCCTCTGCGCGGTCGGCGTCCGAGCATACAATGCCTCGCGCCTGCTTATGCAGAGGGGCTTTGAGAATGTGTTTGTATATCCCGGCGGGGCGAGATTTTATCAGTCTACCCATTACGGCTCAGATCAGCCCGGATCAGCAGGCGTGGCGCCTGTCGAGGAGATGGCTCTGCCCGAGGCCACCGAGGCCACCGAGGTCGAGAAGGCGCCGGCAAAGGCTATCAAGCTTGACTGCGGCACAATGCAATGCCCGGGGCCGATAATGAAGGTTTTTGATACGGTGAAGGCAATGAAAGAGGGCGAAATCCTTGAGGTTTCGGCGTCAGACCCCGGGTTTATACGCGATATCGACGCGTGGTGCCGCCGCACCGGAAACCTTCTTCTCGAAAAGAGCCGGCGTGGCGAGAGCTATGTTGCCCTCTTGCAGAAGGGCTCAAATCAAGCTCGCACACCGAGCGGCCGCAGCGACGGCAAAACGATAATTGTTTTCTCGGGCGACCTTGATAAGGTAATCGCCAGCTTCATAATCGCAAACGGCGCCGCCGCCATGGGGCGACGGGTGACTATGTTCTTCACCTTCTGGGGGCTGACCGTTCTGCGCAAGCCCAAAAAGCAAAAGATAAAAAAATCCTTTATGGAGAAGATGTTCGGGGCGATGCTCCCGCGCGGCGCAAAGAAGCTCAAGCTCTCGCGCATGAATATGGCCGGGATGGGGAGCGCCATGATGAAAAAGATAATGAATGATAAAAATGTTGATTCGCTCGAAGACCTCATCGCCGCGGCGATTCAGAGCGGCGTTAAAATCGTTGCCTGCACAATGAGTATGGACGTTATGGGAATCCGCGAACAAGAATTGATAGACGGCGTTGAGCTCGCCGGTGTCGGCACCTATCTTGGAGACGCCGAGGAATCCGATGTAAATTTGTTTATATAGGTGCAGCAAGTCTTTCGGGGGAACTTTTAGAAAAAGTTCCCCCGAATTTTATTTGTCGACGCCCCAGCGTTATGAATGATACCATTACCTCATTATAGCATTGAACTTATATTAAAAAGTCAGCACAGAAGAGGGCGTTCTCAGGCGACGGCCGTTCGTTGCCCCTACACAAAGGATTTCCAAAGATTCCAAATCTGCGCTTGTTGCGGGCGAACACTGTTCGCCCCTACAGGTTTAACCGCATTGCCGTGCATCCACAGACGGCAAATTGAATCAAACCAAGGTTTGAAAGTTTCCCCAGACCCCTCTTATTATCTTAATGTTTTAATTCGAGTTCAGTATGACGAGCAGCAGCCCTCGGTGATAACCACCAACATCACACTCGAATACTGCAAAGAATTTATGGAATATATGAAAAACTAAGAAATCCCACGTTCATTTTCTCCGAATACTATACTGACATGGAAAAACACCCCTACCCATGAATATTTTGCGGGTTGTAATCGCATATTCTATATGCTACAATATTTTAGCAGGGGTCCCCTCCTGGGGGATGAGGCAATATAGGCTGCCTCTGCCCCTGAATACCGCTTCTCAAGGAGAATACATATGTTCAAAAAAAGAATCTTCTTGCCGCTTTTCATGGCAGCCCTGGTCATCCTCTCAAGTCTGACCTTTCTTGCCCCGGCTTCGGCAGCCGCGCCGCCGGTGAAACTGCGGCATGGCAGCACCGAGATCCTGAGGAATCAACCGCTTCTTATCAACTCGATTACATACGTTCCGCTGCGAGCCTTCGCAGATACGATGGGGGGATGCTCGGTGGGTTGGAACGGAAACACGAAAACTGCATCGATAAGCGCGAGCGGCCTTTATCTAACAGCTCGAGTCGGCAACACCTACATAACCGCAAACGACAGATGCTTCTTCACCGTCGGCGAGATTATAAATATAGGCGGCACAGTCTATGTGCCGATACGGCCGATGGCGCGCGCCTTCGGGCTTGAGGTTGAGTGGGACGGCGCTACATACAGCGTAACCCTCACAGGCAGCGGCAGGAGCTACTGCAGAAGCGCCGCCGCTTATTACAACAGCGACGATCTCTATTGGCTCTCGCGCATAATAAACGCCGAGTCTGGAGCAGAACCGATGCTCGGCAAGATTGCGGTTGGCAATGTCATAATGAACCGTGTGGCAAGCCGCAGCTATCCTAATTCGATATATGCCGTCATTTTCGACAAAAAACACGGAACACAGTTCACCCCCGCCGCCACCGGCACCATTCACCGAACCCCCTCGGCCGACAGTATTGTTGCGGCAAAAATCTGCCTTGAGGGTTATAGCATAAGCGGCGAGGCACTCTTTTTCTTAAATCCAAAAATTGCAACAAATTTTTGGATTGTAAAATCCTGCACCTTTGTAATGACGGTCGGAAACCACGATTTTTATAAATAATAACATAATTTTCTTGCATTTGGCGAGTTGTGTGGTACATAAACCGAGCGCGACCGGCAAAGAATAGATGTGAGCGGAGAATTTCCGGTTTCAAAAAATGCAGAAAGGAAGCTCACAGTAATGGTGATCGATAGGATCGCGCTGATTTTAGCTATCATAGGCGCGCTTAACTGGGGCAGCATCGGACTTTTTGACTTTGATGTTGTCGCATGGATTTGCGGAGGGCAGGACGCCTTGCTCACCCGTATCGTTTATACAATAGTAGCGCTCTCAGGCATCTGGCTTATTTCGCTCGTCTTTCGCGCGAGAGAAAGCATTGAGCGGATTGAGGACTGACCATAAGTCCACGCACAGCCGCCCCCGAAAGGGGAGCGGCTGTGTTTGTCGGGTCTTTGTTTTTTTTGCTTGATTTTATACGCGAGATGGTTTATAATATAATAAAACTGATGAAGCGGGGGAACTCCATATGAAACTCGGTGTGATGACAAATCTCTTCAGAGAAAACCGCGGCGGCCTGCCCGGAAACAACTACATATATCAGACGAAAAATTGCGCTGCCGCCGGTTTTCGTGTTCTTGATCTTAATTTCACCCACTCGGCTCGCCCCGGAAAAAACGACGACCTCGCAGCCGACGATTGGGAAGCAAGGATTGACGCGCTCGGAAATGAGGCGGCAAAGCTTGGCGTCGTCTTCACACAGGCGCACGCGCCCTATTGCAACAATATGTTTATTGCCGGCAGTCAACCGAGCGCCGAATATTGTGAATTATTTCGCGAGATGAGCCGCAGGTGTGTTATTGCCGCGGGGAAACTGGGGATAAAGTGGATAGTAATCCACCCGATGAGCGACACTGTGAACACCGAATATGACAACGAAATACAGAAAAAAACGAATATCGAATTCTATTCTCCAATGCTTGAGCTTGCCAAACGTCACAGAACAGGGCTTGCGCTTGAGAATATGGCCGAGGGCGACCGCACAAAGTGCCGCCGCTACTATTGTTCGGACACCGACAGCCTTATTGACATAATCGACACTGTAAATGACGACGCGCTCGGCGCCTGCTGGGATTTCGGCCATGCCCGAATAATGATGTCTGACCAGCCCCGGCAGCTAAGAAAGCTCGGCCGCCGACTTGTGGCGACCCATGTTCATGACAACAAGGGCACAAAGGATGCGCATCTTATCCCCTTTGTCGGCGGGGATATCAAATGGGAAGAGATAATGCCTGTGCTAAAGGAGATAGAGTACAAGGGGGATTTCGTGCTTGAGTGCCATTCCTATATGAAAGAGGTTCCCGAGGCGCTGCGCCAATCTGCTGCGGCGCTCGCATATGATTTCGGGATGTATTGCATGGAAATGTATGAGCAGGCGTGAATGAGAGAGACGTAATACTGTGGATGCACGACAATACGGTTACACCTGTAGGGGCAACGAACGGCCATCGCCTGAGCACACCCTATTATGTATGACTTTTTAATGGGGAATAGTATAAAATAATAAAAGGTATTGGGGAAGCTTCCCGAGGGAAGCTTCCCCAATACCTATTTTAGCTTATCGCTTTATTCAAAAAACTTTAAGCCTATTTTAGCTTATCGCTTTATTCAAAAAACTTTAAGCTTATTTTAGCTTATCGCTTTATTCATAAAGCTTTGAATATCTCACAAGCCGATCGTACTTAGCCTTTGCATTGTCCTCGGCCTCGGCGAAGAGCTCCTTAGCCTTATCGGGGAACTGCAGCGCAAGGCGCGAGTAGCGAACCTCGGAGGAGATGAAGTCTTGGTAGTTGCCTGTCGGAGCCTTGGAGTCTATGGTAAACCTGGCGGCACCCTCAAGTGCCGGGTTATAGCGGAACAGATGCCAGTATCCGGCCTCAACAGCCTTCTTCATTTCGAGCTGGCTGTTCTGCATTCCGCCCTTAATACCGTGCATTTCGCAGGGAGAGTAACCGATAATAAGCGACGGGCCGCGATAGGCCTCTGCTTCGCGCAGCGCTTTGAGGAACTGATTCATATCAGCGCCCATTGCAACCTGTGCAACATATACATATCCGTAAGACATGGCGATCTCAGCCAGGTTTTTCTTGCCGATTGCCTTGCCGGCCGCCGCAAACTGCGCGACCTGACCAAGCTGCGACGCCTTAGACGCCTGTCCGCCTGTGTTAGAATAGACCTCGGTGTCAAAGACCATGATGTTGACATCCTTACCCGAGGCGATAACATGATCAAGGCCTCCGAATCCGATATCATAAGCCCAGCCGTCTCCGCCGAATATCCAGACAGACTTCTTGGCAAGATAGCTCTTGCCGGCAAGAATCTTCTTCTCGATCTCGCAGCAGTCGCAGTCGCTCGCGCAGACATT
Organism: Eubacteriales bacterium; assembly: GCA_050309735.1. Lineage (GTDB taxonomy): Bacteria > Bacillota > Clostridia > Oscillospirales > CAG-272 > UMGS1002. The sequence continues at coordinate 22,582 of JBNRMS010000008.1, forward strand.
CGCCTCGAGCATCGCTACCATAGCCTTTGTGGCCTCGCCGTTTGCGGCGCCGTCCTCGAGCGTTTGGAGATACTTATCAAGTGTTGCCTTCATTTCGGCAGCGCTCTCAATTTCTCCGTATTTCTCGGAGAGCTGCTTCACAAGCTTGATAAGGCGCTCGCGAAGAACTTCCTGCCCGAGCGAGATTCCAAGACCATGCTCGGCATTGTCCTCAAAGAGCGAGTTTGCCCATGCCGGGCCGCGTCCGCTCTCTTTATTAACAGTGTAGGGGAAGGCCGGAGCCTGACCGCCCCAGATCGAGGAGCAGCCTGTGGCGTTGGATATATACATTCTCTCGCCGAAGAGCTGTGTGATGATTCGGGCATAGCTTGTCTCGGCGCAGCCGGCGCAGGCGCCCGAGAATTCGAGCAGGGGCTGCTTGAACTGGCTGCCTCTGACAGTGTTGTTAACAAGCTCGGTCTTTTCGCTGACCTTTTTAACCATATAGTCAAATACCGGAGCCTCGCTTAACTGTGTTGCAATCGGAGCCATTTCGAGGGCTCTCTTGTCGGGCTTTGTCGGGCAGGCCTTGACGCACAGAGTGCAACCCATGCAGTCGTAAGGGCTGACCGATATGGCAAACTTATAGTTTGTTCTGGCAACCGGGCGCGCGGTGAATCTTGCGTTCTCGGGAGCTGCCGCGGCTTCTTCCTCGGTCAGCGCGAAGGCGCGGATTGAGGCGTGCGGGCAGACAAAGGCGCACTGGTTACACTGTATGCAATTCTCCTCGTGCCATACCGGAACGGTGGTTGCAACGCCGCGCTTGTCGTTTGCCGAGGCGCCGAGCGGGTATGTTCCGTCGGCTCTGTTTTTGAAGGCCGACACCGGCAGCGAATCGCCCTCCATGCCGTTGACCACGCGGACAATGTTGTTAACATAGTCATCAAGCTCGGGTCTGTTCGACTCAAAGGCATCTTTCTCTGCGTCGGGCGCCGAATTCTTCCATTCCTCGGGCACATTCACTTTAACAGTGGCGTCAGAACCGGCGTCTATGGCTGCATAGTTGAGATCAACTATGGCCTGTCCCTTCTTAATGTAGGATTTGTACGCCGCTTCTTTCATCGCGCTGATTGCTTCTTCCTTGGGAAGAACTCCGGCAAGCGAGAAGAAGGCAGACTGAAGAACAGTGTTCTTAACCTTGACGTTTCCGATGCGGTTTTTAGCAATACCGGTGGCGTCGATAATATAGAAATTGATTTTATTCTCGGCAAGATATTTCTTGACTTTTGCCGGGAGCATTTCGCCAAGCTCTTCCTCACTCCAAGGGCAGTCAAGCAGGAAGACCCCGCCCGGCTTGATGTCGGTAATCATGCTGTCGTATTGGGTGAGATAGGCGTGATTGTGGCAGGCGACAAAGTCTGCCCGCGCAATATAATAGGGGCTCTTAATCGGCTTGTCGCCGAAGCGCAGATGCGAAATTGTGAATCCGAGCGTTTTCTTCGAGTCATACTGGAAGTAGGCCTGGATATATTTGTCGGTGTGGTCGCCGATGATTTTGATAGAGTTTTTGTTCGCGCCGACAGTGCCGTCGCCGCCAAGACCCCAGAACTTGCAGGAAATTGTGCCTTTTGCGGAGGTGTCGGGAGCCTTTTTCTCGGGGAGCGAGAGACCGGTAAGGTCGTCGACGATACCTATGGTGAAGCCGTTTTTCGGCTTTTCCTTCGAGAGATTTTCGTAAACCGCGAAAATCGAGGAAGGGGGCGTGTCTTTCGAGCCAAGGCCGTAGCGTCCGCCGACAATCTGAGCGGTTACGCCCTCTTCGGCAAGTGCGGTTACAACGTCAAGATAGAGCGGCTCGCCAACAGAGCCCGGCTCTTTTGTGCGGTCAAGAACTGCAATTTTCTTTACTGTTTTGGGAAGCGCGGCGGCAAGCTTGTCTCCGCAGAAGGGGCGATAGAGCCTTACTTTGACAAGGCCGACCTTCTTGCCCTCTGCCATCATGTAGTCGATAACCTCCTCGGCAACGTCGCAGATAGAGCCCATGGCGATTATTACCTGCTCGGCATCGGGCGCACCGTAGTAGTTAAAGAGCTTATAATCGGTGCCGATAAGCTTGTTTACCTTATTCATATAGTCTTCCACAACGGCGGGAACGGCATCATAATAGGGATTGCAAGCCTCTCTGTGCTGGAAGAAGATGTCGCCGTTTTCGGCCGAGCCGCGCAGCACCGGCTTCTCGGGATTGAGAGCGCGGGCGCGGAACTCCTCAACAGCCTCCATATCGAGCATCTTAGCAAGATCCTCATAGTCCCAAACTTCTATCTTCTGAACCTCGGAGGAGGTGCGGAATCCGTCAAAGAAGTTAAGGAAGGGAACGCGAGATTTAATCGCCGAGAGATGTGCCACCGCGGCAAGGTCCATAATCTCCTGCGGGTTTGTCTCGGCCATCATTGCAAAGCCTGTCTGGCGGCAGGCGTAAACGTCGGAGTGGTCTCCAAAAATATTGAGCGCGTGAGACGCGACGGTGCGTGCTGAAACGTGGATAACTGCGGGGAGCAATTCACCCGCCATTTTGTACATATTCGGAATCATAAGGAGCAGGCCTTGTGATGCGGTGTATGTTGTGGTCAGGGCGCCGGCTGCGAGCGAGCCATGCACTGTTCCGGCCGCACCGGCCTCCGACTGCATCTCTACAACCTTTACCCTGTCTCCGAAGATATTGACAGCGTTGTCGCCGAGATAATTCTTGCCTGTGGCCGACCATGCGTCGACCTGTTCGGCCATTGTTGACGACGGTGTGATGGGATAAATGGCGGCCACCTCAGTGAAAGCGTACGAAACGTGCGCCGCGGCGGTGTTGCCGTCCATTGAACTCTTCAGACGTTTAATTGGCATTTGTATCCTCCTCTGTATGCGTAAATTGTTTTTTATGTTATTAATGGATAATATACCGCAGGCAATCGCGTCAATTTTCCAATAGAAACGGCATACTTCCTCAATTGTCTATGATACCATAGATGAGCAAAAAAGTAAAGGGTGTCGAGCAAAAAACTTTCTTCCGGTTTGTGATATATGTGGATATGGCGCGGAGAAAGCGCTCCTCTCGCCTTCAAAATGTCATTGTGGTCTCGCGCGCAAAGGCACAAGGGCGCCGCGCATTTTGCGCGGCGCCCTTCAGGCTTAATTAGTTATCCTTATCGGCGAACCTTTACCCCTTTAGTCTTTTTTCTTTTTAGCCACAATCACAGCGGCGGGGAGGAGGACTGCGGCAAGACCTATTGTGACGGCCGATTTGCAGGAGCTCTTTTTATCTGCCTTGTTTGTGACCGGGGTGGTGGTCTCTTCACCGGCCGGAGCAACTGTTGTCTCGTCGCCAGTGACATCGGCCTTTGTGGTGTCGGCCTTGGTTGTATCGGCTTTTGTGGTTTCTACCTTTGAGGTCTCGGCAGCTTTTCCGTATTTATATTCGATTGTCTGGACACCGGCAGACTCAGCCGTGAAGGTTGAGCCGGGCGCGTAGAGCTTTCCGCCGATCTCAAATCCGAGAAAATCTCCGGCATCTATATTGGGAGCATAAATATCGTCGACATTGAAGCTGTCGCCGGCGTCAAGCGCCTCTCCAAGGGTCAGCTTCTGGAAGGGGGTAAGCCAGCCGGGCGTCCTGTCGGCATAAAACTCGCAGAGAACCATCCTTCTGCCGTCTCTAACATAAAACCACTCGTCTGAGCCGTATCCGTGCATATCGAAGGTGTAGTTATAGGCTAAGTTTGCGTTTGCAATATGTCCCGGAATCTGGGAGTCGAAATCGACCGAGGTCCAGGCCGACAGCTCAATACTATCCGAGTAGATAACAGGATAGTTGCTGCCTTCAACGTTGGCGGCAGAGTTGAGCGCATCAGAATAAAGGGCGATGCCGTAGGTACCGGTAGCGCTGTTTTTAACGTTAAAGTTTTTATCGTTTCCGCCGTAGTTTGCGTTGGAGTTTCCGTCAACCGCGATAACCTTCACGTTTGCCGGAACGCTGTGGAATTCACGGAAATCATCTATTGAAATGCCCTTTCCGTTGTTGTAAATAGTATAATAAGCCTCGTGATACATGACCCAAAGAAGGACAACCTCGCCCGGCTGAACCACGCAGGTGTCAGGGTTTACCGGCTTGTTTGACAAGTCGCTGCATTCGTTTGTCTGCCCCGACCACGGGAGGTTACTTCCGTCGAGATAATCGCCGGGCTTTATGGGTGTGATCTCTTGTATAATCGTCTCAAAGCTGTCGCTGGTTCTTCCGCTTCCTTGATAGGTCAGACAATAATCATAGAGATTGAGCGGAGAGCCCGAGGAATTGTAAATTTCAATATACTCAAGCGGATCTTCGTTTCCTGAGTATCCCGCGGTTCCGTGGTTGTCGGGCATAACCTCGGTTATAACCCAGTCTGGCTTTTTCGGGGGTGTTGCAGTCGCGTCTGAGGCAGACGCGGCGATCATGCCGAGCGACGCGAGCATACACACAGTTAAAATAATGCATAATGCCTTTTTCATGGGAAGTGCTCCTTAAAAAATTTTATTTGTATCGCAGATTAATTATATATAAACAAGATAGCTTTGTCAATACTAAAAGACTTTATTTGTTGAAAATGTTACAGTTTAAAAGAATATATTTGTATAGTTTGACTACTACTCGTCTCGGCTCGCTTGTTTTTTTAGTCGCTCTAATATTTGAATTTCTATTGCTTGATTATATGCCAAAGACGGTTATTTTGCCAGAAGCGCCTTTACATTTCTCGCCGGTCGTGCTATACTTTTGATAAATTAAGGGGGAGGTTTTTGTATGTCGTTTGTGCTTGAAAAGGGGAGCTTTGCCTCGGCCGACGGGGTGAGCAATTCGGCCTATTATATCTGGGTGCCCGATCTTGCGCCGGTCGGGGTCGTTCAGATAAGTCACGGGATGAAGGAGCATATCGGGCGTTACCGCTCCTTTGCCGAGTTTCTTGCTTTGCGCGGGTATGCAGTCTGCGGAAATGACCATATCGGGCACGGCCTTACCTCGGCCAGTGACAGCGACCTCGGATATATTCCGCGGCGAGGCGGGGGAGATATGATTGTCGAGGATCTGCGCTCTATGACGCGGATTGTTAAGGAAAGATTCCCCGGAGTGCCTCTTTTTCTGCTCGGGCACAGCATGGGCTCCTTTGCCGCGCGGCTTTATATGTCAAAATACGGCCGGGAGCTTTCGGGCGTGCTGCTCTCGGGAACCGGCGGGCCCGGGCAGCCGACCGGAATCGGAAAAAAGCTCTCGCGCGCCGCGGGGCTGACAAATAAAGGGCGGCACCGCTCAAAGCTTATCGACCGCATAACCTTCGGCTCATATCTTAAGCGTATCGACAGGGGCAGTCCGCCCTACTCATGGCTCTCGCGCGACGCTGAGGTTGTTGAAGAATATACAAACGACAAATACTGTTCCTCACGCATCTTCACCGCAGACGGGTTCTACACACTCTTTGATATGCTCGGGAGAGTGTCGGCCAAGGGGTGGGCGGCGAGGGTGCCGACCGAGCTTTCGGTTTTGATAGCGAGCGGAGAGGCCGACCCAGTCGGCGACTTTGGACGTGGGCCGAGGGCTGTTTATAACCGCCTTCTCTCGGCGGGGCTTGACGATATCACCCTCTTGCTCTATCCCCAAATGCGGCATGAGATATTAAACGAGATAGGCCGCGAGCAGGTTTGGGAGGATTTTTACAGGTGGATTGAGAAAAGGACGCCCGAGCGGGGCGGCAAATGATAACTTTTAGGACGGAAATTTAATTATGAATGAAATATTGAAAACCAACGGAAAAATAATGGCCGTAGACTTTGGTGACGTTCGCACCGGCCTTGCTGTGTCCGATCCCGGGCGACTGCTTGCCTCGGGTGTCGGCTGCATTTCTCCAGGCGGGATAGTTAAAACGGCGGATGCGGTGGCGTCTGCCGCTCGCGAGCGGGGTGTGGCGGCGGTTGTGGTCGGTCTGCCTGTGAACATGGACGGAAGTGAGGGGGCGCGCGCCGGGCGCTGCCGGGAATTTGCCGCTCTGCTTGGCGAGCGGATTGATATTCCGGTTACTCTTATCGACGAGAGGCTGACAACAAAGGAAGCTACCCGCTACCTCAACCAGACCGATACGCGCGGGAAGAAGCGCAAGAGCGTGATAGACGCCCTTGCGGCCGAGCTGATTTTGCAAAGAGCGCTTGACAGGTTGAGCGAGATGCGGAGAAAAGCAAATAATGAATAACAGATTATAAATAAAAAACTCTGCGGAAAACGCGATGCGCGCTTTCCGCAGATTCCAAATCTGCCGCTTGTTGCGGGCTTGACACACTGTTCACCCCTACAGGTTTTATCGTATTGCCGTGCATCCACAGATGGCAAATGTCTTGTAGCGAACGGTCTTGACCGTTACGCGCTTGTTTTCATATATTGTTTTTAATCGGGGTTTAGTATTAATACCGGGTTGCCTCATCCCGACCCCAAAGAGAGACGCGGAGTCCGGTCGGGGTCGGTGCGGCATGCTCCAAATTTAGCTGTGCCAAATGCCCCAAAAGTTTTTGAGGGGGATGTGGGGGGTGAACTATCCCCCCGCATCCCCTATTAGTTTAATGTTTTGATCAGTGTTTAATTATCAACTCTCCAAGACAGGCCTCAAGGAGCACGCCGTCGCGCGACTCGAAGCGAGAGGATTGCGAGAGAGAGATTACGTTGCAGGTGAAATTTATGGCTTTTTCTGTGGCATCAAGAAAGTCGGCGCCCGAGAGCAAGCTGCCGAGCAAGGTTGAGGAGAAAACTTCTCCGGTTCCCGGAAAGCTGCGGCGATACCGGGGGGTGCTTATCATATTGAAGCCATGCTCTTTTTGTCTGATCTGATTTTTTTGGCTGCCGCTCTTACGGCAATTGTTTTGCTCCCTTCCCCTGTCTTTTGCCGAGAGGGCGCAGGCATTTCCTATCCTGTCGGCAAAGCCGATACCGGTTATGACAATGTTTATATCGCCATAGCTCTCCCGGAGCTTTTGTATAAGCGTATCGGCAAGCTCGGCGGCGCCGTCCTCGTTGTCGGGTTCTCTCTCGGGCATTTTAATACCGGTGAGAAAGCAGGCCTCGGTTAGATTGGGAGTGATAATCCCGGCCTTATGACAGAGCTTCTCCATCCCCGCTATCAGCTCGGGCGTGTAGGTTTGGTATGGGCGGCCGCCGTCGCCCATCACCGGGTCTACCAGAACCGGGATATCGGCTCCGAAGTTGTCGATAAACTTCTCTACCAAATCAATCTGGTCGGCACTGCCGAGAAAACCGCTGTATATTGCGTCAAACTTCAGCTCAAGTTTCTCAAAATGTGCGATAATTGCACAGAGGTCAGAGGTCAGGTCGCGGAAGTGAAGCCCCTCAAAGCCGCCGGTGTGGGTTGAGAGCAGGGCGGTCGGAATCGGCACCACCTGCGCACCCATGACCGATAATATCGGTATGACGGCAGTGAGCGCGCTGCGGCCAAAGCAGGATAGGTCGTGTATTGCAGCCACGCGGGGAATCTGCCGCGCATTATTGTAATGTCCCATAGAAACCTCGGAAATTGAATTATACGAATTAATTTTTCGCCGTTGCCGTAACATCCTCGCCGGCCATAATCTTGAGTGCGTCGTTGAAAATCTTTTCGACACGGTCTGAGAGCATATAAAGCTCGCCCTCGCCGTTGATTGTCATATATGAGCGGCGCTCGGAATATCTGTAAAATTTAAACAAGAAGTCTCCGTCCTCGGTTTTAACCGACATTACAAGCTGTGCCTCGCTGTCGGGCAGGGCGCGCAGGTTGGCCATCTCGTCGTCTGTGAGATTGCAGACCCCGTCGGCCGAGGCATAGAGGATGGTTTGGAAGAAGTGGCGGAAATAGGGTGTGATTACCTCTACCGAAGTTTCGGTGTTAATCTTGCCCATAATGCGGACAGCGTCCGAAGCGAGGTCGCGCTTGACCTTGCCCCACGCGCCGGTGTCGCGGTCTATAAATATATAGAGAATTGTCTTGAAATCTGCGTCGTAGCCGGTTACATAGAGGTTGCAGGTGCCAAGCGTTCCCGAGGTGAGGTCAAGCTTTGTGGTTGTGGTGTCCTCGATAAGATAGAGCTTTCCCTCGCCGGTGAGAAGGTATTTTGTGTCGGTGGCAAATGCCGTGGGCTCCTCGCCCGAAGCCGAGCCGACAGCCACCGAAAACTTGCCGTTCTTCTCAACTCGGTGATAGCTTGTCGTTTCGCCTTTGAGGTCTGTTCTGGTGTAAGACGACCGGGAGAGCGTCGTAAGCTTATATTGATTGGAATCCGAGTTGTCAATATCGAAGCGCACAGTTTTCCCGCCCGAAAAAAGCACAATCTCGGGCGTGCAGGCAAGGTTGAAGCCATAGGCGGTTTTGTCAATCCAGTCAAGCACTTCCCAGTCCATATAAGGCATATGAGCGCGGTCAACCTCGACAATCATATCCGAGAAGGTCGAATAGACATAATAACTGCCCCTTGGCGTCATTTTGCTTATCGATAGGAAAATCGGAACGGTTCCGGTGAAATCGGCGCCAACGGCATTGTAGTCATAATAAATCGAGCAAGCCGCGTCGGCGATTCCGTAGGTGATAAGCGCCCGGTCGTCGGGCGAGAGACTGACCACCCGGATAAATTCCATAGTGATAAGACTCTGGAGCAGAGTGTCTATATTTGTCGAGGAAGCGCGCATGCCTAGGAATTCCTTGTTGTGGAAAACATAAGGAACCGAGGTAGACTGCGTTCCCTGCCTTTCCTCAAGCGGCACAAATGAAAAACTTACTACAATATCATTTTCGGCGTCGGCCTTTGCTATTGAGAAATTGCTCACATTAAAATAGTTTGAGAGCGAGGAGGGATAGACTATCATGGGCTGCGCGAGAGATTCGACCGGCTGGAGTACAGTTTTTGCTATTTCGGGGCTGACTATATAGATGAAGGGGGTGTCGGGATAGTCTTCGTTCAGGTAGCGGACATAGTATCCGCCGCCCGAGACTATCGCGTCTCCGACTATAACGGTGTATTCATTTCCGTTGACATCTGTCAGCCTGTACCATGCGGGTGTGTACTCATATTCATTGCCGTCAGCGTCGACTCGGGTCATAGCGGCAAGACCGTATTCGGTGTATTCGCCATTTTTGTCGACTATGGGGTCGGTTATCTTATCCATCGCGAGGACATAGCCGCAGCTCACTACCAAAGAGGCAAAAAGCTCCTGATTATAGGGGATATGCTCGAAGCCTTCGATATGGTATTTGTGTTCGACCTTACCGTCGTTTGTGTTTTTGTGGGTTCCGATAAAGGTATAGCTTCCGTGCTCGTTGTACACCTCAAGGCGAGCCACCTTCGACTTCTCAACCTGCGGGAAGGCGAGCACGCGGGCAGTTACAATATTGCCGACCACCTCGCGCCCGGCAGTGTCGACATAGGCAAAAATTTCGGCAACTCCGGTTGTGGCGTTGAGTCTTATCTGGGTACCCGAGGGGGTGACATAAAACTTCCCGTCCTCGGTCATTTGAACCATAAGCTCGTTCTCATCCGTAAGAATAAACCCATCGCTCTTCTTTATGATTTTGTAAACCGCGCCGTCAATCGGGTCCTCAATAGTTGTGCGGTTGACATAGTGCATGACTACGGCAAGGGCGGCGATAAGAATGAGCACGGCAGCCGCCGCGACTGCAATTATAATTTTCTGGCGCTTTCTTATCGATTTGCGCCGCCTGTATGCCATGAGCTTTTTATCGGCGACAACATTTTTAGTCCAATGGGCATAAAGAGCGTGCCCCGTCTCGGCGGTGACAGGTGTGTCGGGGCCGACCGGCTCACCTCCCTCTTCGTCGGTGAACCAACCGTCAAACTCGTAGCCAAACCGCGTGGGGAGAGGCAGCTCGCCGTATGTCCCCCCCCGGATCAGCCGCTTGCTTGAAACGGTAATCCCGCCGCCGTTTGCGTCGAAGATGACCGTTACATAATCGTTTATCATGAATATTTTCTCCTGACTGTGACATATATTCCGATACCGAGCACAATTGCAGCCGGAACAACCGTGAGGATTATAGTGTACTGGTTTGCCTCGGCCGTTGTGATGCTGTCTATTGTGGTTGAGGCGAAGGGCTTATGATTGAGATCGACAACAATTGTTTCCCTTCCCATTGAGCGGAGCGCCGAGATGAGAACGTCTGAATTGCCATAAACATTCGACTGCAGAAGATCCTGCGATACAAATGCTGTCGAGGCAGCGGCAAGGACGTATGAATAGTCGGCGTCGTCATTTGACACCATCTGTGTCTCGCGAGTGATTGTCATAAGCTTGAAGGGTTCAAGCGAGCTTGCCGCAGCAACCTGCTCGCCCCCGGCAAGCGCAATTGCGTTTGGCGAGGAGACAAAAATATCATAGATGCTTCTTGTCACTCCGTTTGAATAATAGCTTGCGTAGCGGTAGTTATTATTAGGGTCGTTCTCATCTTCAAAGGTTGCCTCGTCATAGGTCGAGGGGTAGGAAATCGACATGGTGTTCTTGAAAATCACCTTCGGAGGATAGGAAACATTTCGCATATCGGTGTGTATTGAAGCGCCAAGGCCATGTGTCGTGTATTCGGCGACAATCGTCATGCCGTCGGCCGTCAAAGACTGCCCTGAGTCCTTAATCATATAGGGCAAAACCTCGCCGCTGTCGTCGTCGTACACACGGTCGAAGACGATGCCCCACTCCTCAAGGTATTCCTCAAAGTTTGGCAGCACCGGGCTTGAGGGTGACATAAAGACCATCAGCGAGTTAAACTCGTCAAGCCAGGTGTTGAGCTTGGCAATCTCGGAGATATCGGATATGCTGCTTCTGACAAGGAAGTCTGAGGTGGGGTTGTTTACCACGATAAGACGGCAGTCCTCGGGTATTTCCTGATTTGCAAGGTCAAGGGGCTGAACGATGTATCCGGCGTCCTGAAGCAGATAGAGCAGCTCATAGTCTGTGAAGGCCTCGCCGTGGTTAAGAGTGAAGCAGGCCAGCGGTGACTCGGCCTTGATAACCGAGAGAATACCGGCTGAGAATTTCTTCTCGCCGTTATACGACCAGGGGGTGGTTGAGTTGGTATCGTTGAAGACAAAGAAGGCGTTAAGCGCATAGACCCGCCATTCGGTGCCGCTCTCGACTATCACGTTGGTCGAGTATATATTTGTCAGCGATGTTCCCTTGTATTTTTGCACCGCCGAGGGGTTTGTCCAAACGTTGACAAAGTCAACCGTGATTATATCGGGGAAGGCGCGCGCCATATCCTCGGCTGTCTCAAGCACATAGCGCTGAGTTGTGTTCTCATAGAGGGCGTCGCGGTCGTCGCAGAAGAGGATTCTCACCTTCATCTCACCCACCCGGCCGCTTTCGGCTCCGGTCTCAAGATATGATTCATATTTCCGAGGGGTTTCAGCGCCATTTATCTTCTGGTAGGTTGTGAAGGAAACAAAGGGAGTGTAGGGCAAGAATTCGGCCGGCGCGGTGTAGCCCGCGCTGCCCGGATATTCTCCGGCGTCGCGATTTTTCCTTGCGTTCTCAAGATTATTGGCGGCAATTTTCGCGTTTTCCTCGGCTATTTGCTTGTTTTCCTCGGCAATCCGCGCGTTTTCTGCGGCGGCGGCGCTGTCGTCGTCGTTTATATGGACGCTGAAGACGCCGTAATATTTATATCCTTCAAGCGCCTCGAGCGCTTTGAAACTCAAAAGAGGGGTAAAGCCCGAGGCGGCCGCGCGGTTTTTAGCAACCGTTTCTATGTTTTTCTCGGCGGTCTCAAGATTTTCCTCGGCAGCCGAGACAATCGCGGCGGCAGCCGCTGTGTTGGCGGCGTCCTCGCCCTCTTTGTCCTTTACAAATTCGTATAGCTGAGTGGCGAGCGACAGGTTGTCCTCGGCGATATCAAGGTTGTCTTCTGCCAGCGCTATGCTCTTTGAAAAAAGCGCAAGATTTCGCGCGGCAATCTCTTTGTTTTTATTCGAGGTAGTTATATTCTTCTCGGCGTTTGCAATCGAGTCGGCAATCCGGTCGACATTGGTCTGTGCTATCGTGAAATTATAGGAAGGCAGATTTTTATTGAATTCCTCGCGCTCAATAAGAGTTGATGCAAAATTCTCCTCGAGCAGGTTGCGGCATTCACTGGTCAGCGTATATAATTTCTCGGAGGTCATGTCTGTAAAAAGACCGTATTTTGCGGCAAGCGCCGACACTCCCGCATTAAGAAGGACGACAAGGGCAATAACAAGGGCGGTCATCACCACCGACAGGCTTCCGTAGCGGAATTTGCGGCTGCGCATAAAGCTTCCGTATCTCATTTGTTGTAGTCTCCTTTCGTCGGTCAGGCCCAGCGGCGACGGTCATAAACCCGCACCGTGAGAAAGAGAAAAACGGCCGTAATCGAAAAATAATAGAGCAGCGCAGCGTAGTCAAAGAAGCCATAGCTGAAATTCGAGAATCGACTGAGAACCGATATCCAGCCGAGCACAGCTCTTATGGCATAGCTGCCGATAAGATATTTGCCCTCCGAATCGGTAATCTGGGAGAGAACCCCCGCCCCCATCATCACAAGAATCACTGCAATTGTGACAACAGCAGCTGCCAACTGGCTCTCTGTGAGCGCCGAGACGAAAAGACCGACGGCAAGAAAAGCCGCTCCGATCAGCAGTATCCCTATGAGGCTGCCGACAATTTCGCCGGTAACCGGTCCTATGTGGGTGGTGGTGAAGCCGGCGGCGATTCTCTCGGTGCGCCCGATGGCATAGAGCGGGAAAAAATTTATGCAGGAAAAGATTATTGTGCCAAGATAGAGTGCAAAGGCGGCAAAAAACTTGCCAAGAACTATGCTGATTATCGACACCGGCGCCGTGAGCAAGAGCTGCTCGGTTCGCATTTTTCGCTCCTCGGCGAAAAGACGCATGGTAAGAAGCGGCATAAGAATCACAAGCGCGAAAATCATCATTGTAAAATACGCCGAGGTGCTGTAGCTCGACGACTGCAGGGTCGTGTAGGTGCAGAGCAGGGCCGATATGGCAAGGAATATCCCGGTATATACATATCCGGTGGCGCCTATGAAATAGGTGCGCAACTCTTTTTTGAAGATTGCAAACATAGTGGCATTAACGGCCGGCCGGCCGTTTCTCCTTTCGTATGTGTGGGAAGGGGAAAGCCTTATTATAAAAAAACCGCATCAGGAGTTCTGTCTCCCGTACCCCTTCAGAATTCATAGTTTAAAAAATCAGCTCTTATTGTTCTTTTTGCGGGAGGATTGCCCGGTAAGCTCGGAAGTCACAGACCCGGCGGTTTTGTCCATCATTGCCTGAGCAACCTCCTTCTCAAGGGCATTTTTCGCGGGAGCGATTTTTCTCTTTGTCTCGCGGCGGGTTATGCGGGGTTCGTTGTGCTTGTCGACGATTGTGATGAAGATATCCTCAAGATTCATTCCCAGAGCTTCAAGGCCAATCATCGGCCAGTTGCGCTCGGCAAGAGCATAGAAAAGATTTTTTCGAATATCAACTCCGACTTCGCTCTCAATCATATAGACATAAGCGTCTCCGTCGCGCGAGGGCAGCGCCTCGGCATAGATAATCCCCGGCCTTGATTTGAGCATCGAGAGCACCTCGCGCTGCGGGCCGCAGATTTTAACATTGAAGCGGCGGTTGTTTTCAACCGCGCGCGAAATATTCTCGGTCTGCTCGTCGGCAACCACCCGCCCTTTGTTGATAATAATAATTCGGTCGCAGCAGGCCTGAACCTCCTGGAGTATATGGGTGGAAAGGATAACGGTATGGTCGCGGCCGAGCGTTCGGATAAGGTTTCGGATTTCGATTATTTGTTTGGGATCAAGACCGATGGTTGGCTCGTCAAATATGATAATCTCAGGGTTTCCGACCAGCGCCTGAGCGATTCCAACCCGCTGACGGTAGCCTTTTGAGAGGTTTTTGATAACGCGCTTATAAACATCGGTGATCTTGACAATGTCGCAGATCTCGCGCAGATGTTTTTCGCGGTTAAGGCTGCATCCCTTGAGTTCATAGGTGAAATTAAGGTATTCCTCAACTGTCAGCTCGAGATAAAGCGGCGGCTGCTCGGGAAGGTATCCCACCATTTTTTTTGCGGCGAGCGGGTTTTCAAGAACGTCGACTCCGTCGATACTTACCGTCCCCGAGGATGAGGAGAGATATCCTGTGATAATATTCATAGTGGTCGATTTACCGGCGCCGTTTGGACCGAGAAAGCCGACAACCTCCCCCTTCTCAATCTCGAAGCTGATATCGTCCACCGCGCAGTTTGTGCCGTAGTTTTTCACAAGATGGTCGATTTTTATCATATTTTAAAGGTTTCCTTTCCTTTATATACTTGTTTTATATATGTTAACCCATATTATAT
>JBNRMS010000009.1:0-9303 GCA_050309735.1 Eubacteriales bacterium
ACCGAGGAGAGGGATACTATAAAGATTCCGACGCCGCCTGCGACGGCTACGCAACAACCGAGCCCGGCGTTACTCTCGGCATAAAAACTGCCGACTGCGTTCCGATTCTCCTTTCCGCCGTCTCTGACGGGAGAGCATACGCCGTCGGAGCGCTTCACGCCGGCTGGCGGGGCACGCTTGCCGGAATTGTAGCCGAGGGTGTAAAGCGCCTCCTTTCGCTCGGAGCCCATCTTTCGGATATTCGAGCCGCCATCGGCCCGGCCATAGGTCAATGCTGCTTCGAGGTCGGCGCAGACGTGCGCGATGAGATGCTGCTTTGCCTTGGCAGCGAGCTATGCTCGGAGCATGTACGAGCCTCGGACAGACGACCCGACAAATGGCATGCCGATCTCAAGGGCATAAACCGGCATATCCTTCTCTCGCTCGGCATCTCAGGCGAGCATATCGACACTTCCGCTCTCTGCACCTGCCACAACCCACAGCTCTTTTATTCTCACCGTCGTGACGGCGAAGCTCGCGGAACTATGCTCTCGGTTATCGGGCTGTAAAACCTGAGGATTGAAATCGATTTCAAGAGCCTCAGAACGGGCGGATTTTAAAGAGGCTCAGGTTTTAATATAAAAATATCATTATCTTATAAAATCAATCAAGGCCGCCATTTTGGCAGCCTTGATTGATTTTTAGTTATCTTGTTTTTTCCTGATCAGCAAGCAAAGGCAGAAATCTGTCGCGAGCAGGAGCGATATGAAAAATCCTATAATAGAATAGTATTCCAAGCCAAAAAAGAGCGGGGTTATCGAAGCAAAAAGGGCTACAGCTAAAAGAATCAAGTTTAAATCTATAATTCTCCCCCCGGATTCTCCCCGCAGCAAGGCAAAAAACATAACAAGAATCACACAGGTGAGCAACGCTGTAATAAGAGGCCCGAAATTTGCATATCCAAATGGCGTCAGGTCAAAATAAGAAAAGCTTTTTCTTATAGCTCCTCCGCCCTCAGCAGGTGAAACTGCGAAGTTTAGCACGGCGCCCCACGGAAGAATTTCAAGTATCAAGGTCAGCACCGTCGTTATAACCCCGATAATTTTCAGTTTCCTCATCGGCCTCCTCCTCCCCTTGCGGCAAGCACTTCAATCAGGCTGCGAAACTCCGCTTTGTATGAATCAGCGGCAAGATCCACTGTATTCAGAATCTCGAGTACGTCCTCTATCCCGGCATTACCGAGATATCTGCTCCGGTGTAGGAGCATGGCAGTCTTTGTAACGGCGGTGATAAATTTAAAGTCTTCGCTGGGTGATGATGTGTAGTCCTTTTGCCCTATCTTGTATTCGTTAAGAAGGCTCTCTGTCTCTTCGGGATTTTTGTATCTCACCGCAAGCTTCATCCACGCGCCCGCCGACATCGCCCTATCGGTTAGCTTAAGTTCATAACAGACCGTCACAGTATGCCCCGCGCCAATCTCGCCGGCGTCCTTTGTATCATCCTCGAAGTCTTCGGCCTTGAGCAGCCGATTCTCATATCCCACAAGGCGATAAGAGTCTACATATTCGGGATCGAAGGTGAGCTGCAGCTTCACATCGTCGGCGACTGTGTAGAGCGTGCCGATAAGATCCTTACCAAACACCTTTTCTGCCTCGGCCTCACCGTCGATATAATAGTAAACGCCGTTGCCGTTGTTGGCTAGTGTTTCCATCTTCTCGTCGCGGTAATTGCCCGTGCCAAAGCCGAGCACCGAGAGGTAAACTCCCTCATCCCGCTTCTCTGAAATAAAGCTTTTAAGTTCGGCAGCCGAGTTGATCCCAACATTCAGGTCACCGTCCGACGCCATAATTATTCTATTGTTTCCCCCCTCGATGTAATATTTTTTAGCAATCTGATAAGCCATCTTGAGACCGGCCTCGCCGTTTGTCGAACCGCTCGCGTTAAGAGAATTTACAGTCTTTATTATTTTATCCCCCCGGTTACCCTCGCAGCCCTCAAGAACTACTTCCTCGCCGCCCGCGTATGTGACAATCGAGACGATATCATTGTCTCCGAGCTGCTCTGTAAGATATGTGAAGGCGATTTTGAGCAGCCCGAGCTTGTCGGTTGAGTCCATAGAGCCAGAGATATCGATGAGAAAAACGAGGTTGTTGCCGCGCGGCGTCACCTTATCGTCGGCCGCAAGGCCAATGCGCAGCAGCGCCGCCTCACTATTCCAAGGGCAATTTGAAATCTCGAAATTCACGCCAAACAACTCACCCCCCGAAGGCTTTTTATAATCATAACTAAAATAGTTAATCATCTCCTCTGTGCGAATCGAGGAGCCGGCATAGTCTATCAGATTATCAAGTGTATAGCCCGAATTCACAAGCTTGCGAAAATAAGAGTATGAAGCGGTATCAACGTCGGCCGAGAAGGTTGAGACGGCATTTTCAGATACTTTAATAAAAGGGTTTTCGACAATCTTTCCATGGTTTTCGGTGATATATTCCTCCATGTCTTCAATTTTTTCTCCCGCCTCGGCTGCCAGCTTCCGCGCAAGCTCGGCCGCTACCTCGGCCGGTATTTCTTGTTCGGAGGCATCAAGATCGAAATAAAACTTACTGTATCCGTCGTTGTCTCCATAATATTGGCCTTCTTCGTTGCTTGCCGAGCAGGAAAAAAGAGAGGCGAGAATTGCAAGTGCGAGCAGGGCTGCAGATATACATTTTATGTGTTTCATAGTCGCGCAAATCCTTTCAAATCAAATATTTTTGTGGTTTTAGCTGTTGACAATTTCAAAGACATTTTGCGTAAATTGCGGCGCGGGCTCAAGCTCGGGCGAATAGTCAAAAAGTTCGCCAAACCCGATGTTTCCCACCGAGGGTATAAGATGCGGGGTGATAACCCCTCCGCTCCCGTTTGAAATCCAGAAAAGCAGCTTTTCCTCAACCTTGCCACAGCCTATCGGACTGCCCGAGCCAAGCACTCTTTGAAGGTTGTCGCATTCGCTCGCCGATATCGTGACAACGCTGTATTCGTCCTCTCCCTCATAGCGCCAGATAAGCTTTGCGCTGCCGTCAAAGAGGTCTACCTCTCTCATTTTTAAAATAACGGCACCGCTCGAATCGGCCGCGCCGCGCAGCACCTCCTCGAATTCCGATACGTGGTCTTTGCTGAAATCCGGTTGATTTTTAACTTTAAAAAGACTTGGAATCTGAATCAGGGCAATAATAACAACAAGGCAAGCGGCGGCAGCCAAATAGCGCACATTCATTTTTCTCTTCTCCCGCCTGTATCGCCCGGCCTCAGCTATGAGCCTGTCGTCAATCAGACCAAGCTCGTCAAGAAGGTATTCGGCAGCGCGTCTTTTATCATTTCTCACATCAATCCCTCCCTCTCAAGCTCCTCTCTCAACTCGCACCGCGCCCGAAAGAGAACTGTCTTAACCTTGCCCTCGCTAATACGCAGCCGCCGGGCAATATCGCCGAGCGACATAGAGTTAAAATATCGCAGCACAAAAATTGTCCGCTTCTCCTCGGCGAGCGAAGAAATAAAGCGATTAAGCAGTTCTGAGAGACGACCGTTTTCATATTCGGCCTCAACTCCCCAGCCGTCGGGAATGCACTCGGCAAGCTCATCGAGCATAAGCTCAACTCCGCCATCCCGCTTCTTCCGGTGCCGCGCACGATACCTGTCTATTGAGAGCCTTCTCACTATCTTTGAGAGATATGCCCCCAGATATACCGGGCGATCCTCGGGCATTCTCTGCCATGCCGCAAGGTATGTATCGTTAACGCATTCCTCGGCATCCTCACGCGAATTAAGAAGCGAGAAGGAAAGGCTTCCGAGCATCCTTCCGTATTTCTCGTCTGTCTCATAAACCGCTCTCTCCGAGCGTTCCCAGTAAAGGTCCACTATCCGGTAGTCCTCCATAATGTCCCCCCATCCTTTTACGGGTTCTCACCCTATATGTCGCTAAAAACCAAAAATCGTTTCGTTGATTGTTAAAAAAAGTTCAATTTTACCAAAAAAATTATATCAGATATCAAAGTAGAATGCAATAAGCAGATTTTTTGATGTGTTTTGACTGTATTTTTCAAATGGTCAAAAACGCTTGACAATATATTTTGCGAATGCTACAATGAATTATAAAATATAAAATATTCCGCCTTGCCGACAAGCGAGGGCGGACTGCGGAAAGGGATTATAACTATAATGTACGATGTTGCGATAATAGGCGCCGGTGTTGTCGGCGGACTTATTGCGCGTGAGCTTTCGAAATATCGCCTCAAAATTGTTATCCTTGAGAGAGAATACGACGTTGCAATGGGTGCCTCAAAGGCTAACAGTGCCATAGTTCACGCCGGATTTGACGCAAAGCCCGGCACGCTCAAAGCACTGCTCAATGTGCGCGGCTCAGAAATGTATGAAGCGCTCTCGGCCGAGCTTGGCGTGGCATATTCGAGAAACGGTGCACTCGTCGTTGGTACAGACCAGGAGCTTGATATGCTCAACGAGCTAAAAAAACGCGGCGAGACAAACCGGGTCAAGGGGCTTTCAATAATTTCGGGCGAAAAGCTCAGGGAGCTTGAACCCCATCTCAACAGAGAAATGACCGCCGCCCTCTTTGTTCCGACGAGCGCTCTCACCTGCCCTTTCGGCCTCACCGTTGCCGCCATCGGAAACGCGATGGACAACGGCACCGAGTTGCGTCTCGGCTTCCGCGTTACAAGTATCCGCCGAACATCGAATTGTTATGAGCTTAGCTCCTTTGGCGAGAGTGTCGAGGCGAGGTATTATATAAACTGCGCCGGGCTGCACTCGGGCGAGGTATACGCCATGGTCGGCGGCGAGCCGCCCGCACAGATACCGCGGGCCGGCGAATATCTCCTTCTTGACAAAGAGTGCGGGGGACTTGCGCGCCACACCATCTTCCCAACCCCGACAAAGGCCGGAAAGGGCGTTCTTGTGACGCCGACCGTTCACGGAAATCTTATGCTCGGCCCTTGTTCGATAGTACGAGACGATCCTGACAATCTCATAACAACGCCCGCGGGACTTAACGATGTCATCGAAAGAACAAAAAAGACCTTTTTGAATATTCCCTATAACAAGGTGATAACCTCATTCACCGGTCTGCGCTCGGTCGACGACGACTTTATTATATTGCCGGGAGATAGATGTGTAAACCTGATGCGAATAGGCAGCCCGGGGCTGTCTGCCGCTCCGGCAATTGCTGAGCATGTCCGGGATATGCTTGCCGATATCGGACTTGAGCTTGTGCCGCGCAAGGATTTTAATCCGAACCGCGAGCCATATCACAATGTCAGCGAAATGAGCGCGGACGAGCTAAATCTCCTTATCAAAAAAGACAAGAGATACGGCCGGATAATCTGCCGCTGCGAGGGCGTTAGTGAAGGCGAGATAGTTGAGGCTATCCACCGAAATCCCGGCGCCCGCGACCTTGACGGGATAAAACGCCGCACACGCGGAGGAATGGGAAGATGCCAGGGTGGCTTCTGCTCGCCTTATGTGCTCGAAATAATCTCGCGCGAGCGCGGGATTCAGCCCGAAGAGGTCACAAAATCGGGGCGTAACTCGTTTGTGCTGACCGGAAAAACAAAGGAGACTTGCTGATATGACATTTAAAAAAGATCTTGTCATAATCGGCTGCGGCCCCGCCGGAATGAGCGCCGCCGTCGCCGCTTATGATAGCGGCGTCCGAAATTTAATAATTCTTGAGCGCGACCGCGCGCCAGGCGGAATCCTCAGCCAGTGCATACACAACGGATTTGGCCTGCACAATTTCGGCGAGGAGCTGACCGGCCCCGAATTCGCTCATCGCTATGAGGAACAGGTGCGCGAGCGCGGGATAGAAATAAAACTCGACACAATGGTCACGTCAATTACTCCCGACAGAGTTGTAACGGCGATGAACGAAAGCGAGGGCGTTTTCAATATTGAGGCCGGCGCCGTAATTCTTGCAATGGGCTGCCGAGAGCGTCCGAAAGGGGCGGTTATTATCCCCGGAACTCGTCCGGCGGGCATCTTTTCGGCAGGAACGGCACAGAAATATGTGAATATGCTCGGATATATGCCTGGGCGCGAGGTCGTCATCCTCGGCTCGGGCGATATAGGTCTTATAATGGCGCGGAGAATGACGCTTGAGGGCGCCCGAGTTAAGGCGGTCTGCGAGATAATGCCCTATTCGGGCGGACTGGCGCGCAATATCGAGCAGTGCTTAAATGACTTTGATATACCCCTGATGCTCAGTCATACGGTGGTCGAGATACACGGGCGCGAACGGCTTACCGGCGTTACCATTGCCGAGGTAGACGAGAAAAGGCGCGCCATAGAGTCAACCCGGCGCTATATTGAGTGCGACACTCTGCTCCTCTCGGTCGGGCTTATACCCGAGAACGAGCTTTCAAAGTCGGCCGGAGTGGCGCTTGACGGCGTCACAAACGGTGCCGAGGTAGACGAGAACCGCCAAACATCGACAGAGGGTATTTTCGCTTGCGGAAACGTGCTGCACGTCCACGACCTTGCCGACTACGCGGCCGACGAGGGGGCTGTCGCCGGGCGAGCAGCGGCCGAATATATTAAGAATAAGGCGAAATCCGGACGCCGCATTCGTATCGTTACCGACGGAAAGGTGAGATATACCGTGCCCCAATTTATTTCCGGACAGGGCGATGTGACCTTTTATTACCGGGTCGGAAATATATACAAAAACGCACGGGTTTCTATATATGAGGGCGAGCGCAAGCTTATTGAGCGCCGAAAGCCGAAATTTGCCCCGGGCGAGATGGAGCGGATTGTCCTTCCCTCCTCGCTGATAAGCGGAATTGTGGGCGACACGATAAGAATCGGGCTTGAGGAGGAGAAATAGATGAAAAGAATTTTAACCTGCACAATCTGTCCTAAAGGCTGCGAGGTTGAGGTGGAGTTCGACTCTAAAACCAAAGAGATAGCAAGCATCACCGGAAACGCTTGCCGCCGCGGCGATGAGTACGCGCGCACAGAGTGTATCGCCCCGGTTCGTACCCTAACCTCCACTGTAAGGGTTGAGGGCGGCGGTCTTCTCCCGGTGAGAACCAGCAAGCCCATTCCCCGCTCGGCGCTTTTTGACTGTATGAAGATAATAAATAGCACCACCGCCCGCCAAGGCATGAAAATCGGCGAAATTGTAATCGAAAACATTGTGGGAACCGGATCCGATGTCATAGCTTCGGGAAACGGACGGCAATAATATATTGGGCTTCCGCCTAAAACCACAGCTTATCGCTGTGTTCGCGGAAGCTCAATTTTTATTGTGCGTGATATGTCTATTTTAGAAAGGGCGGAAATGAGCTACTATAATTTCGGATAAAACAATCATAAAAAACGCGGTGAAACTTCTATATAGGAGTTTCACCACACTTTTTTCATTTATTTTTTAATTGTGAATTAGTACAAGCCCTTAATCAAAAGCTGACACAAGATTGCTCAATGCAGCTTCAAGCACTCTTTTATTTGCATTAAAGGCCACCAGATAGTTACCCGATGCTGAAATAATAGAATTTCGGAAAAGCGAAAAGGTGAGGTTGTTCAAGGGCGTGCAGTATATTATTCCAAGATCAAAAGAAACGGTTTCGCGCGCGATATCAAACATTCTTGATGATATATCGTCATTTGCATATTTGGTTTTCATTGAAATTTCAAAAACAGCAGGAGTTACCTGACGATAGCTCTCGGAAGCCATGCATTCAAGAACCGCGGCGATGTTATCCGGGTCGGGAAGCCCCACGGGTATTGTATATAATGTATATGGGAAGCCGATATGAGTTATATAATTGCTCTGCTCGGTGTCGTATTTAGGAACAGGAACAATACCATAATTAATGCCCGACGGGGTGAGCCTGCTGAACGACAGCCTTGAGCGCTCAACTATAAATATCCCCCTCCCCGCTCCGTATGATTCGAGCGCTTCTTTAGCGTTGTCGTTATAGAAGCAGTCGTCGGTTGAATAATAGGCGTCGCAGATTTTTGTCACAAGATCCTGTGCTTTCTCACTTCCGAAAAGAGGGGATATAATCGGGACATCCTCGGCGTCCTTCTCAATGGTTATCAGTCCGCTGCCGATAAAAAGAGCGTCAAGGTTGCGATTTGTATCAATAAGCCCATATTGATCGGAAGCGTCTTTTTTCTGGTTTGCGTTCAAATCAATATAGGTCCCCGCGGTCATTGAAAACATCTTGTCGATTGTCCACTCATTTTTCTCGACAAGATCATGTGGATTTTCAAGATTATACTGAGCAATCAAATCTTTATTGTAAAAGGTAACATACATCATGTAAAGCATATTTGCCGATATGTCACCCGAACAGAAAAGCAACTTGTTCTTTATTGTCGCCGTGTTTGTAAGATCCTCAGGCCACCAGGGTTTGCTGAAATCCAGATAGTCTAACTCGAAAAGATCCTCTGTTAAATTGTTCGAGGCTAAGTTAGCCGCCGTTCGGCTGTATGTCGCTATTATATCAAAATCGTTTGTTGCTGCTAATATATTGCTTCTTGCATATTCGGTAAAGCCGTTATTATTGCCGGCATTCCCAGGGCGCCCGACATAATCGAGCTTGATATCAAGCCTCTCCTCAATTTTTAAATTTCTATTGTATATAGCATCATTCACAAGCTCGCCGTTCATCGCTTCGCTCTTGAACTCCTCATGCTCAACGTCGCTCCAATAAAGGGTTGTGACCTTTCTTCCCCCAAGTTTCAAGTCCTCGGGAAGGCTGTCTTTATAAAAACCGTTTTTGTCATAAGGGCTTTCGGTTTCGGGCGCTGTGTCGCTCTCAAATCTGACTGTGGTTTCGCTGTAGTCCTCGCCCTGGGCAACACAAGAGCCTAATAGAACAACTAAAATTAAAGACGCTAAAATAAGGCATATGTATTTTTTGATAACAACATTCATAGACAATTACACTTCCTTTTACCGTATTATTTTAATTTATAGTAACACTTTGTAATGATATCATATCGCAATAGAGAAGTCAATAATATAGCAAAACTATTGCACTTATCTTAACAAATTATTTTTATGCCATGCGATACTCGCAAGCAAGCCCGGATGTAGAAAAAATAAAAAGCCCTATACCACTCATATAATTGAGTAGTGTAGGGCTTTTTTGTTTTTGCCTTTGGTGACCCATCGGAGAGTCGAACTCCGGACACCATAAACTGTCCCCCTTGTCAAGACACAAATTTCAGATTTATCATGACACCTCGTTTAATGGAATTTTCCAAACGTAACGGAGCGTAGCGGAGTGGAGTTTGGAAAATTTCGCGACGCCGACCGCGGGG
>JBNRMS010000010.1:0-24412 GCA_050309735.1 Eubacteriales bacterium
AAAATGCCGAAAAAATGACCGAAAAAAAATAAGTGGAACGATTCCGGTACGCTTTTTGAAAAAACAAAGCCGAAAGTCCTTGATTTTACTGGACTTCCGGCTTTTATGCAGTTACTCCCACTCGATAGTCGCCGGAGGTTTTGAGGTAATGTCATAAACCACCCGGTTTATCCCCCGCACCTCATTGGTTATCCTTGAGGATATGCGCGAGAGAAGAGTGTGCGAGAGTCGCGCGTATTCGCAGGTCATAAAATCGTTTGTGCGAACGGCTCGAATGGCCAGAAGATGATCATATGTGCGAGTGTCTCCCATCACGCCGACACTCCGCGTGTCGGTGAGCACGGCAAAATACTGGTCAGCCTTCACGCGCGAGCGCCCTATTTCCTCGCGAACAATAAAATCAGCCTCGCGGAGGATGTCAAGCTTTTCTTTTGTGACCTCTCCGATAATCCGAATCGCAAGCCCCGGACCCGGGAAGGGCTGGCGATATACCAAGTCGCGTGGAAGCCCAAGCATGATTCCAAGCCGCCTCACCTCATCTTTGAAAAGACCTGCGAGCGGCTCGACCACCCCTTCAAATCCGAGGTCTTCCGGCAGACCCCCGACATTATGATGGCTCTTAATAACCGCCGATTTATTCTTGCCCGACTCAACTATGTCGGGATAAATGGTTCCCTGCGCGAGGAATTCCGGGCAGCCAAGCTTTCTTGCCTCGTTCTCAAATGTGCGGACAAACTCATGCCCGATAATCTTGCGCTTCTGCTCAGGATCGGTAACCCCGGCAAGCTTTGATAGGAAGCGCTCGCTCGCATCAACGTGTATAAGATTAAGATTGCGCTTCTCAAATACGGCTCGAACCTGCTCAGGCTCGCCAAGCCGCATACAGCCGTGGTCAACAAAGACGCATATCAGCTGACCGGGCAAAGCCTCAGAGAGGAGTGCCGCGGCCACAGAGGAGTCAACCCCGCCCGAAAGACCGAGCAGAACACGTTTTTTCCCAACCTGTTCACGCACCTTGGCTATTTCAGTCTCAAGATAATCCTGCATTGAATAGTCTCCCGCGGCGCGGCAGACGCGATAGAGGAAATTATTAACAATCGCCTTTCCCTCTTTGGTGTTTTCAACCTCGGGATGGAACTGCACCCCATATATTTTCAACTCGTTGTTACCAACCGCGGCCACAGGGCAATTTTGCGTGTGCGCGATAGACTCGAAGCCCTCCGGGAGCATTCTCACCATATCGGTGTGGCTCATCAAAACGCGCTGCTCTCTCTCAAGCCCGTAAAAAAGCGGAGATTCTGTGTCAAGAATAGCGTCAGTTACACCATATTCACTGCTCTGGCCGCGACTCACCTCGCCGCCGAGCATCCGGCAGATAAGCTGCATCCCATAGCAGATTCCGAGAACCGGAATACCCATATCAAAAACCGACCTGTCGCAAACCGGAGCTTTTTCCCGATACACACTGTCAGGCCCGCCGGTGAGTATAATCCCGGCCGGTGAGAGGGCGGCAAGCTCGGCGGGCGGTATGTCGTACGGCACTATAACCGAATAAACGCCGCATTCCCTAACCCTGCGCGCGATAAGCTCCTTGTATTGTCCCCCGAAATCGAGGATTACTACCGTTTGTTTCGCCATACTGCCTCCATATATAAAGCGCTCTGTTTTTAAAACAATAAACGGTATCACTGCATGAAACACCTAATTTTTCCTACAGTGAACACCGCTGTTCACCTTAATAATATAACACAAAGCGCCTCTTGTGTCAATGTTTTTGTGTCGGTTTTGTCAAACTTCTTGCGATTTCTACATTTTTTCTGACTGTGCTGCGCTCTCTTTCGTTGCATATTTTATGAGCATAAAAACCGCTAAAATATTTATTATTTTACTTTATTTCATCCTGTTTTTCAATAGCTTATATCCAACAGCTCAAAAAATATCAATTTGCACCAAACTCCCCCCACTACCTGCTCGGGAATTTGTATTTTTCACATATTGACAGCCCGAGTACTGTATGTTATAATCTTCCCAAACCGATGAGAAAGAGCAAGTAATCCGGTAAGTCGCTGACACAGAGAGCCGCCGTTGGTGGGAGTGCGGTACAGAGTCGCCGGGCGAATGGGCTTTTGAGGGCAAGCCGAAACGGGAAACCGAATTAAGCAAGCCGGTGCGGCACACCGTTAAGAAATGCCCGCATATAGCTTTTTGCCGTATGCTCAAAGCGGACGCGGTATATTCGCGTCAAGCCGGGTGGCACCGCAGGATTTTTATTCCTGTCCCAGCATGAGAAACATGTGGGACGGGAGTTTTTTGTTTTTATTCTCCCAGCACCCACGACAAAAAACCGAAAGGAGAAAAAACAATGAAACAACCTGCCATCCCCTACAAGATTTACCTTGATGAGAGCGAGATACCGAAATACTGGTACAACGTCCGCGCAGACATGAAAAACAAGTCGGCTCCTCTGCTCAATCCCGGCACGCATAAGCCGATGACGGCTGAGGAACTGTCGGCCGTTTTCTGCGACGAGCTTGTCAGCCAGGAGCTAAACGACACAGACCGCTTAATTGAAATCCCCGAGCCTATCCGGGATTTTTATAAGATGTATCGCCCCGCCCCTCTTGTCCGCGCCTATTGCCTTGAGGAAAAGCTTGGCACGCCAGCGCATATCTATTATAAATTCGAGGGAAACAACACCTCGGGCAGCCATAAGCTCAATTCGGCCGTAGCACAGGCCTATTATGCCAAAGAGCAGGGTCTTATCGGCGTCACCACCGAAACCGGAGCCGGACAGTGGGGAACAGCTCTCTCGATGGCCTGCGCCTATTTCGGCCTTGATTGCAAGGTTTTCATGGTCAAGGTCAGCTACGAGCAGAAGCCGCACCGGCGTGAGGTCATGCGCACATATGGCGCAAATGTAACCCCATCGCCCTCGGATAAAACAAATGTCGGCCGCGACATGCTCAAAAAATTCCCGGGAACCACAGGTTCGCTCGGCTGCGCAATCTCCGAGGCGGTCGAGGTTGCGCTCTCAACGCCGGGATACCGCTATGTGCTCGGCAGCGTGCTTAATCAGGTTCTGCTGCATCAGTCGGTTATCGGCATTGAAACAAAGACAGCGCTCGATAAATACGGCATAAAACCCGATATAATCATCGGCTGTGCCGGCGGCGGCTCGAATCTTGGCGGCCTTATATCGCCCTTTATGGGAGAAAAGCTTCGCGGCGAGGCTGACTACCGCATAATCGCCGTTGAACCGGCCTCCTGCCCCTCGCTGACAAGGGGCAAATATGTCTATGATTTTTGCGACACCGGAATGGTAACCCCACTCGCTAAAATGTACACCCTCGGCTCGGGCTTTATCCCGGCGCCAAACCATGCCGGTGGCCTGCGCTACCACGGCATGAGCTCGATTCTCTCGCAGCTCTACCACGACGGCTTGATGGAGGCTCGCGCCGTCGAGCAGACACAGGTTTTTGAGGCTGCCGAATTCTTCGCCCGCACAGAGGGCATACTTCCCGCCCCCGAGAGCAGCCACGCAATCAAGGCTGCAATTGATGAGGCATTGCTCTGCCGCGAGAGCGGAGAGGCAAAAAACATTATCTTTGGCCTTACAGGAACCGGATATTTCGACATGACCGCCTACGAAAAATTCAACGACGGCAATATGTCCGACTATATCCCCTCCGACAAAGATCTTGAGGCAGGATTCGCGGGGATTCCCGAGGTGAATCACTAAGGCGGGGTTGACGCAGACAAAGAACAGAACAAAGAGTAAGATAGATGGGAAGCCCTATTCCGGCTTCCCATCTTTTGTTTTCGTAATATCCTATAACCCCAAAAACTACCGACAACTTTTTGGGCGGCTTTTTATATGTTCATTTTTTAGGTCAACCCAAAATCGCTGCCACTCTCGCAGGAGCGCCGTCGGAATCCCTGAATTTGAGGGGCAGAGCGGCAAGCGTGAAAAGCTGGTTTCCGATAAGGCCAAGATTGCATAGATTTTCGATAATTATAAAATCCCGCCCTCCTCCGAGCAGCTTTTTGTGGAGCGTGAGGTTTTTGTCACAAACCGGGTCAAGGCTCACGACGTCAAGCCCTACCCCGCGCTTACCTGAGGTGAGCAGATAGTCAGCAACCTCGCTGTCTATCACCGGATATTCACCGAAATATGAATCGCTACCCCAGCGCCTCTCCCAACCGGTGTGAAAAAGAAGAAACTCTGCCTCATCAAGTGCCGCGCCATACCGCTGAAGATGCGTCATGCCGATAAATCCACCCTCGCCGAGGTCTGTGGCGTCAATCACAAGCCCGCAGCCGACAAAATAGGAGAGCGCAAAGTCCTCAAGCGGCTTGCCGCCGGGAAAGATGTGTCGCGGTGCATCGATATGGGTTCCCGTGTGCGAGAGCATACCGAGCGCTGTTTCGCTGTAACCGTATTTCTCGTATGAACCAAAGGAAGAGAATCTTGGCGCGTCCATGCCGGGATAGACCGGCATATCGGGAGATATTGTGTGTGTCAAATCTATTATCTTCATTTTATTTTTTCCTTTTCGGCTTTAAGTTCTATTCAATGATAGACCAGCCGAACAGTTTTGTCAATATATTTTAATATGATTCGGCCGGAGCACGGAAAATTCATGGTTGACATAAGCGCCAGAGAATAGTATTATATATCTATCATATCAGCAAAGGGAACAACAAATGAAAAAAACAATTTTCGCAAGGCCATACATAAGAAAACTCACCTTCTCGGCTATGTTTCTCGCGCTCGCGCTGCTCCTCCCGATGACGGGCGGGCATATTCAGCAGTTCGGCCGCATGATTCTGCCGATGCACATTCCGGTAATCCTCTGCGGTTTTGTCTGCGGCTGGCCATGGGGGCTTGCCGTTGGGCTTGCCGCGCCGCTGCTCAGCTCGACTACAGGCATGCCTCCCCTTCTCCCCACCGGAGTTGCGATGTCCTTTGAGCTTGCTGCATACGGCGCCTTCTCGGGTCTCCTTTATCGCATTCTGCCCCGAAAGATTCCTTATATCTATATATCGCTAATCCTCTCAATGATTATCGGCAGGCTTATTTCGGGCGCCGCCCAGTTTATCATCGCCGGAATCCAAAACACCACCTTCACTTTCGCCGCTTTCTGGGCAGGCGCCGTAACTGTTGCCGCCCCGGGAATAATAATACAGATAATCCTCATCCCAATCCTTGTCGCTGCCCTGCGCCGGGCAGGTGTGAATTTAGAATAATTAACCAAAGTAATAAATAGCTGCGCGGATAAAATACAGATAAGGCGTGGCACAAAAAACACGCCGGGGGAGCTTTTCTAAAAAAGCTCCCCCGGATTAACTTCATAAAACTTATAGTGCACGATTTCATACTATTCCCCATTAAAAAGTCAACACAGAAGAGGGCGTGCTCAGGGGTCTACCGTTCGTTGCCCCTGCGGAATTTCGTGTAGGGGCGAGCCTTGCTCGTCCGCGACAGGCGCCAGCGTTGGAACCTGTGAAAATTGTTTGTTTACGAGCGAACACTGTTCGCCCCTACAGATTCAACCGTATTACCGTGCATCCCCAGACGGCAAATTTCTTGTAGTGAACGGTTCTGCCCGTTCCGCGATTGTTGTTATATATTGTTTTTAATCTGGGGTTAGTATCAGTCAGAACTCTGATTATCAACTCTTCCCACAAGTGAGAGATATTTTTCATAAGGACAAATCAGTCTTGCCGCCGCAAGAAGTGCGTTTGCGCTCATACCGGGCGGCAGGTTCAGCTTTTTTGCAAAAGCATCGCGCCGCGCCGCGCTTCCCTCCCCCCCCGAAAGACCGTCGATGTAAAAGTCGGTTTTTGAGAGAGGGTTCTCATAAATCGCGTCAAGAGCCCTCGGATCTGAATAGGGTTTGAGCAGTTGGCGCAGAAGCCCCGATTCCATTCCCTCAACCCCGAGCGTCCCCTCGGCAGACGGGGAGGCCTTGCGGCGCTCCTTCCCCTCTATTTTGGGGATATATAGCTGTATCAATCGCTCGCGCGGCACAAGCTGCGAGATGCGCGAACGAATAACGCCGCCCGCGCCGTCGCTGTCTGTCAGAACAATTATTCTGCTTTTTTCGGCCAGCGCTCGGATAAGCGCCGCCTTCTCGGATTTTCTGAAAATTCCAAAACCCTCGGTTGTGATTATTTGCGCCTCGGCCACTGAAATCAGGCGAAGCCGGTCATATTTCCCCTCTACTATCACGGGGTAAGCAATCTTTAATTTTTCCATATCGGTCAAGCAAAAACAAAATAGAGCAGCACAATCGCGCCCAGCGCAATACGATAAATCCCGAAGGACGAGAATGTGTGCCGCTTTACAAAATCCAAAAGAAATCTGATAGATATCATCGAAACAACAAAGGCGGCGAGCGAGGCCACAAAAAGAATCAGCCACGCCTCGCCGGGCACGGTGATAGAGTTCTCGGCGATATAATCGAAGAAACCATAGGTTTTAATAAGGCTGGCGCCCGCCATTGCGGGCAGCGCCATGAAAAAGGAAAACTCGGCCGCGGCCGTGCGCGAAACTCCGAGCAATATTGAGCCGAGTATTGTCGAGCCAGATCGCGAGGTGCCGGGAATTATCGCGAGCATTTGAAAGACGCCGATAAGAAAGGCAGTGTGATTCGATATCGCGCCGACACTCTTGATTTTAGGTTTTTTCCCGGAATGTGCCCTCTCGATTATGATAAAAAGCAAACCATAAATAATCAAAGCCGCAGACACAACCCAAGCATTATAAAGCCAGCCGTCTATATCGCGGCCGGTGAGTTTTTCGATTACTTTGTCAAGTAGAAGTCCGGCGGCGGCCGCCGGAATGCTCGCAATCAGAATTTTGAGCCATATGCTCCATGTGTCGCGCTTTTCCGCACTGTCCTTTGAACCTGAGAAGGGATTGAGCGCGCGAAAAAAGGTGACGGCAACGGCAAGGATCGCGCCGAGCTGAATCACCACCCCGAACATCTCCCAAAATTCGTCTGCAAATGCCGCCCCAAGCTCTACGCCCACCTCAAGACCTACAAATTCACGCAGAAGTATTAAATGCCCCGTTGAGCTGACGGGCAGCCACTCGGTGATCCCCTCGACAATTCCATAAAGCAGAGCAACAAGTATTTTAACTATCATAAAGCTCCTCTCATAATTTGCAATTTGTCGCGTGCGTTTTTAATTCCCCGCCCTCATAATATCCCCGGGGCTAACGGCAAAAGGCACACGGGCGAAGTAGCGCATTCCCGGGTGGGGCGTCGCTCTGATAGGCGAGCCTTGCTCGTCATACATCTCGCTGACAACAAAAGCGCGGCCGAGCTGCCCCGGCGTGATTATCTCGACAATAGAAGCTGCGCTCACCTTGTTGCGCTGAACAAAAAAGCTAAGCCGCCCGTCTTTATTCTCAGCGGGTATGCCGCCCGGAATCCCCGTCGGCGGGGCTTCAAGAGCAGTTGCCAAGTAGGCCTTCTCGCGGCTATGCCCCGAGGCAGACGAGATCTGCGGATTCTCGCTCGGTGAGTCAAGATAATAGCCGGTGCAGTACTCGCGATGAGACACGCTCTCAAGCTCAGCAAGATGCGCCGGATTAAAGACATAACCCGCGGGGTCTGCAAAAAATGAATCTATCGCTAA
Organism: Eubacteriales bacterium; assembly: GCA_050309735.1. Taxonomy (GTDB): domain Bacteria; phylum Bacillota; class Clostridia; order Oscillospirales; family CAG-272; genus UMGS1002. The sequence continues at coordinate 7,648 of JBNRMS010000010.1, forward strand.
GCGGTATGCGTTTGTGGTCACAGCGGTGTAATACGCGCTCTTAACCCGCCCCTCAATCTTGAAGGAGGAAATCCCGGCTTCAACCAGCTCGGGTATATGCTCGATAAGGCACATATCCTTTGAGGACATAACAAAGGTTCCATATTCGCTCTGCTCAATCGGAATCGCCTGCCCCGGCCGCTTTTCTTCATAGAGGACATAATTCCAGCGGCAGGGCTGGGCGCACTCGCCGCGGTTGGCGTCGCGTCCGGTAAGATGGTTTGAGAGAAGACAGCGGCCGCTGTAGGAAACACACATCGAGCCATGCACAAAGGCTTCAAGCTCGACATCCTCGGGCAAAGCCTCTCTTATTGCGCAAATTTCGCCGAGCGACAGCTCGCGCGCAAGCACCAGACGCGAAGCGCCGAGCGCGGCATAGACTCTTGCCGCCGCCGGGCTCATAATGCTCGCCTGTGTTGAAATATGAATCGGAATGTGGGGGATAATCTCCCGCGCCTCGGTGAGAACGCCAAGGTCGGCGACAATAATGGCATCAGGCCTTATCTCGCCCAGAAGCCCGAGATATTTCCGAAGCGCCGGGTATTCGCTTCCGCGTGGCAGTGTGTTAACCGTAACATATATCTTCCTCCCCGCCTCGTGAGTGTATTTTATTGCCGCTTTAAGCTCGGCGTCGCTAAAATTGTCGCTCGCCGAACGCATACCGAAACTCAAGCCGCCGACATAAACAGCATCTGCCCCATAGAGGAGCGCTGCCTTTAGCTTTTCAAAATTCCCCGCGGGGGAAAGCAATTCAGGTTTTTTCAAGTCATTCACCCCTGTAAATTATATGCCGATATTAACCATAAATTCTCATGGCACCATCTGCCAGTTGTCATACCCCGCATCGGCGAGATCTTCTGCAGCTGCCATGAGAGTGTCGGAAATCACAAGCCGCAGATTATAGTCCTTAATATAACCGCTCGCCTTCTCAATCTCGGACATGAGCACCGCACCATCCCGAATCTCTGAGAAATCAAGCGCAAGGAAACTTGCCGAGGCAGCAAGGTCTGCAAAAATTTTATCGGCCGAGGAAGCACTCACCTCGTTATATCCAAGAGCAATTCCAAGCGTGGCCGAGCTGTTAAGCCCGCGAACCTCATCAATAAAGGCCTGTGCCTCAGATACCTCTCCCGCTCCAAAACCGAAAATAAGAATGTCCGAAATTCCTGCGCCGGCCGCCTCGGCGGCAAGGGCCGCTTCATAGGCGCGGTATATACAAACAAGTCCGGAGGTTGATTTTGAGGTATGGTTGACATAGAAGCATCCGCTTGTGTATATTCCTGCCACATCAAGAACACCGATAGCCTCATTTAGGTTTGTTGTGGATGTGTCGGAGGGCTGATACGACATCGCCTGCGCGATTTTTGACTCGAAATTCACCTTTCCGCCTCCATAATACAGGACAAGCGAGAGGGCGGTGACCCCGTTTTTCTTATAGTCTGCGGCTCGAGCGCTCCAGTCTATATGCGCTGAGCTTGAGAGGATAACATATCTCGCACGCACTACCGGCACCGATGCCGGAAGGTTGCCCGACGGCCGGAAGGTTGCTTGGCCGGAGGAGCTCTCAAATAAAAGCCCGCCCGCACCGACAGATAAATTATCTCGCCCGCCCTTCTCCTCGGAGTCGGCGGCTTTTTCCTTTAGATGATTCCCCCAGACAACCGTGAGAATCACAACGGCGGTGAGCACCACTAGCGCGATAATCAAAGTTTTGCCGATTTTTGTTCTTTCCTCGGCGGTCGAGTGTACCCCGACACGCACCTTTCTACGTAATCTGCGATTCATTTCAATCCCCTGTTTTCATTTGGTCTTAGTTTATCTTTGTCAAATCAAGGCTTTTGCCAAATTCATTGAGCGTGATTGAAAGCTCTGACTGCCGCTGGTCGATATAGCCGTTGAATATGGCATATTGATACTGTTCTTTAAGAGTTGCAAGGTTTGCAATGACATACTTTTCGTCAAGCGCGAGCCGCTCTATCACAAAGAAGCCTGTGTCTGTCTCGACTATGTCGCTCACATCCCCAATATCGAGTGAAAAGGCTGCTTCCTCATATGATTTTATCATCTCTCCGCGCGTGAAATAATAACCGTTGGTCGTGGTTAGCGAGAAGTCCTCGTTAACCGAGCTGCCGATAAGTGTTTTAATATCTGTGCCCGAGCGAATCTGTTCGAGTACTTCCTCGGCCTTTTTTCGGTTTTCGTCAATATCGTCACCCTTGTCGTTCGAGATAAAGACGTGCAGCGTTCGCACGAAATTCCCGTCCATTATATAATTATATATAGTCTCCTCGTCGGTTTCAATAAGGCCGAGGTCATCCGAATAAACGTAAAACAGCTCGTTCTGGCAGTAGTCGACCCCGATGGTGAAGCGCATAAAATGGTCTGTCATATAATACTCTTTAAGCGCCGCCTTATATTCGCCGCGCCCGCCAAGCTGCTTTACAAAATCTGCTATATAATTATCAACCGCATCGGCTATAGACTTCTCATCAATGCTTATTGAAACCTCGGAGCAAAGCGAGAGCACGGCGTAATTTGCAGTGATATTCTTAAAGACAAGGCGTTCTAGCTCGGCTCGATGTTCCTCTGCCAACCCCTCGTCCCCCCAAATACCCTCTCCGTATTCGAGTTCAAATTGTTTTTTATAATTGAGCGTCACATATCGCAACTCCTCATAAAGCACATCAAAACCGGCTACCTGACCCACTACGGCAAGTTCCTGATCGCTTCCCTTTATCGGTCTTGACGCAGAGCATCCGGCCAAGGAAAGCAGCAGCGCCGAGATGAGAATAAGCGCCGCGGCGCGCACTCTTGTATATTTCATACTAAAACATCCTTTCGGGTTTCTCTTTGCATAGTGTATTATTATATTTTAGCACAATATTGTGACAATTTTATGAATACTCTCAAACTATCTCGGGTTTTGAAAAAATATTCTCCGGGGGGTATTTCAAATCGATACGTTTTGTGGTAGAATGATTGGGATAATATGCTTTTGTTTAAATATTTACCGGGCAGCCCACGCCCGGATGCGGGAACGACCGCGGAAAGGATTGATAAGATGAACTCCGGATATTCAATACCGCTCAAAAAACTGATTGACGAATTCAGCCTTGAGGAGATAACCCTTCCCACTCGAAATGTTCTAATAACCAATCCGGAGGTCAACCGTCCGGGACTTGCACTGGCAGGCTTCTTTGAGCTCTTTGAGCCAAGCCGCATACAAATTATTGGCAAAGCAGAGTTTCAATATCTCTCAAGGCTTGACAGCCAGGCCAGAGCGCGCGCTATAGAAAATTTTATCAATAAAAAGCCGATAGCAATTATTATAAGTACAAATCTTGAAGTGTATGACGATTTCGTGTCAGACGCTAAGGCTGCCGGTGTTCCGATACTCCGCTCAAAAGAAAAAACCAGCCAGCTTATGGCCTCGCTTATCGCCTCGCTAAACCTGCATTTAGCCCCCCGTATCACACGGCATGGCGTTCTCGTCGAGGTCTACGGTGAAGGGTTGCTCCTGCTTGGCGAGAGTGGTGTCGGCAAGAGCGAGACGGCCATTGAGCTTGTAAAGCGTGGCCACAGGCTTATCGCAGACGATGCGGTTGAAATCAAAAGAGTCTCGGCCAAGGCTCTTGTCGGCAGCGCACCCGAGATAATCCGGCATTATGTTGAGTTGTGGGGCATCGGGATTGCCGACGTTCGCCGGCTTTTCCGCATGAACGCGGTTAATAATACCGAAAAAATTGATCTTGTCATCAATCTTGAGCATTGGGTTCAGGGAAAAATGTATGATCGCCTCGGCCTTGACGAAGAAAAGACCGATATTCTCGGAATTGAACTGCCGTGCATCACCATTCCGGTCAAGCCCGGCCGCAACCTTGCCATCATCATAGAAATTGCGGCAATGAACAATCGCCTCAAAAAGATGGGCTACAACACCGCCGAGGAATTCAACAAAAAACTGATGAACCATATCCAAGCGCAGCAAAGAGCTGAACAGGAGGAGGTCTGAAAAAAACTATTTCATCGCGGGAATATTATCGCTCTTTAGCGCTATGGCGGTGGCGGTTTTGTTGGTGATTGTGGCTTTTCCCGGAATTGTTGTTCTGATTGTCGTCTACAAGTTTATATACAATAAATACAAAAGCAGCGAGTGGTCAAAATAACGCCACAACAAAAAACAATATACCTACTAAAAAACTATGCTTGACAATACAACCCACGGACGGTATAATATATATAAGCGCTGGTCAAAAAAAACAATTGGTCTAAATCACGAAAAATCAAAAATTAAAACCGCTTATCAAGCGGGGGGGAGGTTATGATAATGGACAAAAAAATTAAAATCGTCGCATTTAGCGGAAGCCTGCGAAAGAAATCCTATAATATGTCGGCTCTCAGGGCGGCCGCCAAACTAATCCCGGCAGGAGTCTCGTTCCAGATTTTAGATCTTTCCGAAATTCCCTTCTTTAACGAGGATCTTGAGGGAAAAACTCTCCCGGCACCGGTTGCCGATTTCCTCGGAAAAATTAAGGAGGCCGATGCGCTGCTCATCTCAACACCCGAATATAACTACTCAATTCCTCCCGTGCTCAAAAATGCGCTCGACTGGGCCTCGCGCGCCGACACCATGCCCCTCTCGGGCAAGCCGCTTGGCATAATGAGTGCATCTCCCGGAATGCTCGGCGGAGCCCGGGTCCAGTATCATCTGCGGCAGGTGTGCGTCTGCCTCAATCTTCTTGCTCTAAATCGCCCCGAGGTTTTTATATCGGCGGCGCACACAAAGTTTGACGCAGACCTAAATCTTACCGATGAGAAAACAAAAAAAGCAATCAGCGGCCTGCTCGACGCTCTTGTGGGGGCCGCAAGAAACAATTTAAAATAATAATAATTGCATAGAAAGGAATTATGAAAATGCTGGACAAAACAATCGTAAAACTGCTAAATGAGCAGATCAACAAAGAATTTTTCTCAGCCTACCTTTATCTTGATTTTGCCAACTATTATGCCGATAATAATCTTAACGGATATGAAAACTGGTTTTTAGTGCAGGCAAAAGAAGAGGAATCTCACGCAATGCTTATCCGTCAATACCTGCTCAACAACGCCGAGTCGGTGGTATCAAGCGCGATAGCCGCTCCTGATGCTACCTACTCCGACTTCCGCGACCCGCTGGTAAAATCACTTGAGCATGAGCAGTATGTAACTGCCTCAATCAACAATATCTACGAGGCGGCAACCAAGGTCAAAGACTTTCGCACTATCGAGTTCCTCAATTGGTTTATAAAGGAGCAGGGCGAGGAAGAAATGAATGCCGAGGATAATATCAATAAATATGATCTTTTCGGCAAGGATCCTAAAGGACTTTATATGCTCGATGCCGAAATGAAAACCCGCGTATATTCTCCTCCTTCACTGGTCCTGTAAAGGTCGAGATTTTTTGGGGGAACCTTTTATAAAAGGTTCCCCCTTCTGTTTTTATGGCCTCTTATCAGTCACGCTTTTTGATGGCTATGGCAGAGCCGAATATCGCAGTTATAGCGACAAAGGCTGCTCCGGCGCTCAGCGAGGACTTGCACCCGCCCGAGCCCTCGGGCTTTGTTGTCTCCTCTGCCGGGCCTTGGGTCTGGGCGCCCTTGCCGTCTTCTGTTTCCTCTTCGACCGCCTTGTATTTGACTGTTATTTTCTTGTTGGATTCAAATTTGCCTTCAACAAGCTCATAGTTTGGCTTAAATCCCGCAATCTCGGGGGATTTAACGCTATACTCTGTGCCGTATGTCTGTGTTTCAACATGAGATTCAGCCGCCTTTGAGCCGTCTGCTTCATAGACATACTCAATTGTAAGCTCAAAGCTTTTTATTGTGTATGTAACAGTAACCTCTATTGATTCTTTTGCAAACTTGCCGCTGACAATCTCTTTATCGGGTGAATATCCGGTAACCGTCGGCGAGTCTACACTGTATTCGTCGCCCTCTTTATAGTCTGCCACTTTGTCGTCAGCCGCCTTTGTTCCGTCTGCGAAGACATAGTGAACAGTCAATTGAAGCGGAACTTCATTAATACTGTTAATGATAGCCTGTGCGGCGGCTTCCATCTCGGCATAGCCCGCATCTGTTTTAGCGATAATTTTAGAATCGACCATTGCAAATCCGTCGGCAAAGGTTGTACCGTTCAGGCCGAGGTTTCCGTGCGGTGTTGAGAAGCAATTCTCGACTGTTGCGATAAAAGCAGGGTTTCCGATTATAAGGCCGGTTTGTGTTAGATCACCATCCTTACCGGTAACCTCTCCGAAATTATAGCAATTTTTGACAACTGAACCCGGGCTTTTATGGAATCTGCCGACAATTCCCGAGGCGCCCGAGGCGTTGATCTTCAGATAGTCGGTGCTGACATTTCCATAGTTTACGCAGTTAAGTACGTTTCCGAGATTCATGTAGGCAGCAATTCCGCCTCCTGCTGAGTTCGAGGGGGTTTCGGAACCCGCTAACACAACTACCTCACCGTAGTTAACACAGTATTTGACAGTGCTGCCGTCTTGCTCAACCATTCCGACAATACCGCCTACCAGTATGTTTCCTGTTTTGCCGGCCTGAGGATAACCCACAATCCTTGCGTGGTTTACGCAGGAGTCTATAACGCCGCCGGCCTGAACCCGTCCGGCAAATCCGCCGTTAGCCGAGGTGTAGCTCTCGACCGACGAGGTGAGGTCGATAGTGCAGCGCGAAATAGATCCACCCTCAACAATTCCGGTCGCGATTCCCGAATAGCAGCCCATCGTGGTAATTACACTGGCGCCTACAAAGTTGATATCCTTCATGGCTCCCGAAAGACGCCCGACAAATCCCACACGATTTCCCACAACCTCGGTTGAGGAAAAGTTAATGGTCAGATTGCTAATCGTGTGGCCTCTGCCGTCGATTGTGCCGTCGAATTTGGTCGAGGCTCCGGAAGTGGTTCCGATCGGAAACCAATCTTTTCCCCCAAGGTCGATGTCGGCCCCGAGGATAACGGTTTTGCCCGTGAAAGCATCGGCGGTGATACCGGTGGCTGTGCCATTAACTATCGCGGCAAGCCCCGCTAATTGCGCCCCTTCGGTGAGGGTAAACTCGGTGTCGTTGGTGTTATACCATGAGACATCGATTGTCGTCCCGTCCCAGGGTGCTGCCGATGTGTTAATAGTGAGAAGCGAGAACATCACAAGCGTTGTAAGGACGAGGAACAATGCGGTAATTCTTTTCATGATTTTTCCTTTCTAAATTTAATTATATTTATTTAATAAATATAGCAGTTTGAACCGAGGCGCGTTAACAATGTTAAGATATTTGATTAATCAGAAAAGTCCGAAATGAATTTTTGAAGATAGTTTTCAACAACTCTTGATTGGCCTTTAAAAGCAGACGCAAAATTCGGATTATTATTCTTGAGGCAATTGCGCCAAATGCTGTATGTCAGCTTTCCAAAGGCATATGAGAAGGATTTGCCCACCTCAAACACAACACCGTCTCGCAGAATATCGAGCATCATGCCGGTATCCTCATCGGAGGCGTATTTGGTCTGAAGAGTAATGTTAAAGACCTCGGGGGTAACCTGACGATGCCCTTCCGAGGCAAAGCATTCAATAAGATAGGCGCACTGCTCCTTTTTATCCGAGCTCTGAGATATAGAATAGAGTGTGTGCGGAGTCGAGACGGCGGTCACATATTCATCCTGATACTCATCGTACTTCGGAGGCGGGACTATACCATAAAAATCAAGCCCCACAAAGCTTATAAAGGCCGCGTTCAGAGACGCAAATTCAAAGAGGCAGCGACCGTCGGCAAATATTTTTGTTCCGACATCAGCATAAACATCGCCGCTATCATAGAAAAAGCTGCAAAGCTTCGAGAGTACATTGTTCGTCTTCTCACTGTTCCACTTATCAGAGATATAGGGTATGTCATTTTCGTCTTTCTCCATCGTAATAAGACCGGCGCCGTAGAAGGCGGTATCATAGGCATTGGAGGTTGAGGACAGAGTAAAGCCGAAAATATCACCCTCGTCCGAGAAACCGTTTCCGTTGAAGTCGGAGTACTGACCGGCAGACATCTCAATCAACTTGTCAAGCGTCCAGCTGCCGTTACGTACCAGCTCATAGGGAGATTCAAGATTGAGATCAACAATCATATTCTTATTAAAATATGTAGCCTGAAGCATGAGGATAAGGTTTGTTGAGATATCACCTGTGGCAAAATAAAGCTTATTTGAAATGGTCGCTTCCTTAACCATTTTTGAGGGCCACCAGGGCAGATCAAAGGAGAACACATCGTCATATTGCATCAGATCCTCGCAATACCCCTTAACGGCAAGAGAAGCATTTGCAAGGCTGTATCCCGCCGCTATATCAATCTCGCTCGCTCCCGCGGTGATATCATTGATAACCTTTTGGGCAAATGCGGTGTAATAAGCGGCATCTCCAAGCTCGCCTACATACTTAACTCTGCCGCCGATTCGCTCCTCAACTGTAAGATTGCGATAAAAAATCGCGTCGTTAATATTGTCGCCTGTCATGGTTTCAGCAAAAAACTCTTGGTATTGCCGGTCTGACCAATAAAGCAAAACCACCTCGGAATCGCCGAAGTCAATGTCGTCGGGCAGCCTGTCAAGCAGGAAACCATGCTCGTCGTACATATCGTCCTCCTCGCCCGATGTTGCCTTGCTATCTGTGTACGAGTCGGGCGCCAATGTCTCCTTCTCCTTGCCTTCATTCATGCAGGCGGCAAGCGGGATTAACATCAGAACCAAAAGAAATATCGCCATTACTCTTGTGAACACTAAATTTATCTCCTTTCGTATTTTAAATTCAGATTAGTTGTGTCCGGGATATTTTCTGACCGATTCACGCTCGGTCAGCGTAGGTTCTATAAAGCGGCTGACCGGAAAGCCCGAGTTGTTACCTGCAAGGCGGCGTATCATCAGATCGGCCGCTGCGATACCGGTCATTTCTTTGCGGATATTTATGGCGGTTAGTGCCGGAGAGGCGTAGCTGTACATCACAGAATCTTCGTGGCCGATTACCGAAATATCGTCGGGCACGCGGATATTATGCTGATACAGGTATTTCATCACGCCCATAGTAATTGATACATTAGCGGCGACAAGGGCGCTCGGGGGGGCAAGAGCGGCCGATTCCCTCTCAATGAGAAGCCGGCGGATAGCTAAATAGCCCGACTGCCCCGTGTTATCATGACTGTCGATTACGAGCAAGGGGTCAAACTCTATTCCCCGTTTGTCAAGCGCGCGGCGATACCCCTCAAGGCGCTCACTATTCGAGATAATATTTGGGGCACAGTTAATAAGAGCTATTCGGCGGTGACCTTTTTCTGCAAGATAGTCGGCAGCAAGAAAGACCGCACGCGGTACATCTACCCGAATCGAATCAAATTCCTCATAAGTACGGCCAAGGGCGACAACCGGAACTTTTCGCTCGATTACAATCGATTTGATAGCCTTTGGCATTTCTACCGAGTTAATCACAAACAGCCCGTCTATTCGGTTATCGGTGAGCATTGGGGGAATGGCGGTGTCGCCCTGATATATATAGGCGGTCATAAGCCCGTATCTTGTGGTGCTCAACCGTGAGATTATCCCGCGGCAGATATCCTGTGAATAAACTCCGGTTTCGTTTGTAATATCGTATCCCGAGAAAGACTTGTCGGCCGATATTATCAGCGCCCCGAGTATATTTGTGCGCTTCTGGACAAAATTTCGAGCGTTAAAATTAGGAACATAATTGAGTTCTTCGATGGCATCGAGCACACGTTGCCGGGTCTGCTCCCTAACCCCGTCTCTTCCGCAGATAACGGCCGAAACCGTTGTCTTTGAGACCCCAGCGGCGCGTGCAACATCAATTATTGTGACTGACATTAACCAACCCTCCATCTGGAACGTTCCGTTTAAAATAATATCATAAAGGGCATTTTATGTCAATGCACAAATTATCTAATTTTAAAGCCGTTTTTTTATACATTAAGACTGTTCCGGCATTAAAATTTTGTTTTCTCCCCTCATTTTAATGCCGGTTTTCTTATCTTCTCATGCCCAGCTTATAGTCCGGGGCCTCTCGTCGAAGATGGTAACTCCTCTGAGAAAGGCTATCGCCTTTCCAAGTCCCTCGTCAATAGTCATAACGCTGTCCTCATGCTCGATTGAAAGCACTCGGTCATAGCCGCAGAGCCGCAGATTGCTTATCATATCTCGCCAGTATGTCTCACCGTTGCCATAACCGACCGTGCGGAAAATCCAAGCGCGATTGAGCTCGTCGCTATAATGCTTTGTGTCAAGAACGCCGTTCTTCGCAATATTATATTTGTCAAGCTTTGTGTCCTTTGCGTGGACGTGATAAATCGCCCCCGAAAGCTCTCGAATGGCCGCAACCGGGTCTATCCCCTGCCAGACCAGGTGCGAGGGGTCGAAATTCGCGCCGATAGCCTCCCCGACCTCCCGGCGAAGCCGCAAGAGTGTCTCGGGGTTATAAACGCAGAAGCCCGGATGCATCTCAAAGGCAATGCGCCCGACACCGTGAGACACTGCGTATGAGGCGGCGTCCCGCCAATATGGAATGATTTTTTCATTCCACTGCCAGTCAAGAATTTTTAGGAAATCATCAGGCCAGGGGCAGGTCACCCAGTTCGGATATTTTGAGTTTTCACTGTCGCCCGGGCAGCCCGAGAAGGTAATTATTGTATCAACGCCGAGCTTCTCAGCGAGCAAAACCGCCGAACGGAAATCGTCATCGTAAGATTTTGCCATCTCCCTATCGGGGTGAACCGGATTCCCGTGGCAGGCAAGCGCACAAATTTCAACATTATATTTCTTAAGAGTTGAAACAAACTCATCGTATTTATTATTGTCGGCAAGCAGTTCTGCCGGATTGCAGTGCGCCTTCCCGGGATATCCCCCAGCGCCTATCTCAACTGTATAAATCCCAAGCCCGGTCAGAATTCGCAGTGTCTCGTCAAGCGATTTTGAGCCGTAAAGATTCGCAAGCACGCTAAGTTTCATAAATTATAACCATCCTTTCTGTCAGCTCCGCTTTGTGTCAGCACCGGCAAAGCGGGTATTTCTTTATTCGCGTAAGCAAAGATACCATTATTTTTTTTGGTAAGTATAAAAGAAATAATATTTCTTTCATACCAAACTATAATCATGCCTTCGGATATTTTTATTATTCAAAGTTTATCCCGCTTGTCTGTCAAAAACGATAAATATCGCCCAGGGCCGCCGATTTGTATATCCCCTCAAGAATACGGGTGACAACAAAAGCCTGCTCGGGCAGCACAACAGGAGCCTTATCGTTTACAACTGCGTCTATCCAAAGCCGTGCTTCGCGGTCTGCCGGAGATTCTGCTTTTCCTGCGCTGTAGAAAGCCGCCCCCTTGCCTTCAAGCTGGGGAATAAACATATATTTTTGATTGTTGCGAATTCCGTTGAAGCGTAGTCCGTCTAACATATCAGCGCCGCCAAGCGTTCCGCAGAGCTGGGTCACCGCCTCACGCGCGTCAAGCGTGTTGAGCGCCCAGGAGGCCTCAAGATTAATTGTAGCGCCGTTTTCCATCACGACAAAACCAAAAGCGCTGTCCTCAACTGTGAATTTGCTCTCGTCCCAGTCGCCCCAGTCATTACCCTTTTCCTTTGAATTGTTGAGCTTGCGGTATGTCGTTCCAACGCAGTATTTAGGCTTATAGTTATCCATCATCCAAAGGGTCAGGTCAAGAGCGTGTGTGCCAATGTCGATGAGCGGACCGCCGCCCTGTTCATATTCATTCAAAAAGACACCCCAAGTAGGAACGGCGCGGCGTCTTATCGCCGTGGCCTTTGCGTAGTATATCTCGCCGAGCGTCCCTGCATTCACCTCTTCTTTGAGATATATAGAATCGCTGCGATGGCGGCTCTGATAGCCGATAGAAAGCTTTTTGCCGGTGCGCACGGCGGCATCGAGCATTTTTTTCGCCTCAATAGAATTTATCGCCATCGGCTTCTCGCACATAACATGCTTTCCCGCCTCAAGCGCATCAACGGTTATAAAACTGTGTGAGCGGTTGGGCGTCAGCACATGAACGACATCTATTGTCTTATCCTCAAGCAACTCTCGGTAGTCGGTATAGACATCAGCATCGGGGGTTCCGTATTTTTCCTTTGCGGCCTCGGCCTTTTTCTCGATAATGTCGCAGAAAGCGACCATTTCAACATTTTTCAACTTTTTCAATGCCGGCATATGCTTGCCGTTCGCAATGCCTCCGCAGCCGATAATCCCAATTCTGACCATATCGCTTGACCCAATAACCATAAAATATTACTCCTTATTTAAATTATATTGTCCCACCATGTATAATACATCTTTTGCATTTTTTTTGCAAGAACAATTTTGAACATAATTCCCTTATCATTATTTTGCACAAATATCAATCATAATATTTGTACATTAATTCATGCTCTTTCAACTTCAGCCTCACTTCGCTCTGCTATTTATAACACTTCGCAAAACAACGGGGCGGACATATGTCCGCCCCGCGTATTATCAGGTAGCTGATATTATTAAATTAGTTTTCGTTCCTTCTGCGCTTGGCAACTACGAGTGTGGCAAGCGAGATAAAGGAAACTGCCATTGCGATAACTACATAGATTGTAGCGTCGCCGGTTGCAGGCTCTTTGAGCTCGGTCTGGTCGTAGGCTCTCAGAATATCATTTTCGGTGTATTCGTTGATATAACCGGCAACTCTGATATTATCAATAGCGGCCTTAACCCTGCTCGAAACGAAGAATCCGATAGCGAATTCATTATAGTTTGTCTGTGCTCCCCAGTAGGGGTTCGCGACGACTTCCGATTCAGGATCATTTTCATCGGTGAGGATTGTGGCGGCCTTTGAAACAAGTATGTCATTGACATAGAACTCTGGACCTGTCACCTGGTTTACTTCAACCCTTATGCTAAGTGTTCTACCTACAAGCGGAACAGTAGCAGCAAAATTCTCGTCATCCGGAGACAGATCAGGAGTCGATGATGTTACGGTAACAAGCGTTGTGCCATCGGTAATTTTGTTGATAAGAGATGTCCGCCCGGCCGCAAGCTGGGCAGCGGTGTCGTTGTTTCCAGTGAAGAGGTCTGTTCTGGAATCGTCATATGTCGTATACGCATTTCCGCCTATACGTCTTTGCATGTTGCCACGTCCGGCGACACGGAGAATGAAGATATCATAAGAGGTCTTTTCATTGAAGTTATATATGATAGCGGCATATCTTTCGGATTCCTGAGCGTCTAGATATGTAATATCATATTCAATAACGTAGTCAGACCTTGCGATTTTCTCCATATTCAGCGACGGATATACCTTAACAACTCCGTCAGTTGCGTTGTAAGTAGTATCGGTATTACCTGGTCTTGTGATGGCACGATTGCCGTCGGCGTCAACATCAAGGTTGTTGACTATAAGCTGTTCGTCTTTAATCGAATACCTAATGGTGCCGCCATTTGAGAGATATTCTGTCATTTCCCAGCCGATTAAGTCAAGGAATTCCTGTGTGTCTCTCTTATAGGCATCAACGTCGTTTTTATCGTACACGATTTCTTCTGTATCCGCCATGCCGAAGAAGTTCTGCTGATAGACTGTGTAAAGGAAAGAGGTCTCAAGTGTAGGAACTCTGTTCTGTTCATATACAACAGAAGCCTTGGGTGCAGCGCCGAGAGCGGCAAAGCTTGCGGCCTGCGAGGGGAGAAGAAGACCAGGCGTTGCGTGTTTTATGCAATCCCAATCGCCGAATTTCATATTGCCAGCATTCTTGCCGATTGCATATGCGCTGGCCTTGTCTGAATACACAAAGTTATGTGTTACATCGGCTTTGGAACCAGTATCGGTAGAGCCCCATTGAGTGTTAGATTTATACATTAAGTTCATTTCAGCATCGGCAGTTTCATAGTTCACAACCACGTAGCTTATGCAGTCAGCCATTGTCGATGTGGGAACGTTTTTATCGTTCACTTCGATATCCTCGGTTTTAATAATTCCATATGATCTTACCTGGGAATTGTGAAGATTGAAACGTCCGTTAAATCCTGTTGAATCATTGGCTGCCGAGTTAACACCCCAAGCGTTCTTTGATTGACTCGTCAAGGATCCGAGGGGACCGTAAACAGTAGCAATGTCTGCCTCTTTGCCAGCACTGTAACCATCAACCGCAAGTACAAGGATATCGTCAAGCGCGTCGCCATACTGATTCATACGAGTGCCTTCAATGAAATCGCTGATTTCAAGGGGTCTTTCAAGCATATATGTAGCTGTTGCAACAGGATCTCCGATGACAACCCAAATCACAGCGGTTTTGCCCGGCTCAAGGATTGCCGTTTCAGGATTGGTGGGAAAATGATTTCTGAACTCATTTTCATAAGTTGACGTGGATATGTTTCCGCTTGCGTTGGTGCCCTTCTGAATAATCGGGTTAACCTTATCGAAAACAATATCAGCAGGATCAGCGCCGATCTCAGCACCGGTCATTCGTTTTCCCTTTGCCAATGAATACTCATAAAGATTAACGGCCTCGGTGCCGGCATTGTAAATCTCTATGTACTCATAACCGTCGGTTCCGTCTCCGCCGTGGCCGGAAAACCCGGTTGAATCCACCATCACTTCTGTGATGACCAGACCAGGAACTTCGCCTGCCGCACTTGTCGGGAATACTGTCGCCATCGCCGCGAGCATTACGACAACGAGGACGACCGAAAGAACTTTACGCATAGGTAAATACCTTCCTTTTTAAATTTTTTGATGGCTTAATTATAAACATTTTTTGGCGCGCTGTCAAGACCTAAAAAGGCAAATTAGCATTTAAATCAAACATTTTAAGGCCTGTTAAAAAATAATTTACCATACAGAGAAAGTTTATTCACAGATACGACATCTTTTGATTTGAGCACCGCCCGGTTTTTTTCACCCTTCGGTCACCCTCGGCTCAAGGAATCCTCATCTGTGAACAAATTTACTCAATATCCAAATTATCTCCTGACGCCGTTGTCATTATATCACCTCTCCAAAATATTGTCAATAGTTTTTTGATTATTTATGGCTAAATTGTAAACAAACTATGAATTTCTTTGTATTGCACAAATTTATCTATTAATATTTGTGCAACATTATAGTAAAATCAACAACCTATCGGCCCCGCCCCCCCGATTTGGTGTTAGTTTACACAAAATCTGCAATTTTCTATTATTAATATTGCAAAAATCACATCGTTATGATAAAATATTATTAGCGATTTATTAATTGTCCACTTTTTAACAATAATAATTATAAAAGCAAGGACAAAAATTTATAAGGCCGTAAAACGGCATGGAGGAATATAAAAATGGCAAAAACAAACATTGTAGACTGGACCACTATCACAAATTTCGTTGTCGACGCATTCGTCGGTTACGGAATCCCGAAGGAAGACGCGATAATCTGCGCCGACATTCTCCTTGAGAGCGACAAGCGCGGTATCGAGTCGCACGGAGTTAACCGCTTCAAGCCAATCTACCTTGACAGAATTAAGGCCGGCATTCAGAAACCCGTCACAAACATCACGGTAGTCAAAGAAACTGAAACCACCGCCGTGCTCGACGGAGGCGACGGCATGGGCCAGGTCGTTGGTTATCGCGCCATGAAAATGGCAATCGAAAAGGCAAAGAAATATGGTATGGGCGGCGTTGCCGTTATGAACTCCTGCCACTATGGAATCGCCGGTTATTACACCTCTATGGCATCAAGAGCCGGTTGCGTCGGAATCACCGGAACAAACGCGCGCCCCTCGATAGCCCCCACATTCGGCGTTGAAAACATGATGGGAACAAATCCCCTCACCTTCGGCATACCCACAGACGAGGCCTTTGACTTCAGTCTTGACTGCGCAACCTCGATTGTTCAGCGCGGCAGAATAGAGTATTATGCAAGAATCGGCAAGGATACACCCGAGGGAATGGTTGTCGGCCGCGACGGCAAGAGCCACACAGACTCGGTTGCAATCCTTAAAGAGCTTAACTCCGGAGAGGCGGCACTCGCGCCCCTGGGCGGCATCGGCGAGGAGCTTGCCGGCTACAAGGGATACGGTTACGCCGCAACGGTTGAAATCCTCTCGGCAGCCTTCACCGGCAGCCCCTTCATGAAGCAGCTCTCGGGCATCGGCGCGAATGGCGAGAAGATTCCCTTCCATCTCGGCCACTTCTTCTTTGCTATAGACACAGACCACTTCATGGGCGAGGTCACCTTCCGCAAAACGGCCGGCGACATCTGCCGCGCCCTGCGCGCCTCCCAAAAGGCACCCGGAGCCGAGCGCATCTATACCGCCGGCGAGAAAGAATTCGAGGTCAGGGTTGAGCGCAAGAACGGTGTTCCGATTAACGACGCGGTTCAGAAGGAAATGATAGCTATCAGAGATGAGCTTGGCTTGACACAGTATAAATTCCCCTTTGAGGACTAAAATATTTAACCCGATAAGAAAGAGATAAACCCGGGGGAGCTTCTTGAGAGAAGCTCCCCCGGAGTATATTCCCCTTTTCCCTCGTGTTCTCTACATTATTATTAATAAGCAGGTAACTATTCAGCACAAAGCTGAAAAACGAGCAAAACGACCAAAAGCCCCTTCTGATGTCGTATTTACGAAACTCCTGCTATGATGTATAATAAAGCCAAGGACAGCGGGAGGTATGGTATGAGCA
>JBNRMS010000011.1:0-61796 GCA_050309735.1 Eubacteriales bacterium
TGCTCATACCATACCTCCCGCTGTCCTTGGCTTTATTATACATCATAGCAGGAGTTTCGTAAATACGACATCAGAAGGGGCTTTTGGTCGTTTTGCTCGTTTTTCAGCTTTGTGCTGAATAGTTACATTTGATGTTATTATTGGCAATCCGCCATACCAATTAAACATCGGTGTAGAAAAAGAAAACTACGCTGTGCCGATTTACCACAAATTCATTGAACAGGCCAAGAAGCTCAATCCTCGCTTTTTGACGATGATTATTCCTGCACGTTGGTATGCTGGTGGTCGTGGTTTGGAAGAGTTCCGCGAGCAAATGCTACACGATGATCGGTTACGTGTAATTCACGATTTTCCTGATGCGGGGGATGTATTCCCCGGTGTTCAGATCAAGGCCGGTGTATGCTATTTCCTTTGGGATAGGGATAATCATGGTGACTGTTCAGTGACCACCCATCTTAATGGTGACGAAATTGGCCCTGTGGAACGACCGCTTCTTGAGAAGGGAAATGATACGTTTATTAGGTATAATCAGGCTATTTCAATTATCAAGAAAGTCTACAATCCCAGTGAAAAATCGTTTAGTGAACTGGTTAGTCCACAAACTCCGTTTGGTATTGTCACAAGTTATAAAGGAACGGAGAGACCCCAATCTCGTACAGATGTAAAAATGTACATAAGCGGCAATGACAAGAAGTTTAAAGGCAAAGCTTTTTATGCTCCCTATAGCATGATTACAAAAGGCCACGAGATGATTCCGTGGCACAAGATCTACATCAATATGGCTGGAAGTGGCAGCGATTCGTTCCCACATCAAATTTTGGGCAAGCCTTTTTATGGGGAGCCTGATACCATCTGCAATCAGAGCTATCTGGTAATTGGCCCATTCGCTAATAAGCAAGAATGCGAAAACGCCATGTCTTATATTGCCACTAAATTTTTCCGCTTTATGGTATTGCAGAAAAAGAATGCTCAGCACGCTATGAGAGGCGTCTATCAACTTGTTCCAATGCAAGACTTCTCTAAGCCTTGGACCGATGAAGAGCTATATGAAAAGTATAGAATATCCGATTCGGAAATTGCTTTTATTGATTCCATGATCAAGCCGATGGATCTTGGAGGTGACGAGTAATGGCAGAAATGGAGTTTTTCCCTCAACGGCCAGAATCACACCCTACGATATACGCCTATGAATTCGTAGGTGTGGCCTCCCATCAGGGCTATATCAAGGTCGGTTATACCGAGCGTGATGTTGAGACCCGTATAAAGGAACAGATCCATGCCGCCGCCGTGCCGTACCGCATCCTCGGCCAGTGGTCCGCCATGAAAAATGACGGCAGCTGCTTCACTGACCATGACGTCCACGCTGTTCTGAAAGCAAAAGGTAAACAGCAGCTGAACGCCGGTGAGGACCGCAACGAGTGGTTCAAATGCACGCTGAACGATGTGAAGGCCGCTGTTGTGGCCGTACAGACCGGTGCGGAAAATGTCGAAGAGCGTACACAGACCTTCGCCATGCGTCCAGAGCAGGAATACGCCGTGGATATGACCATGAAGTATTTCAAATCGGCCTATGAGGAAGGCAGCGGCAGAACGCCGAAATTCCTGTGGAACGCCAAGATGCGCTTCGGCAAGACCTTTGCGGCCTATCAGCTGGCAAAGAAAATGGACATGAAGCGTGTGCTGATCCTCACCTTCAAACCGGCGGTGCAGACTGCATGGCGTGAGGATCTGCTGACGCACATGGATTTCGAGGGCTGGCAGTTCATCACACGGCCTACCGTACCCGGCGGTCTGACAAATGATCAGCAGTACAGACAAGCGGATAAATCTCGGCCCATCGTCTGCTTCGGCTCGTTTCAGGATTTCCTCGGTGTGAACAAGGAGACCGGAGGCATCAAGGCCAATAACGAGTGGGTCCACACCACGAACTGGGACCTCGTCATTTTCGATGAGTACCATTTCGGCGCATGGAAGGACAGCGCAAAAAAGCTGTTTGAGCAGGATGAGGATACCTACGAAGAGGACCTTTCCAAATACGATGCCGGTAACGCCTACGATGAAACGTGGCTGCCGATCACCACAACCTATTACCTCTATCTCTCCGGCACGCCGTTCCGTGCGCTGAATTCCGGTGAGTTTATCGAGGAGCAGATCTATAACTGGACCTATTCCGATGAGCAGAGGGCCAAGGCCGAATGGAAAGGCGAAGGCGTCAATCCCTACGCTGCTCTGCCGAGAATGGTTATGCTTACATACAAGATCCCGGAGAGCATCCAGCGCATTGCCAAACAGGGCGAATTTGATGAGTTTGACCTGAACGTGTTCTTCTCCGCTGAAGGCACCGGCAAGGACGCACATTTCAAATATGAGGATTACGTGCAGAAATGGCTGGATCTGATCCGTGGCTCGTATCTGGAGACCTCTGTGGACGAACTGAAGCTCGGTGCGCAAAAGCCGCCGATGCCGTATTCGGATACCCGTCTTCTGAACGTGCTGTCCCATACGCTGTGGTTTATGCCAAACGTGGCCTCCTGCTACGCTATGGCCAATCTGCTGGCACAGAAGCAAAATGCGTTCTACCACGACTACAAGGTCAACGTCTGCGCCGGAACACAAGCCGGTATCGGTGTTGCCGCTCTGGAGCCAGTTCGTCGTTCTATGGGCGATCCGCTTGAGACAAAGACCATCACGCTCTCCTGCGGCAAGCTGACCACAGGCGTCACCATCAGACCGTGGACCGGTATCTTCATGCTCCGTAACCTCTCCTCACCGGAGACCTATTTCCAAGCGGCCTTCCGTGTGCAGAGCCCGTGGGAGATCACAAAGGATAACGGTGAGCGTGAGATCGTCAAGCAGGAGTGCTATGTCTTTGACTTTGCGCTGGACCGTGCGCTCCGCCAGATTTCCGATTATTCCTGCCGCCTGAACGTGGCCGAGAGCAATCCGGAAAAGAAGGTCGGTGAGTTCATCAATTTCCTGCCGGTGCTGGCGTATGACGGCAGTGCCATGCGTCAGGTCAATGCGGCTGAAATCCTCGATATCGCTATGGCCGGTACATCCGCCACGCTGCTTGCGAAACGCTGGGAGAGTGCATTGCTCGTTAATGTTGATAACGACACGCTTGCCCGTCTGCTTGCCAGCGAGGAGGCGATGGATGCTCTCATGCGTATTGAAGGATTCCGTAGCCTGAACGCCGATATTGAAACCATTATAAACAAGTCCAATGCCGTCAAGAAGGCCAAGCGTGACGGCGAAAAGCTGACGCCGAAGGAAAAGAAAGAGCTGACGGACGCCGAAAAGGAATACAAGTCCAAGCGAAAGATGATTCAGGAAAAGCTGATCAAATTCGCTACCCGTGTGCCGGTCTTCATGTATTTGACCGATTACCGGGAATACAGCCTGCAGGACGTCATAACACAGCTGGAGCCGGAGCTGTTCAAGAAGGTCACCGGTCTGGACGTGAAGGATTTCGAACTGCTCGTATCGCTGAACGTATTCAACGAGGCCCTGATGAACGATGCCGTTTACAAATTCAA
Source organism: Eubacteriales bacterium (assembly GCA_050309735.1). GTDB lineage: Bacteria > Bacillota > Clostridia > Oscillospirales > CAG-272 > UMGS1002. Next base: position 3,537 of record JBNRMS010000011.1, read on the forward strand.
ACGGTATGAAGACGCCAGCCTGATTTACACCGGTATTGATAAGCACACAGGCGAAAATGTCGGTCTGTACAGTACCGTTATCAGCCGTGCGGATTATGACGCTATGGCCGGTCAGCTTGCGGCATCCATGACGGCGGACGCTCCCCGTGATGATGATCTTCCGGAGCGGCCCGTCTTCACGAATATCAGCAGCTACGATTTGGATGATGAGGACGAGGACGATCTGCCGATGGTAGCTGAGAAACCGGCGAAATACGGCAACGTCAAGCGTGAGCCGCTCGTCCAGCCCTCTAAGCCGGTATCCATGCCGACATACCGTCCGGCATATGTGCCGCCTACACCTACTGTTGCTCCTGTGGCAAAGAAACCGACCGTGCACGTTGACACCTCAAAGGTCCATGCCGGGACCATCGTTTCCCATAAGGCATTCGGCATCGGTCAGGTCAAGGGCATCGATGGAGGTCTAATTGTCGTTGTCTTCGGCGGTGTAGATAAGAAGTTCCAGTTCCCCGGAGCCTTTGAACAGGGCTTCTTGAAACTGGATGAATAGCAAGGAACAAGGGGTGAGTATTATGGCTGTTAGAAAAGAAGAGTTGATCAGAGAATATGCGAAAGCTATACGCGAAGGTAATGCTGCCATTTTTGGTGGCGCTGGACTATCACGACCTTCTGGCTTTGTAGATTGGAAAGGCTTGCTTCGCCCGTTGGCTTCTGATATTGGATTAGATGTTGATAAAGAAACAGATATGCTTTCTGTTGCTCAATTCTATAAAAACCAAAGGAGAACGCGAGCTGGAATAAACCAAGCAATCCTTGATGCTTTTTCTGTGGATGCTCAGATAAATGAAAACATCCGGATTATTTCACGATTACCAATATTCACATATTGGACAACGAACTATGATGAGTTGTTGGAAAAAGGTATTCGAGAAGCAAACAGAAATCCTGATGTCAAATCGGAATCTGACCAACTCTCAAACATGAAGCGGGATAGAGATGCAATCGTATATAAAATGCATGGAGATGTTAATCACCCTGCAAAGGCGGTATTAACTAAAGAGGACTATGAGCTTTATGAGCATCACCGCCCCCTGTTCCGCACAGCATTAAAAGGCGATTTAGTTTCAAAAGTATTCCTATTTATCGGGTTCAGCTTTGAAGACCCTAATTTGGACTATATATTGGGTCAAATTCACTCTCTTCTTGGAGAGAATGTTCCGAATCATTATTGCTTCTTTAAACGGGTTCAAGAAAATGAATTCAGCGATCCGGCAGAATACGGGTATTGCAAAGCAAGACAAGACATGCAGGAAGAAAACCTGCGAAATTATGGTATTCAAACGGTTTTTGTAGATTCCTATAATGAGATAACGGATATTCTCCGTGAAATTGAAAGGGTCTCAAAGCTGCATAATGTTTTTATTTCCGGAAGTGCTCACGAGTATACAGCTCCGTGGAACAAACAGCGTGCTGAAGAATTGGCGAGAAAGCTTGCTGGCGCTTTAGTACATGAGGAGTGCCGCATAACATCCGGATTTGGGCTCGGTTTAGGTTCCGCTATTATAAATGGTGCTCTTGATATTATCTACAGTGAAAAATATAGACATATCGATGAGCATTTATGTCTACGACCATTCCCGCAAAACATTTCTGATCCGGATGATAGGGCAAAGCGGTGGAAAGAGTACCGTGAAAGTATTATGGATGAAACAAGCATTTCGGTTTTCTTGTTTGGAAATAAATATGATGCCGCTACCGAAAGTACAGTTGTAGCTGATGGCTGCATTCAGGAATTTGAAATAGCTAAGGCTAAAGGTAATCTTATAATCCCGATTGGTAGTACCGGATACGCCGCAAAAGTCATCAGTGACGAGGTGAAATGCAATATATCAGACTATCCTTACCTTTCTGACGTTATTGGAAGATTGGAGACAGAAACCGATATTGATAGTATTGTTACACTCGTCATGGATGTAATAAAAAAACAGCAAAACTAAGGAGGAAAGAATAATGGCAAAACGACAAGTGTTTTTCAGCTTTGAATATGGGAAGGACGCATGGAGAGCCTCTCAAGTTCGGAATATGGGCAAAGTCAGTGACTCATCAACTTTTTCGGACAATGATTGGGAAGAAGTGAAAAATAAGAGCGACAAAGAGATTAAGGCTTGGATTGATGACCAGATGGCTAAAAGATCCTGTATTGTCGTTTTAATTGGCAAAACCACTTCTACACGCAAATGGGTAAAATACGAAATCGAAAAGGCATATGAGCTTAATAAGGGAATTGTGGGGATTTATATCCACAAGCTAAAAGATGAAGGCGGGAACCAAACGGACAAGGGCGCAAATCCGTTTTATTCTGTATATACCAATGATGGCGAAAGGTTGTCTAAGTATGTAACTTGTTTTGATTCAAATTATCAGACAAGCAAATACGTTTACGATGATATTTCAGACAATATTGAGGATTTAATAGAGGACGCTTTGAGTAACAAAGCACCACAGTGAGGGCTTGACCATGGCAAAGAATGTTTTTATTTCATTCCGTTTTAGCGATGGAAACAGGTATAAGGAATACTTATCAGGGCTTTTTGACAAGTATAGTGATACTATTGATTATTCTGAGGATGTGGATCGTTCTCGAATGTCAGACGTTACAATAAAGCAATATTTATATGGAAAGCTTCGTAGATCCAGCGTTACTATTGTTCTATTAACGCCATCAGCGGTTAATCACAAAAAGAGCTGGATGGGGAACTACGACGATTGGATGTATGATGAAATCAGATACTCCCTTGAAAGCAGAGAAGGAAATCGTACAAATGGTCTTGTAGCAGTGTATACGCCGGAGGCTACTGACTTGCTTATAAATATTCAACCATCTGGAACGGTATCCGTTAACAATGTGGACAATCTGTTTAGAAAAAACATGATGAATGTTAAACCACAGTACAAGAAAAATCCAAATCCCGGTATATTCGATAGGGATTATGATTCTTATTGCTCATTAATTGGGTGGGAGGAATTTATAAAAAATATCGGGAAATACATCAATATCGCGTCTGAAAAACGAGATAATATATATAGATTTGATATTACAAAAAGGCTATAAAGCGCACCTGCCAGTGCCAGAATGCACCTTGTATCAATCATTATGCCCAAAGCCATAAAAACCATCGATTTTGTCGATGGTTTTTCCTTTTGCTTGAACGCGATATGGGTGAAAATGGATAATCATGGATTGTTTGCCTCCCCCTCCGGTCGCACCGACAACATCGGCAGTCACGACCGCTTTTCCTTCCCCGGCATTCATATGAACACATAATAATCAGGGCCACCGCGGTGCGGCAGCCCTTTTTATTTATTTTATAGGAATTTCTTCAATACTTCAGCTTCGCTTCCCTTTGCGAGGGTGGAGGTCATAATTATGTTGACGCCGGTCTTTTCGGATAGAACATCAAGCTCAAGGACAGCTCTTTCAAAAGCTACAACATCATCGCCGCAAATTTTCAGCGCACCGTCGATAAATATTTCGGTGATGTCGTGGTTGCTTGCGATAAGCCCAGCTATGAATCCAAAGAGAGCCTCGGCATTGGTTACCAAATACTCGTCGATATTGATAAGACGCACATTGTAGCCGATATCAAATCTTAGCTTGATACCCTTCTCTACGCAGACAACACTTCCCTTAGTAACGTTGACCGCCTCGTTGACCATTTTGATGAGGGTTTTGGTTTTTCCCGTTCCGGGGACGCCGGTAATCAATTTTATCATCATATTCCTCCAAAAATATATTTAACCGATCCTGTCTTCAAGCGCTTTTTTTATATTCTCGAATCCCGGCTTTCCGAGCAACGCATACATATTTGTTTTATACTCCTCAACACCGGGCTGATTAAAGGGATTAATTCCGAGCAAATACCCCGACATCGCGCAGGCAAGCTCAAAAAAGTATATCATCGCTCCAAGATTTTTTGCATCTCTTTTATCAAGCTCAAGAACTATGTTAGGAACCCCGCCGTCGACATGCGCGAGCAGCGTGCCCTGCATTGCCATATTATTTACATAGAAAAGGGTTTTTCCCGAAACAAATCCAAGCCCGTCAATATCAGCGGTATCCTCGGGGATTATAAGGTCTGTATCGGGGGTTTTTATCGCGATAACCGTTTCAAACTGATTTCTCAGGCCATCCTGAATGTACTGACCGAGCGAATGCAGGTCTGTCGAGAAGATAACCGACGCTGGGAATATTCCCTTTTTATCCTTGCCCTCGCTCTCGCCGAATAGTTGCTTCCACCATTCGCAGAAACTCAGCATATACGGCTCATATCCTACAAGAATCTCGGTTACTCTTCCCTTTCGATAAAGTATGTTTCGCAGCGCCGCATAGCGGTAGCAGTCGTTTTTGTATATGTCCGGGTTGCTAAAGGCAACTCTCGCTTGGTTTGCCCCGGCCATCAGCCGGTCTATATCTATCCCCGCCACGGCAATTGGCAAAAGCCCCACCGGCGTGAGAACCGAAAATCTACCGCCCACGTCATCGGGAACTGTAAAGGTAGTATAACCCATGCTGTCGGCAAATTTTTTGAGCGTTCCCCGCTCCCGGTCGGTGGTTACGAAAATGCGTTCTCGCGCGCCCTTCACCCCGTATTCTTCCTCAAGCAGACCTCTGAAAATTCTGAAGGCAATAGCCGGTTCGGTGGTTGTGCCAGACTTTGAAATTACATTGATAGCCACTCTTTTGCCGCGGCAGATTTCCAGGAGTTCGTTTGTGGCCGACGCACTGATATTGTTTCCGGCAAAATATATCTCGGGCATATCCGAGGGCAGCCGGTTGTACATATTCGATTTTATAAATTCGATAACCGCTCTTGACCCAAGATATGAACCTCCGATGCCTATCACAATAAACACATCGCAAATCTCGCGGATTAAAGCGGCGGCCTTCTTAATTTTTTGAAACTCTGCGCGGTCGTAATTTTCGGGCAGGTTAACCCATCCGAGAAAATCAGATCCCGCTCCGCTCGCCTCGCGGATCATTCGGTCTGCCGTCTCAACCATTGGAGCTATGTTATCAAGTTCTCCGCTGTCAAGAAACGGATTTACATAATATTCGTTTATCCTTATCATTTACCATGCTTCCTATACGCTTTTATACTACATCTTTATTCTACTACATTTCTACAAATTTTTCAACTGTTTTTTAAATTATGCAATCAAAAAATACTGAAATACCCGCGCAAGAAGCTGAAAGAAGCTGATTTTATCAACCTTCCCCGAGGTAATAATATCGCTCTCCCCTATTATTTCATCACCGCACTTGTATTTTATGCTGCCAACCGTCTCTCCCGCCCTCACCGGAGCTGCTACGCTCTCTTGAATTTCGATTATTTTCTCAACTTTACTCTCGCTCCCCTTATCCACAACACAGGAAAAGCGCTGCGACTTCATCCCTACCGCATCGTCAACCCCGCCTGTCACCTTAATATTTCCCGCGTCACTCTCCTCGTCTACATAGAGCGAATAGTTGGCAAAGCCCCAGTCAAGCAGAGTCATCGCGGCGTAGTTGCGGATATCACGCGTGTCAGACGCCATTATAACGCAGATAAGGTGCATACCGTCGCGTTTTGCGGTGGCGCTTATGCAGAACCTCGCCTTTGAGGTCGAGCCGGTTTTAAGCCCTGTTGCGCCGCGGTAGAAACGGACAAGGCGGTTTGTGTTTGTCAGGCCGAAGGCACCGTCGCGTATCGAATCCATCCAAATCGAGCTATACTCAAGGATTTTGGGATATCGCATCAGCTCGCGCGACATGATCGCAACGTCGCGCGCAGATGTTACATGATTTACCACCGTATCGTCAAGCCCGTTTGTATTCTCGAAATTGGTATTATTCATGCCCAGCTCCTTGGCGCGGCGATTCATCCGTGCGACAAAGGCCTCCTCGCTTCCGGCGACAGCCTCGGCGAGCACAAGGGCAGCATCATTAGCCGAGCTGATAACGACGCACTTGAGGAGTTCGTCAACCGACATCTCCTCTCCTTCCTCAAGGTAGACCTGCGAGCCCCCCATAGACGCCGCATTTGCGCTGCATGAGAGGATGTCATCCAGCTTTAGTATGCCCGCATCTATTGCTTCCATAACCAGGAGCAGAGTCATGATTTTTGTAACCGACGCCGGAGGTAGAGCCTCGTCGGCATTCATTTCGTAAAGCACCTTCCCCGTTTCGGCTTCCATCAGTATCGCGCCGACGCATTTGAGCGTCAAATTCGCTTCAATCTCTGCCCGAGCCGATGTGGTGATACTCATCTCTTCCCCTCCGGCATTACCCGCCGCCGAGGATGGCAAGATTAATCCCGACAGAATCACCGCAGCCAAAAAAACACAGACAAACCTATTCATTTTCATGCCAAAAACCATACCTTTCTATCAGCCGATATTTGTGCCGCTATCGCAGCCGCTATATTTCAGCCATTATCAATGACCGCAAAGGCACAAGGCTTGTTATTTGAAGAAAACTTGTTTTATTCAAATAATTCAAGCATCATATCTCAATTTTTTTATTATAAGATATGACGCGACCTTGCCGATTATAACAGCATATACTATAACAGAAATACGATTTTATCAAGCATGATAGAAAGGGATGGCTGTACATATGAAGAGAAATAATGCTCCGGGCGGCCGCGCCGTTCGGATTGACAACGCGCTGGTTGAGGAGGTGTTCGTCGGAAACAGAGGAGAGGGATATCTGCTTATCTCGCATGGGGTTCCCAGTCTTAACAACATGATTTTCAGGGAGTTGCTGCGTCTGAACGTATCACGAAACACAAGAATTCGCGGTTTAAGGGGCAGAAACATTAATTTGCGTAACATAGAGAAAGGAATGAAGGTCAATGTCCTGCACTCGTCCGCGGTCACAAGGAGCATTCCGCCGCAGGCCGCGGCAATAGAAATAACTTTGATTAATAGAATCCCCGCACGAAGTGTTACCACCGACCGGATAGTCAGTATCGACACCCGAGGCCGCTTTATTATAACCGGAAACCCGAGCAGAACTGAGGATCAAATCCGCTTCAACATCTCAAGCAAGTCTATAATCCGCGACCAAAACGGCCGCCGAATCACACTCGATGATCTTGAGCCGGGCCAAATGGTTAAAATAGAGCACTCAGATTTTATGACCTTGAGCAGACCTCCACAAACATCTGCCGGCAGAATTCAGGTTTTACCGAGCTTTTAATAAAGATAAAGCCGGGGCTTATGCAACAGCCTCCGGCATTTTCTTATTTTCTAACGGTAAATTTATAAATTGTTGTGCTGTTAAAAGTCTCCCCCGGATTAAGTACGCAGTCGGTGAATGCGGGGTTATTTATGCTGTCGGGCATATACTGCGTTTCAAGGCAGACGGCCGTCTGTTTTTCCTGCGGCAGGCCGCCCTTGAGGGGAAAGTCTTTGTCGGTCATGAAGTTTGCGGTATAGAGTTGCAAAGAGGGGCGGTCGGTGTAGAGCGACATCGCCCGTCCGGTGTCCGGGCAAAAGAGCACCCCGCGCAGCACCGGCTTGTTCTTCGCGCCTCCGTAAAAATTCAGGCAATGGTCATATCCGCCGGCAATAGAGAGATCATGATTATCCGAATTGATATCCCTGCCTATCGCCTTGGCCCTTCTGAAATCAAAGGGTGTTCCGGCAACATTCTTTATCTCTCCGGTGGGGATAAGCTCGGCGTCGGTCGGCAGATAGGTTTCGGCGTCAAGCCTTAGTGTGTGTTTGTGTATCTTGCCGGACGCAAAGCCGCCAAGGTTAAAATATGTGTGATTTGTCGGATTGAAGATTGTTTTCTTGTCGGTTTTGGCCAGATAGCTTATGCGGAGCGAGTTGCTTTTTTCAAGCTTGTATGTAACTGTAATGCTAAGCTCGCCCGGATAGCCTTCCTCTCCGTCAGGCGAGGTGTAACTAAGGCTCAGGGCGGGCGCCTCACCGTCTGATATGATTTTCGCATTCCAGAGCTTGTGACTAAAGCCGCAGTTTCCGCCATGCAGATGATTATTGCCGTTGTTTCTGGCAAGCTTATACTCCTGTCCATCGAGCGAAAAGATGCCTCGAGAAATTCTGTTTGCAAATCTTCCGATTATCGCTCCCTGATATCCGCCGGCTCTTATATAGTCGTCAAGTCTATCATAGCCGCAGACGACATCCGAAAACACCCCGTCGCGATCAGGAATATGGATCTCTGTAATAGCGCCGCCGAAATCGGTTATTACTACCTTCATATTGTTTTGGTTAACAAGTGTAAAGGCCGACGATTTACGGCCGTCGGGGAGGGTGCCGAAGTGGGCTTTGGTAACGCTCATAATTTTATTCCACCACCTTTATTTATCGCTACGCAATCTTTTAATTATAGCGTCAAATTCGTCATGGCGTGTCTCAATATCATAAACAAGCTTGAATTGGTTGCGTGCTCTTATCAAATTGTGATCTTCATATTCTGTTCTGAAGTATATATCGTTCTCAAGATAATCGGTTAAAAAACGCATTCCTGTCTCAAGCGTTATAACAAGCGCACCCATCGTAAGCGACTTTATTTCATAATCGGTAAGCTCACCGCCGGTTCCCTTTAGATATCCGGCTGCGAAGGCATCAAACATATCGGTGCGAAAAAACACCTTTGAGAGATCCTTTTCGTCCTCAAGGGCGCTTGAGGCACCAAAACGTATAGCATCTCCAAAATCATAGAGCGCCGAGCCGGGCATAACCGTATCAAGATCGATAATGCAAACCCCCTCGCCGCTCTCCTTGTCCATCAATATGTTGTTGAGCTTTGTGTCGTTATGCGTGACGCGAACCGGGATTCTGCCGTCCTCAATGCCGTCGACAATAAAGGAGCATACCTCCTCCCGGGCGCGCACAAATTCAATCTCTCTCTTTGCAATCTTCTCCCGGCCGCTCCTGCACTCAGACACAACGCGCAGAAAACGCTCGAATCTCTTTTTGGTGTTGTGAAAATCGGGTATTGTTTCATATAGGGCAGATGCATCATATCCGGCAAGCTTTCTCTGAAAATCTCCGAAAGCAAGCCCCGCACGATAAAAAAGCTCGGTGGTGTCGGCAAGCTGATAGGAAACCACACCGTCGATAAAAGGATAGACCCGATAGCAGCCGCCCGAGTTGTCGTATGTAAAATAGCGCCCGTCGCGAGAGGCGATAAATCTTAGTGTTCCGCGCTCAGGGTCACCGCCCTCGGCGGCGATAACATCTCGCAAATATTCGGTGACCCCGACAATATTGCTCATCAACTGCTCGGGATTCTTAAAAACATATGTGTTAATTTTTTGCAACACATATTTTGACTCATGTCCACTGTCATGAAAGGTTAAAAAATACGTGCTGTTTATATGCCCGGTTTTGTTTTCTTTAATTGAGACAAGCTCTCCGGAAATTCTAAAACGGCCTATTATCTCAAGCAACTTCTCGCTCATTTCCAAAGCCCCCTCGGATAAATTATGCCGTCGGTCAGCGCCCCGATGCTCTTTACCACGCTCGGCTTATCCTCGCTGTATGTCACGCCAAACCAAACAGAGTCTGTAGAATAGGCCTTTATTTCGCAAAGGTTTTTCCGGAGGAGATTGCCTGCGTCATTCGGCAAAAGACTCTCGGCCTTTTGCGGGTTGGGATCATTCATAAGACCCTTGAGGAAACTGTGAAAACAGTCCTCAAGCTGCGCAAAAACATCGGGCGTGAAGCCCCAGAAGTTCATTGATACTATAGTGTCGTTATCAAGACCATACTCTTTTCCGTCCTCAAGGAATACCGGTCCCTTTTCGGTTCTGTATATCTTTGTCCTCTCTACAATACTCTCAAGCAGCCCGCCCCTGGTTACACAAACACCGCGCGAGACCGAGCCATGGTCGGTCAGCGTATTGTCAAGCTTGAAGCCTATCATACAGTACTGCGGTTTATCCCCGCCGATATCATCTCTCCTAAGGTGCGTCGCCACCTTTTTGTATGTATCGGCGCCATAGAAGTCGTCAGCGTTGCAGACCGCGAAATTATCGTCTACAATGCCCCGCGCCGCGAGTACGGCGTGCGTGGTTCCCCAAGGTTTTGTCCTCCCCTCGGGAATCGACGCCCACGAAGGGATATCCTCTATGCGCTGGAAGCAATATTCAACCTTTATGTGTTTCTCAATTCGGTGTCCGATCGTTTCGCGGAATGCGCTGTAGTTTTCCTCTTTTATGACGAAAACCACACGGTCAAACCCCGCTCTTTTTGCGTCGAACACCGAATAATCAATAATAAATTCGCCATACTCGTTTATCGGGTCAAGTTGCTTCAGTCCGCCGTATCTTGAGCCGAGCCCGGCGGCAAGAATCACAAGTGTCATGCCATCTCTCCTATGTCATTTAAAATATAATATACACGTTGGCAAATTCTAAAAAACTGCCATGTCGCAACAGTGAAACAGCTCACCGGAGAAGTTCACTTGAGACTAACATTTAATTATATATTAACTCGAATTCCCCTTTTTGTCAACCACATAACGCCTCATTTATATCTGTTTACGCATTTTTTCTATCGCACCCTTTTCAAGCCGCGAAACCTGCGCCTGAGATATCCCTATCTCCTCGGCTATTTCCATTTGCGTTTTGTTTTTATAGAATCTCATGCTGATTATCGAACGCTCGCGCTCGGTTAGCTTTCGCATAGCGTCCTTGAGTGCGATATTCTCAAGCCAGCTCTCGTCGCTGTAATTGGTGTCGCTGAGCTGGTCTATCACATATATCGAGTCTCCGTTGTCGGTGTAGACCGGCTCATAGAGCGAGATAGGCTCGATTATCGCTTCCATCGAATGCAGTACCGCTTCTTTGTTCTCGCCGAGCTTGAGGGCTATCTCGTCGATTGTGGGGTCGCACTCCTTCTCGCGCATTAGTTGTTCGCGCATTTGCAGAGAACGATAGGCAAGATCTCTTACAGACCTGCTTATGCGAATTGTATTATTGTCGCGGAGATATCTTCGTATCTCGCCTATAATCATCGGCACAGCATAGGTTGAGAATTTAACATTCAGTTCTATATTAAAATTGTCAACGGCTTTTATCAGGCCAATGCAGCCGACCTGAAAGAGATCGTCAAGATTTTCCCTTCTGTTTGTAAAGCGCTGGATAATGCTAAGGACAAGCCGGAGATTGCCGTAAATCAATTCCTGACGCGCCGCCGCGTCACCCTGCTTGGATCTTACTAAGAGATCGTGTTTTTGCTCGTCTGTCAGGATTTTCAGCTTTGAGGTATTAACCCCGCATATTTCGACTTTGTTATAATACATATCAAATCTCCCGTACTGTCTTGCTCGTTGATACGAGTATTGACAAACGGGAGATTTGATTATTCATAAAAAGCGCTGCCTAATTCTTCCGGCTGTGAGACGTTAAATATGCTCGACATCCTCCACATATTGAGAGGGTTTATCCGGAATCCATGAATCGTCAAAGTGAATAAGGACTTTTCCATCCTCGAGTTTTTTCTGCAGCGTCGGCACATCTATGTCCGGCAATCCAATTCGGCTCTCAAGCGAAATTGACGCGGCAAGACCCGCGGCCTGACCGGTGACTATCGCTGGAGGGATAACCCGCGCGACATCCCACGCATAACCCTTAGCGCTGACACTTCTTCCGGCAGTGATAATATTCGGAAAACCCGATCGGACAAGGCAGCGGTAGGGGATTTCATATAGATAATCGCGATGGTCCATATCGCAGATGGCGCTCACCGAATCGGAAAAATGACAGTAAACATCCTCGACCGACAGGGTATAGTCACCGTCGATACGGCGCGTGGTTCTGAACTGCGCCATGCCCGGCATGGCAACTATGGCACGGCTCATCCTGTCGTCATTCTTGAGTTTTTCAAGGGCGACAAGTTGGTTTTCGCGTATATATTCGGATACCCCCGCCGCATCGGTTCCAGAATAGAGCGGGCGCTCGGGTGGCTGATTTCTGCCCGTGAGTCTGGCGGTGCCGCCGTATGTCCACTTTATTGCCTTCCCGATATTTTTTTCCTCAACCGCCACACGGCAGCTCTCAAGACTAATTTTGTGCATTACCGACGTAAAGTAATTTTTTCCCACAACACACGGCACACCCGCTCGCTGAAGTACGTCGGCGTCTCCCGTAGCGTCGATGACAATCTTAGCTCCGTAATAAGACTTCCCCGATTTGTTTTCGACTATCAGCCCTTGGCAAATATTGCCCTCAGTGAGGACATCGGTCACCGAGGTGTCGTACATAATATCGACCCCCGCCTCACAAAGCAGCTTGTTTAGCGACAGGGCGAACATACCCGTGTCGTAGTACGACGTCAGGCGCTTTGATGTCGATTCCGGATTTGACGGCTCGCCCTGCCGCCAGTCCTCGGGAATACTGTCATAACCGTATTTTGTGGCTAGCTTAAGAAAATCGTCGGCCATCCCTCGCACTATTTGTTTTCCTCTCCCATTGCACATCGGAACAAAAAATGTAATAAGCCCCAGCGTGGCAAGTCCGCCGAGATAGACCGATTTTTCAATCAGCAACACCCGCCCTCCTTCGCGCGCCGCCGAGAGCGCCGCCGCAACTCCGGCAACACCGCCACCCGCGACAATAATGTCGTAGTCTCCGGCTTTTTTTATGCTGTATGTTTTTTGAATTAACATAAAAACCTCCCTCTGCCCGGGGCAGCTTAATTAGACTTTTTATTTTTTCGTGCCTGCATATGCCATAGCATTTCGGCTTTAATAAAGAGCATAGCACATTATCAGAATAACTGCAAGTGGCAACACTAAAAATATAACAAAAAAGACCGCGCGAGCGCGGCCTTCGGTTTTGTTTAGATTTTCTCTTTGACTCTTGATGCCTTACCAACTCTGTCGCGGAGGTAGAAAAGCTTGGCGCGTCTGACCTTACCCCGACGGATGATATCAACCTTTACGACATGGGGAGAATGAATCGGGAAGGTTTTCTCAACCCCGATACCGTAGGAAATACGTCTTACTGTGAAGGTTTCAGAAATTCCGCCGCCTCTCTTGGCGATAACTGTTCCCTCGAATAGCTGGATTCTCTCGCGGCTGCCCTCTTTAATTCTGTTGTGAACGCGGATTGTGTCTCCGATGTTGACAACCGGCAACTCTTGTTTTAACTGCTCGTTTGTAAAAGCCTCGATCTTGTTCATTTAGGCCCTCCTTAATATTAACGGACGTTCATGCAGAGCTTCGCAGCGGACCGACCGTGATAACGTATGCAAAATGCGTAACAGAGGAATTATATCACATCTTTATTTCTTTGTCAATATTTTTCGCTTTTTATTTTAATTTTTTCGCAAATACTAATCTCAAAGGCAAAAGCCGCAGATTTCGCGGCGAGGCCTTGAAAAGGGGGTGGAAAATTTGGCACGAAACAATAGAAAAGCCGCACCCGACAGCGCATGGACAAAATTCAAGATGGAATGCGCCGAGGAGATAGGACATTTACAGTATGTCAAAGAAAACAACGACCATTATAAGGGTGACCTTCCAAGCCGTGTGAACGGACAAGAGGGCGGACCCATCGGCGGCCAGATGGTGAAAAAAATGATTGAAATGGCGAAGAGCCAGATGCCTCAGTCTTAAATTCCTAGTAAAACAACTAGCCTATTCGGGGCAGATTATCTTCCCCGAATAGGCTTCAATATTTTAATGAATATTCACAATTTAAAAGGTATTTTTGCCCGTGCGGAAGCCCGGCTGATTCCGGAGTCTGGATTAAATGATTAGCTCATTGCCCGCCCTGAAACCCGGGCTGGTGCCGGCGGCGGGGGTCGAACCCGCACGGTATCGCTACCACTGGATTTTGAGTCCAGCACGTCTGCCAATTCCATCACGCCGGCAAAATATTATTTCCGCCGGATGATATTATAACACATATATATATCCAAAGTCAACAGATGATAATACAATTTTATTTTTTAAAAGAAATAAGCATCATTTGTCTATATAATTCACCCTTTGTGCCCGCGTGAATACAATTATTATAGAATACACACCGGAGGTGCGTCATATGGACAATCAAGATATGAATATTATAAACGAGGATAATTACTTAACCGGTCGGGGCTACCTGATAGTTCGGGCGACGACCGCCCGTAGCGCGGTTCCGGTTCCCAACGCCACGGTTAATATAAGAGGATCCTCGGCTGAGAGCTCGCATATCCTATACTCATTAAAAACCGACGTCAACGGGCTGAGCGGAAAAATCCCGCTTCCGGCTCCCCTAAAATCAAGCGCCGAACATGAACGAAGCACGCGTCCATACGAGCAATACAACATAGAAGTCTTTGCCGAAGGCTATACGCCTCAGAACTACCTTAATGTTCCCATTTTTGACGGTATCACCTCATATCAAACCGCCGATCTTGTACCTCTTCCGGCATCCTTGAGAAACGATTCGCTAATAAGAGCTGATATCTACGAATCAACCACCCCCGATTTGTAAAGGAGCCGATATGTCAAATTCGACGGTGCAAATTCCCGAGTTGATAACCGTTCACCTCGGGGAATATGACGATTCCTCAAAGGATGTTACAATTCCCTTCCCCGATTACATAATGAACGTTGCCTCAAGCAGCCTCAATCCCAACTGGCCCGAGAGTTTGCTTACCGCGAATATATATCAAATTATCTCGGACACACTCTCGCGCATAGGCGAGGGAAGATATCGCGAGATGGGTCATGATTTCGATATAACCGAAAATGAATTTCCTCCCTACCGTTATGTCGACGGCCACGTCATTTATAACAACATAAGAACCTTAGCGGGTGATCTTTACAACAACTACTTAATACGCGGCGACTCTCGCGAGCCCTTGAGCGAGGAGGGGATGGGCGAAAAAATCAACTCGCCCGAATCCTTCGCTCTTGCAGAGGAGGACAAAAACCACCTTGATATACTGCGAGCTGTTTACGACGACGACACCATAGACATAGTTCACAACGCCCCGGCCGAGAAGGAAAACCAAAATCCGCCCGTCTTCCCGATTGCCTTTGACGACAGCGGAAACAATGTTCGCAACATACAAATTCAGCTAAACCGCGTGTCGACCCATTATCCGACTATCCCAAAAATCATACTCTCAGATGGAATTTTTTCGTATGACACGCAGGCAGCGGTTGAAGAATTTCAGCGCATATTCGGTCTTGAGGTGACCGGAATCGTTGATCAAGCCACATGGTACACCCTGCTCAGGGTTTATTCGGCTATAAATAAACTCAACACTCTTTATTCCGAGGGCATAATGCACGATATGAACACGCGTCAGTTTCCCGGTGTTCTTTCACCGGGCGATTCAGGGGACTCTATTCATGTGCTTCAGCATTTTATTAATTACCTCTCACAGTATTACAGAACAATCCCGCCGGTCGAGTCAAACGGAATTTTTGACGCACTAACTCTTGCGGCAGTAGTCGATATGCAGCGAACGCTCGGCCTCTCTCCCACCGGCTTTGTCGATGCCGAAACCTGGGACATAATGTTTGACGCTTACCTCGGAATAACTCAAATGATACCGCCAAAATATACTGACGGCTCGTCGCTCCCCTTTGACGGAACCGACCTCCGGCTCGGTTCCGAGGGCGAGCGGGTCAGGCTGCTACAGGAATATCTCAGCTATATATCATCAATATATCCCGAGATTCCCGGCGTTCAGATTACGGGTTATTTTGGCATAAGGCTTCAGGAGGCGGTGGTATCCGTACAACGACTGCTCGGAATACCCTATACCGGCGTTGTTGACGAGCGCACCTGGAATGCTATCGCCAGCCTCTACACCGACCTCTATATGGGCGCGCAGCTTCAAGAGGGTCAGTATCCCGGATTTGACATCGGTGTTCCGGAGGAGGGATACACTCCTATCAGAACCGAAACGGCGATAAGAGACGTGCAGCGCTGCCTGCACGCAATATCGCAGAACGACCGCGACATAGCCCCCCTTGTCATAGACGGAATATTCAACGGAATCACAAGAGAATCGGTGACCTCATTTCAAATAAAATCCGGACTTGACCCAACCGGTATTGTCGACCGAAAAACCTGGGATATGCTTTTTGAAGCTTATTACAAAGAATTGAGAAAAACACTTCCGCTGCCCTCTGTGAGCATTTTCCCGAGCAATCCGCCGGGATATGAGGTTAAGCTTGGCGACACAGGATATCTTGTCACAATGGTGCAGTATCTCCTTCAGGAGATATCGCGAGATTTTGATTTCAATCCGCCGGTTAAGGTCACCGGTTCCTATGACGAGGCGACAGAGATGGCTGTCAAAGCCTTTCAGAAAAAAAACATGCTCGAGGAAACAGGCGTTGTCTGCACCGAGACATGGAGGCGGCTTGCCGAGTATCACAACATGATGCAGCATGAATATTTGCAATAGGTTGAGTTTATAATAGCTATATTACCAATCGGAGGATATAGCTCATGTCAAACAAGTTTACTCAGAAGGCGCAGAATTCTCTGAACCGGGCGATGCTCTCGGCTCGCGAGCTTGGACACACATATATCGGCTCTGAGCACCTCTTGCTCGGGCTTGCCGGGGAACCCGACAGTATCGCCTCAAAGCTTCTTGTCGAGCGCGGGGCGGACGGAGATAAGCTCCGCCAAACAATATCCGAATGGGCCGGTGTTGGTGTTCCGACTCTGCTCTCCCCCTCGGATATGACGCCCAAACTCAAGAACATAATCGAAACATCGGCAGAGGAGTCGATAAAATACGGCCAGAGCTATATAGGCACCGAGCACCTGCTCTCGGCGCTGCTATCCGAGAACGACTGCATGGCAATACGCATAATCGCGGCCTCGGGCGTATCGGTAAACGAGCTGAAAAAGGAGCTTCTCTCCTTCCTTGAAACAATACCCGGGAAAAGCCTGATAAAGGATTTAAAAAATCGAGAGTTATCCCGCACATCAATCCCCGGCGCGCCTACCGTCTCATGCTTCGGGAGAAACCTCACCGCCTCGGCTCGCGCCGGGCAGCTTGACCCAATTATCGGACGCGAGCGAGAAACCATGCGCGTCATCCAAATCCTCTCAAGGCGGACAAAGAACAACCCCTGCCTTATCGGCGAGCCGGGTGTGGGAAAAACCGCTGTTGTCGAGGGGCTTGCGCAGCGGATTGCAGAAGGGCGGGTTCCCGAGAATCTCAAGGACAAAATAATCGTTACCCTTGACATTCCGGCCATGATAGCCGGCGCTAAATATCGCGGCGAATTTGAGGAGCGGATGAAAAATGTTATGGAAGAGGTTCGCAAGAACAACTCGATAATCCTTTTTGTAGACGAGATACACACAATAATCGGCGCCGGCGCCGCAGAAGGTGCTGTTGATGCCGCCAATATCATAAAGCCCGCGCTCTCAAGAGCCGAGCTGCAGATGATAGGCGCAACCACTCTCTCCGAATACCGCCGATATATTGAAAAGGATGCCGCGCTTGAGAGGCGCTTTCAGCCGGTGACGGTGGGAGAACCAACCGCCTCCGAAACAGTCGCTATACTTTTTGGCCTGCGCGACAAATTCGAGGCACATCACAAGCTGAGTATATCCGACCGAGCTATAGAGGCTGCTGTGACTCTCTCGCAGCGCTATATTCCCGACAGATTTCTGCCCGACAAGGCAATCGACCTCCTTGACGAGGCAGCATCGGGTCGTCGCATAGCCGCCTTTTCGGCGCCTCCCGCTCTCACCGCCGCAAAAGAACGGCTTCTCGCTATCGCAAGCGAGAAAGAGGAGGCGATAATCTCTCAAAATTATGAGAAAGCGGCACTGCTCCGCGATGAGGAGCTAAAGCTCAAGCGTAGTTTTGACGAGGAAAAACGGCTCTGGGACGGCAACCGTCCCGAACTTGAGCTAATGGTTACCCCCGAGGACATCGAGCGCACACTGACCCAGTGGACCGGAATCCCGATTTCCAGTTCAGACGAGGAAGAAAATATGCGGATTTTGCAGCTTGATAAAAAGCTTGGCCAGAGGATAATAGGTCAGTCAAGTGCGATTGAAAAAATATCGGCGGCCATCCGCCGGGGGCGCAGCGGGCTTAAAGATCCTCGCCGCCCGGCCGGTTCTTTCCTTTTCTGCGGACGCACCGGCGTTGGAAAAACCGAACTTGCGCGTGTCCTTTCAGACGAGGTTTTCGGCAAGGATAATTTTATCAGACTCGATATGTCCGAATACATGGAAAAGCACAGCGTCTCGAAGCTTATCGGTTCGCCGCCGGGGTACGTTGGATATGACGAGGGGGGCAGGCTTATCGAGAGCGTGAGAAGGCATCCCTATTCGGTGGTGCTTTTCGATGAAATTGAGAAGGCGCACCCTGATATTTTCAATATCCTCCTGCAAATTCTTGACAACGGCCGCATTTCAGACTCGCAGGGGCGGCAGGCAGATTTTCGGAATACGATAATTATCCTTACCTCAAATATCGGCCTTATCACAGGCACGGAGAAGGCTTTGCTTGGTTTCGGAAGTGCGCCTTCGGAGCAAAACGACCAGGAGGACGAGAAGCAAATAATGCGGGCGGTGAGCGAGGCATTTCGCCCCGAGCTTATCAATCGAATAGACGAAATAATAATCTTTCGCCCTCTTTCACCTGAGGATATCAATAAGGTCACCCTCCTTACGCTCTCAGAAATCAAAGACCGCGCCGCGTCGCTCGGGATAAGCATAAAATTCACCGAGCCTGCCATAAGCCAAATATCAAGAAAGGGCTACAGCCGCAAATACGGCGCGCGAAACCTTCGGCGCACAGTTGTCTCGCTTGTCGAGGACAGACTTTCGCTTATGATTCTCGGAGGAAAAATAAAATCGGGCGACACGGTTACCGTCGATGCCGGGAGTGACACTGATGATATAGAAATCTTGGTAAACAAAAGTACAGTGAATGCGCCGGGAGGAACTCCTTAGGTCTTGCCTCAAATTCATAGGGCAATTTTAAAATGATATGATAAATAAAGAACAGGGAAACTTCCTTCAGGAGGTTTCCCCGATGTGCTAAATTCCTATGTTTATTATGCTAATAGATTCCCCTAAAACTGCCTTGTGAGCCGCCTGGTGCAAAATCAGGTAATCCTAGTTGATTGAGCCGCCTGCTACCATATATTCTTCATTTCGGAGAGTGAGTTTATATGGTAATCTGTCACGCAGTCTTTGTAATAGCCCTCAGGGTCAAACAAACATCCGGCTATGCCGGCGGCCAGAGCGGCGCGGACGTCTATATCGCGGTCACCTATCATGAGTGCACGAGAGCGGTCTATTCCGAATTTATCTATCAGAAAGTTGAGGCCGTCTGGTGCGGGCTTGTTCGGGAAATTATATGAGCCGTCCAGAACAAACTCAAAGTAATCAAGAAGCCCCATTCTCGCGAGCAACTTGCGCGCAAGCGGGCCGGTGTGTGTATAAATATAGTTTTTCTTGCCAAGGGCTAAAGCCTCTCTTAAAATCCCTTCAGCTTCGGGGAAAGCTTTTTGCTCGTCGAGTGCCATTGCTTTGTGGATTTTACTAAACTCGCGGTGAGCCTCTGTCACATTATAGTGCCGCAACGCGTGGCCGACCGAAACCTTCAGGCAAGCATAGGCGGTATCATAGTCTCCCTCAATGCCGCGCCGGCCGAGCAGTTCGAGCAGCGAGCGGGTGAAAACCGGGTATGTGTCTGAGATTGTTCCGTCAAAATCGTAAATCAGATGGTCGTACATCCTCTGTTATTTCCTTTTTTTCATTCTTTTTATTTCCGCAGCCTCGGGGTTTATCGGGTCGGTAAGGCTTGTGAAACGGATATCTTTTGTACCGAGATAATAGCTAATAGTTGAAACAAGCAGCGCGGGCACAATAATGAGAAAATAAGCCCACCATGCATTGTTAAGCGGAATGCCGACAGGCTCTCCGTTTTCAATAATTGTCTTATAGTGAGTAGACATTATGCCGCTGTACATCCCCTCAATCAGGAGCGCAATAAGCCCGCTCACCTTGATGCCGGCGGTAAAAAGTATCGCCAATATAATATTTAATGAATTGCCCAAAAGCGAAATATAAAGGCCGCGCAGCGGAGCCTCCGTTGTCTTCCCGCTTCTAATTCTTGCCCTATCCTGATATCCCACATCCCAGGTCATAACATAAATTAAAAACAAGTAAAACAACACCGAGCAAATGCTCGAAACAATGTTTCCAGCTCGGCTACCTGCCGAAACAAAGACCAGCGACAGCGTTAGTCCGAGCAGCGCTATCGCAAACTGATTTAAAAACATTTTAACCGAATAATATGAATAATCCCTGAAAAATTCCTTCATCTTCTACCTCGCTAAGTGATTCGGGAAAGTAAGTCCAATTCGCTTCCCCAAGCGCTTGTCAACTACATTATACACATTATATATTACATTATCCTTTTTTGCAATAGCAGAGCGCGAAAAGTTTACAGTTTAGCAACCAATAATGCCCTTTTGGGGTGTATAATAATTATACAAAATATAATCCCGAGGATGTGATATATAATGCCGGAGCAAGCAACAACAGCAGATCTGCCCGATATTCTGAGTGAATTTGCCTCATATAAAATTGTTATTCAAGGCTGCTCGAAAAAAACAGTCGATGAATACCTTCTTGACCTGCGAACCTTCGCGCGTTTTATTATCTCGGCGCGAAGCGCCATCTCACCCGAGTCGGAAGAATTTATGAAAATTGACATATCAAATGCCGATGCCGATTTTTTTAAATCGGTGAAAACCTCGGAAATTTACGAGTTTTTGCTCTACACAAGCACAGTCAGAAAAAACATGTGGGCGGCTAAATCACGAAAGCTCTCGGCTATCAAAGCGCTTTATAAATATATGACGCTTAAAAAAAATATGCAATTTGAAAATCCCGCCGCCAATATCGAATCGCCAAAGCCAAAGAAAACGCTTCCGAAGTTTTTAAGTCTTGAAGAGTCAATTTCGCTTCTTGATGCGATACAAAGCGATAATAACTCAAAGTCAAGACTGCGAGATTATGCAATTGTGACATTGTTTCTAAACTGTGGCATGCGGCTCTCAGAGCTTGCGGGAATTAATCTTCAGGATCTTGACCGTGACCTGCGATCACTGCGAGTTCTCGGAAAGGGCAGCAAGGAGAGGATTATATATCTCAATTCGGCCTGCCGCGACGCGCTTGAGGGATATCTGAAAATACGGCTTGCCGAGCAATATCTGCGCGTGCCAAGCAGGGCGCTTTTCCTCAGCTCGAGAAATCAACGAATCAGTGTCAAAACGATACAGTGGATGGTTTATAAATATCTTGATGTCGCCGGACTTGGGTCAAAGCGCTACTCTGTACATAAACTCCGGCACACCGCCGCGACGCTTATGTATCAGTCCGGCGAGGTCGATGTCAGAGTTCTCAAGGACATTCTCGGACACGAGCAGCTAAACACTACGCAGATTTATACGCATGTCAGCAACGAGGCAATGTCTGAAGCGATGGAGAAAAATCCGCTCTCGGGCATCGAACTGAACAAAAAAGAAAGCAAAAATACTTAACTCCGCCCTTCCCTGCTCTTTTTTATGTGAATGCACGTTAATGTTTCAAAGTTTCTCTGTTTTTTCGCTTTATTTTATGTTATAATATGTACATTGGCAGGTTTCGGAAAAACCTGCGATGTCGCAACGGCAAAGTAACACACGGGAGAAATTCACTTGCGACTATGTTATAATATACACTTTGGCAGCTTTTGAAAAAAGCTGCGATGTCGCAACGGCGCGCGAGCACACGGGAGAAATTCACTTGCGACTATATTATATTATACACATTGGCAGCTTTTGAAAAAAGCTGCGATGTCGCAACGGCGCGCGAGCGCACGGGAGAAATTCACTTGCGACTATGTTATAATAAAATAATTCGATTTGTCACCACAAGAAAGGACGCCGCGTTGCGGCAGAAACAAAATGGATTTAACAAATTTCAGCCTTCTCTATCCCAACGCCGAGAGCAAGCGCGAACACGCTGCGGGAACAAATCTGCCCGACATAGATATGTCGGTTCTCAGCGAGCTCGGCCTTATTGAGATATTCGACCTGAAAAACACCGATTTATCCGAGTTTTTCACCACCGACCCCACCGTCATGCGCTATCGCATGGAGGCTTTTGACGATATGCTCAAAAATCCTATTATCCCAAAGACGCTCGGTCGCCTCGTTCCAATCCTCGGCGATATACTTGAATTGAGGCGTCTGGACGAGGAAAGCGGCGATACCACCTCATATCTCTCAAGTCTGACCGAGATTGAGCTTTATATTGCGAGCGTCGAGGTGCTCCATTCGGGCTTTGCACAGGTTAGGAGCAACATAAAAAGCCGCGCCTTTATTGCCCTGGCAGACCGGATAATCGAGCTTGCCGAGAGCGATTATTATATGGAGCTGAATGAAAAGTTGGCCGCTCTCACCTCAAGAGTTCGCGATATTAAGAGCGTCACCATAGGCGTCAATCTCGACGCGCAACTTCGCCCCGCCGAGGCCGGCGTCCTCTCAATAAATCCCGAACCCTTCCGCTCGGGCGACGTGCTTGAGAAGATACTTCGCCTTAATTTTAAAGACGATGAATATACCTGCATCGCCAGCCTTGTTCCCTTCGGCAAGAAGCAAACCGACAACCAGAAGATGGCGCTCTCGCTCGCCTTCAACTCGGCGATAAACGAGGTTTACAAGTCCTCCTTGCGCTCTTGGAAAAAGATTGTTCAGGAATATGTGCTCGACAACACCGATTTTCTCCTCAACCTCATGCCCGAAATTGAATTTTTCGTCAAGGGAACGGCAATGCAGCAGAAGCTTATTGAACGGGGCTGCAAGCTCACGATTCCCGAGATAGCCCCGGCCGATGAGCGGGTGTTTATCGCTAACGAGCTTTATAATCCCTGCGTCGCGCTCAAAATCGAGGGCGATATAGTCGACAACGACATCTCTTTTGATGACAGCTCACGAATCTACGTCCTGACCGGCCCTAATCGGGGCGGCAAATCGGTGATAACCTGCGCTGTGGGTCTCTGTCAGGTTATGATGCAGCTTGGGATGTATGTTCCGGCGTCTTTCGCTCGGATAAGCCCGGCAGACGCGATATATACCCACTTCACAACCGGAGCTGAGGATACAATTGACAAAGGAAGGTTAGGCGAGGAGAGCGCGCGGCTGCGCGACATTTTCGACAGAATAACCCCCCTGAGCCTTATTTTACTTGATGAAACGCTTTCCTCTACCGGCTCTTACGAGGCGTCCTTTATAGCAGCCGAGGTTCTCGCCGCCTTCTCCATCGTGAATTGTCGTTGCCTCTTTGCCACACATCTGCACGAGCTTTCGGCGCGGCTTGATGAAATAAACGCCCGAGCCGCGGCCGACGGTGGAGGTTTTATCGACACTCTTGTGGCCGGCATCGAGGGCGAGGGTCGCCGCTCCTTTAAGATATACCGCGCAAGACCCGACGGAAAGAGCTATGCACGCGACATTGCAGAGAAGTATGGGCTGACCTATGAGAATATAACAAAAAGATTTATAAATTGACATATAACGAAAAACACCGCCACAATTCATGGCGGTGTTTTTTGTTTTGTGATGTCAATACTCAAGTTTTTTTGCAATATAATCCTTGAGCTCTGTTATCGGAATTCTCACCTGCTCCATGCTGTCGCGATCGCGCACGGTAACGCAGTTGTCATTCTCAGAGTCAAAATCATATGTCACGCAGAGCGGAGTTCCTATCTCGTCCTGTCGGCGATATCTTTTGCCTATTGAACCTGTTTCGTCAAACTCAACCTGAAAATCTTTCGCAAGCATATCATAGACAGCCTCGGCGCGCTCCGACAGCTTCTTTGAGAGCGGAAGGACTGCCGCCTTTACCGGAGCAAGATATGGGTGAAGGCGCAGCACAACGCGGGTGTCGTTTTTTGCGGGGTCAACAACCTCCTCATCATAGGCATCAACAAGGAAGGCAAGCGCCATTCGGTCAACACCGACCGAGGGCTCGATAACATACGGCACATATTTTGTGTTGTCTTCAGGGTCGAAATATTCGAGAGGCTCGCCGCTGTGCTTGGCATGCTGCGAGAGGTCATAATCGGTTCGGTCGGCGATACCCCAGAGCTCGCCCCAACCAAAGGGGAACAGAAATTCAAAGTCGGTGGTCGCCTTTGAATAGAAAGAAAGCTCCTTGGCGCTGTGGTCGCGCAGGCGCAGGTTTTCCTGCTTCATCCCAAGGTCAAGAAGAAACTTCTCACAGTAATCCTTCCAAAATTCAAACCACTCAAGGTCTGTTCCGGGCTTGCAGAAAAACTCAAGCTCCATCTGCTCAAATTCGCGTGTGCGGAAGATGAAGTTTCCCGGTGTTATCTCATTTCTGAAGGATTTTCCGATCTGGCAGACGCCGAAGGGCAGCTTCTTTCTTGTTGAGCGCGCTATGTTTTTGAAGTTGACAAAGATTCCCTGCGCTGTCTCGGGTCGCAGATAAAGCTCAGACTCAGACTCGGCGGTCACCCCTTGATATGTCTTAAACATAAGGTTAAACTTTCGTATTTCGGTGAAGTCTCCCGAGCCGCATGAGGGGCATTTGATTTCTTTTGCCTTTATATATTTATACATTTCATCGTTCGACCAGCCGGCAGGGTTGTCGGCAAGGCCGCAATTTGCGGCGAAGTCCTCAATGAGCTTGTCGGCTCTGTGGCGGGTTTTGCAGACCTTGCAGTCCATCAGCGGGTCGGAGAAGCCGCCTACATGCCCCGACGCTACCCAAGTCTCGGGATTCATGATAATTGCGCTGTCAAGTCCGACATTGTATTTACACTCCTGCACAAACTTCTTCCACCATGCTCGCTTGACATTGTTCTTCAGCTCAACGCCGAGCGGCCCGTAGTCCCATGAATTGGCAAGGCCGCCGTATATCTCGGAGCCCGGGAAAATAAAGCCGCGGGTCTTACAGAGCGCTACGATTTTATCCATTGTTTTTTCTTTGTTGTCCATCTTTTATAAACTCCTTTGCACTTAGCAAATATATTATAATAATTAAGTTATTGATTACTTGCCCGCTACGCTTATCGACCTTACGAGCAGCGCCGGAGAAGCAAAGACGGTGTACCCGCTCGGGATTCCGTACTCCAGTTTATCCCCGATGTGGGTAACGCTCATAAGGAGCTTGTAGAAATTTCCGGCTATTGTGAATGTTTTTACCGGTCTTCCCTTCTTGCCGTCCTCTATCAAAAATCCGGCACCTTCAATTGAAAAATCCCCGGTTGTATCGTTTGCTCCGGCGTGAAGTCCTTTCAGCTCGGTGACATAAAGTCCGTTTCCCATTATCGAGAAAAGTTGCTCAAGGCTGTTCTCGCCCGGCTCGATGGCGAAGCGATAGGGACGAATGCCTACCATGTCGGCATAACTGCCCTTGCTGGCATTTCCGGTGCTTTTGACACCCGCCTTCTTAGCATTGGTAATGTCATAGAGAAGGGTTTTAAGCACTCCATTCTCGATTATTTTTTTGGGATATACCGCAACTCCTTCCGCATCAAAGGTGGTCTGAACTGGACAATTCGGATCGAAGGGATCATCTGTTATCGTTACGGGCGGGGCGGCGATCTGTGTATTCTCCTTGCCCGCGAGCAGCGACAGCCCCAGCCGCGCCGCCTTTCCCGAGAAAACCGAGGAGAAGACCGAAAGGATGCTCCGCATCTGCCTCCCATCGATGACTATATCATACACGCCGCTCTCAATTGTTTGAGCCCCAATCTTGCTCCGCGCGGCTTCGACCGCTTTCTCCGAAATCGGGAGCAGGCAATCGCGCTCATGCCCGAGTGCAAATTCAAAGGCTTCGGACGCCTCTCCGCCCTCTTTTACCACCGCTCTGACATAACCGCCGGTCATCCCGGCGCGATTGTGAAGATCGAGCAGATACGAATTATATATGTGCGTCTCGGTTTCAAAAGCGAAAACCTGAGTTTGCGTTCCGTCGGTCACAAAAGCGCTTTTCTCATATGTGTTGCGCTGCAGCGCGAGCGCACTCTCTTTGAGCAGCGCCGCCTCGGGAATTTTGAGGGGAGGCGATGTTTTCTCCCCGTAACTTGGCGAGCCGCCAAAAATCACAGGCTCGTCGTCGCTCTCGATATGCTTTGCATTGTTAACGGCGCGGCCGACAAGTTCAACCATCTCTCCCGGCTCCATCAGTTCGGTTGAGGCATAACCCATCCTGCCTTCCCAAATGCAGCGGAAGCAAATTCCCCCCGAGAACCCCGACGAAAACCCGCTGACTTCATCTTTAAGAGTCTCTGCGCTCACATCGCGAACCGATTTATAATATATTTCATATTCGTCAATCCCTGCAGCCTTTGCGGCCTCTATAAGAGCCTCTTTTAGCTTTTCAAAATTAATCATTATCTGCCTCCAACCGTTATGCTCGACACGCGTATGAGTGGCTGGCCGACCTCTGTCGGCACCGAGCCGCTGACACTACCGCACATTCCCTGCCCGGTCGCAAGGTTTTGACCAACCATATCAATGTCGCGCAGTATCTCCGAACCCGTGCCGATAAGCGATGCCCCGCGCACCGCCTCGCAAATTTTCCCACCTCTTATCATGTACCCTTCGCGCACCGAAAAATTGAATGCGCCGGTGAGCGGATTTACCGAACCACCCCCCATTTCCTTGGCATATAGACCGTATTCTATTGAGGAGATAATGTCGGAGTTTTTGTCAGGACCGTTTAGAATAAAAGTGTTTGTCATGCGAGAGGTCGGCTCATATCTGTAGTCCTGCCGGCGGCTGCTGCCGGTCATAGGCATACCCATTCTGCGCGAACCGAGCCGGTCGATTAGATATCCCTTGAGAATTCCATTCTCTATCAATACATTGCGGCGCGTTGGGTTTCCCTCGTCGTCAATATTGAGCGATCCCCAGGCTCCGGGTATTGTTCCGTCATCAACTGCGGTAATCTTTGGGTTTGCTACAAGCTCTCCAAGCTTCCCCGCCATCTGTGAGGCGCCTATCGCCACCGATGTGGCTTCGAGTGAATGTCCGCAGGCCTCGTGAAAAATAACGCCGCCAAATCCGTTCTCAATTGCCACCGTCATCTTGCCGGCTCGACAGTAATCTGCCTTCAGGTTTGTTATGGCCTGTGCCGCGGCGCGGCGCCCGATCTCCTCGGGCAGATGCTCCTCAAAAAATTCAAGACCCATAGCAGCTCCGGGCGAATAAGAACCAGATTGATTCTCTCCCCCGCCCGATGCTGTCGCACTGATGAACATTCTCGTCCGCACGCAGCGGTCGGTGGTATAGAGCCCTTCGCTGTTGGCAATGAGTGTGTTGCGGTCGGATCCTGTTAGCGAACCTTGAACCTGAATTATTCTGTTATCATAATCCTTTGCCGCTTCGCAGCCGGCGCGTAGCAGGTCTGCTTTAAATTTTGTCAATGTATCCGACTGCACAATCCTTGAGCGATGCACATTCGGAAAAATCTGCTCGACTAAAACAATCGAGCGCCCTTGAGCGGATATGTCTCCCATGGCGGCGGCAACAGCCCCGGCGCAGTTCATCAGACCTTCCTCGCTTATGTCGGTTGTCGATGCGAATACCGTTCTGATGCCAAGAAAAGCACGGATTCCCGCACCCGAGACTGTGTTGTCGCGCAGCGAATCAATCTTTGAATCAAGATAGCCGACCGACGACGAATTTGTTCTCTCGGCGAACACCTCAGCAAAGTCGGCTCCGGTCGACATGGCCCGCTCAAGAACCTTCTCAAGCAAATGTCTGTTTAACATTATCTATATAGTCCTTTCCGCGCTTCTGTTTATGTATGCTACAGACCACTCTCGACCTTTATATCTAAGCTTTGTGACAGAGCAATAATCTATCTTGAATTTTGAAAGATAGAGCGATGTGCCGAGCACATGAGAGAGTATCGCGTGTATCACTCCGCCGTGGGTCACCACCGCAATTTTTTTGGAAACCTTATCTTCCTCAAGCTCTCTCAGAAAGGAGGCTGTGCGCGTGAGCATCGACGCCACACTCTCGCCGCCAACCGCCGAATAGTCGAGCATTTTCTTGTTTTTCAAATATTTCTCGCCGTGTATTTTATACGCCTCATCAACACTCAGACCAGCCAGAACGCTATTATTAATCTCGCGAATCCGCTCGTCATACTCAATGCTCGCGCCGGAGCCGAATAATATCTCGGCGGTCTGCCTTGTTCGGTAGATATCGCTGCTTATTATTCTGTCAAATTTTGTACCCTCAATAAGGGCTGCCAGCGCTTCTGCCTGCGCTATTCCGGTATCGGTCAGCTTAACATCTCCCCATCCCTGATGGAATCCTCTTAGGTTTCCTTCTGTCTGTCCGTGTCTCATCAAATATACTTGTAACATTATATTATTCTCCGCGCCGCCTTGTGCGGCTTAATAAATTTTGAATTATTGCACCGGCAAGCGGCGTAACGGCTAGCCGGCAAAATGGGTCAGCTCACGCTTTTTTAAAGCTTGCGCTTTAACTCTCAACCATTTCATCAAGTATTATCCGGTATCTCGAGTAAAATTCCTCATATTCCCCGGCATCGAGCGCATCTCTTATTTTCTGCATCAGTTCATTATAAAAATAAAGATTGTGAAGGACAGAGAGCCTTACACCGAGCGATTCCTTGGCCTTTATCAAGTGCCGGACATACGCGCGGCTGAATCCCCGGCAGGCCGGGCAGCCGCAATCGGCATCAAAGGGGCGCGGGTCGCGCGTGTATTTTTGATTTAGAATATTTATTTTGCCCTTCCAGGTGAAAAGACTCCCATGCCGTGCATTGCGGCTTGGCATAACGCAGTCGAAGAAATCGACGCCGCGATATACTGCCTCAAGTATATTGACCGGCGTGCCTACCCCCATCAGATACCTCGGCTTATCGGCGGGCATATGCGGCTCAACCTCATCAATTATCGAATACATCACCTCGGCCTCCTCGCCAACCGCAAGACCGCCAATGGCGTATCCCGGCAGGCCAAGCTCTGCTATTTCTTTCATGTGAGAGACCCGCAAATCGGGATACGTTCCACCCTGATTTATTCCAAAGAGGAGCTGATTTTTATTTATAGTATCGGGCAGTGCGTTAAGGCGCTCAAGCTCAGACTTGCAGCGCAAGAGCCACCTTGTGGTGCGCGCGACAGAGGCTTTTACATAGTCATAGGGTGCCGGGTTTTCTACGCACTCGTCAAAGGCCATTGCAATTGTCGAGGCAAGGTTTGACTGAATCCTCATGCTCTCCTCAGGCCCCATGAAAATTCGCTTGCCGTCTATATGCGAGGCAAAATGGACGCCCTCCTCGGTGATCTTACGCAGCGGCGCGAGCGAGAAGACCTGAAACCCTCCGCTGTCGGTGAGGATAGGCCC
Organism: Eubacteriales bacterium; assembly: GCA_050309735.1. Taxonomy (GTDB): domain Bacteria; phylum Bacillota; class Clostridia; order Oscillospirales; family CAG-272; genus UMGS1002. The sequence continues at coordinate 32,947 of JBNRMS010000011.1, forward strand.
CGGCCAATTCATAAATTTTCCAAGTCCGCCCATGTCGCGTATCACCTGGTCACCCGGACGAATATGCAGGTGGTAGGTATTTGAGAGTTCGACCTGGCAATTAATTTCGAGCAGGTCAAACGACGACACCCCGCCCTTGATAGCTCCGCAGGTTCCAACATTCATGAAAACCGGCGTCTCTATATCGCCGTGAACCGTGCGGAATATACCGCGCCGAGCCCTCGCTTCTCTTTTTAGAATTTCAAACATTAATAATTATCTCCATGCCGCTTTTGCGGTTTTAATAGCTTTTGTATTTTCGCGCCGGCTCTGCCGGCAAAATGGGGAGTGAGCCATTTATCAAAACTCTCGCGTGATGCGGTAATATCTTGAATTTATTAAAGCCCCCGCGCCAAAAACTTGGGTTTATGTTCGCTTGAACTGGCGGTCAAGCGAGGCCTTTGAGATTTCCATTGCAACAGGTCTGCCGTGAGGACAGAAGGTGATGTCGGGAATCTCGATAAGCTTGTCTATCAGCCATTTTATATGCTCCGGGCCATATTCTCGGCCGGCTTTAATAGCCGCCTTGCAGGAGGCCTGGTAGAGTGCCTTCTCAAAAATCATATCGCGTGACAATTCGGCGCTGCCCGTTCCGTTTATAAGTCTGTCGGCGATAGTCATAAAAACATCCCCAACTGCCGACAGTTCTATCCCCTCGGGAAGCGCCGAGACACGAACAGTGTGTCTCTCGGTCTCAAAAAGGAAACCGATTTTATGAATCTCGTCTCGGTACTCCTCAAGTATCAGCACCTCGTCGCTTGTCAGCATAAACTCAATCGGCAAGAGCAGTACCTGAGAATTTGTATCTTCTGATTTTGCTCCGGCTTTGAGCCGCTCGAATATAATCCTCTCGTGCGCCGCGTGCTTGTCGACCAGGAGCAATTTTTCGCAAAAATCTACGATTATATAGGAATTGAAGGCCTCGCCGATTATTCGGTAGGGCAGAAGGCTCGAACTTGCCGGTATTTCGATGTCTTTATCTGCCGCCCGCTCGACACCAATATCATTTATCTGCGGCTCGGGTGCATTTAAATTGTCAGCATCGGGCGGCGGCTCCGAATCCCTGAATTCTTCAATATAGCTCTTGGCAGTCAGGCGCTCGGGCTCTGTATTGTTTGTTGGGTGAGTTGCTGGCTTCGAGGGAACAGCCGGTTGGGCTTGAGGCGGAGACACCGATTGCGCTGCTGTTTGCGGCGGGGGCTGCGGCTCAAATTGGGTGGGTGGCTCGTGTGTTTTGTATTGGTTTCCGGACATCGGTCTTGCGTTGGGCTGTGTGGCAATCGTATTTTGCCTCACCTGTGACACGCCGCCCTCGCGCACAGACTGCACGGGGTTTGAGGGCATAAAGATTTTTTTGTATTCCTCATAAGTCATCCGGCCAAGACTGCCTGGGTCTATATCCGGACGGGTTATATTGCTCTCAACGGCGTTTTTTGTTCCGTAATAGACTGCCTCAAAAACCGGCTTTTCGTTAGAGAACTTAACCTCAAGTTTTGCGGGGTGAACATTTACGTCGACCGATTTTGGGTTGATATCTATATTAAGAACACACACCGGAAATTTGTCTTGAGGTATATACGAGCAATAGGCTTGTTCGAGCGCTGCCGTCGCGGTTTTGCTGCGAATATATCTCTTATTGATAAAGAAGTTTTGCCCCGTGCGATTTGCCCTGATATTGTCAGGGCGGCCGGTATAGCCGGTTATTTTAATGCCTTCATAATCATAGTCAACCTCAAGAAGCCCTTTGGCATAATCTCTGCCGTAAACCGCGTATATTGCGCTGAGCAGCTTTCCGTCTCCGACGGTGTCAAGCTTCTCAGTACCGTCTGCTATAAATCGGAAGGCGATTTCGGGATGTGAAAGCGCGATTTTTTCAACGACAGCAGATACCGCCGCCGTCTCTGTTACGTCTCTTTTTAGAAATTTGCGTCTTGCCGGAACATTGAAAAAGAGATTCTCAACAATTACCGTCGTTCCCTCGGAGCATCCCCGCTCCACAACTCCGAGAATTTCGCCCCCCGAAACTTCAATCGAGGCTCCTACACTCTCTTTTGAAGGCCGCGAGATAATCCGCAAATCCGAAACCGCCGCAACGGCTGCAAGCGCCTCGCCCCGGAAACCGAGGGTCATAATACCGTCAAGATCCCCTGCATCCTTTATTTTGCTTGTCGCGTGCCGCCGAATGGCGGTCGGAAGATCATCGCGTTCAATGCCGCTGCCATTATCGGTTACACGCATAAAAAGAACACCGCCGTTTTGTATTTCAACGGTGATCCTGTCGGCGCCCGAGTCTATTGAGTTTTCTAAGAGTTCCTTGATTACCGATGCAGGCCTGTCAACCACCTCGCCGGCGGCGATAAGATTGGCGACAGAGAAGGACAATACATTTATTTTTCCCACACTCGGGCTCCTCCTTTCAATAATATCTTATGTTTTGCGATTTGGCGTGTCAGCCTCCTCACTTCTTCAATCTTTTTTGAAGATTAAACAAAAAAGTCATCGCCTCATAGGGCGAGAGTGTGTTTATATCTACCGCGCAGAGTTCATCAATTACCTGTTGGTTTATCATGTCATCGATGCTTATAAGCGTGTCATCAATCTCCTCTGCGTCTTTTTCAGTCGACACTGCTGCCCGCACCGCGGCCGAAGCCGCCTCGACACCCGACAGCACTTCCTTTGCGCGCTTTATCACCTCACCGGGCAGCCCTGCAAGGCAGGCAACCTCGATGCCGTAGCTGTCGTCTGTCGAGCCGCGTATAATTTTGCGGAGGAATGTGATGCTGTTGCCCCTCTTCTTAGCGGCAATATTGTAATTGACAACCCCCTCGCACTCATCCTCAAGCGAGGTCAACTCATGGTAATGAGTTGCGAAAAGTGTTTTTGCACCTATCTTTTTGCCCGCGGTGTATTCGGCTATCGCCCGTGCAATGCTCATTCCGTCAAAGGTTGAAGTTCCCCTCCCCACCTCATCGTAAATAATAAGACTGCGCCGCGTGGCGTTTTTCAGAATATATGCCACCTCGTTCATCTCAAGCATGAAGGTCGACTGACCCGAGGCGAGGTCGTCTGACGCGCCAACGCGGGTGAACACCTTGTCGACAATGCCGATGCTCGCCTCGGACGCAGGAACGAACGAGCCGATCTGAGCCATGATGGTTATCAGCGCAACCTGGCGCATATATGTAGACTTTCCGGCCATGTTAGGACCGGTGATGAGCATGAGGCGCCGGTCGGTTGTATTAAGCTCGGCGTCGTTCGGAACAAAATATGTATCCTTCACAAACTGCTCAACAACCGGGTGTCGGCCGTCTTTGATAATTATCGTGTCAGAATTATTAACCTCGGGGCGGACATATCTGTTTTTCGAGGCTGTCGTGGCAAGGCTTAGATAGGCGTCAAGCGTTGCAAGATTTGCCGCAGTTTTCTGCACTCTTGCGCTGTTCTCTGCCACAAATGCACGGACATTCTGGAAGAGTTCGTACTCAAGAGCAGTAAGCTTATCCTTTGCGCCGAGGATTGTTGCCTCCATGTCTTTTAGCTCCTCGGTTATATATCTCTCGCAGTTTGAGAGGGTTTGCTTGCGGATATATCTTTCGGGAACCTGTGATATTTGCGATTTCGTCACTTCTATGTAATACCCAAAAACTCTGTTTTGTCCGATTTTCAGGTTTTTTATGCCGGTGCTCTCGCGCTCTGCCTCGGCAATTTTGACAATCCAGTCGTCGCCGTCATTCTTGACCCCGCGCAAATAATCTACATCTCTATTAAAGCCATCCTTAATCACCCCCCCCTCGCGAACCGAAAAGGGCGGGGTTTCCACTATCGCCTTGTCAACCGCTTGGAATATGTCCTCAAGCGTGTCAAGTTCGCGGTATATCCTCGATAATTCCGCCGACCGGCAACCCTCGATAAGCCGCCGAAGGTCGGGCAGCAGTGCCGCCGTCGATGATACCGCCCTTAAGTCTCGCCCGTTTGCCGTGCCGTATACAATCTTAGTAATCAGGCGCTCAAGGTCGAGAACGCCCGCAAGAAGCGAGGACAGCTCCTCGCGCAGCATAAAATCCGAGCAGAGTTCCTCAACGGCACCAAGCCTTTTTTCAATATAGCCGGTGTTTAGCAGGGGATGCTCTATCCATTTCCGCAGCATACGCGCGCCGGGAGAGGTTCTTGTCGAATCAAGAACCCAGAGAAGCGAGCCTTTTTTCTCTTTTGCTCGCATGGTTTCGGTCAGCTCCAGGTTGCGTCGGGTATTTATATCAAGTTCAAGATACTGGCTGTCTCCGTAAATCGTCAGCTCCTTGATATAGGATATGTCAGATTTTTGAACTTCGGCGATGTAGTCAAGAAGGGCGCCAAGCGCGCTTATCATCGGGCGGTCAAGAAAATCATCCTCGCGCATTGTCTCGCCAAACTGAAGCTTTACCTGCTCGGCAGCCCTCACATATTCATAGCGCCCTGCTTGATTTTCGGTCAACATTATGTTTTTGTGACTCGCAAGGTACTCTGAAAATTTATCAAGTGTCTCAGTGCTTACATTGAGGATTATCTCTCGGGGTGTGTAAACACCAAGTTCATTTACTATAGCAATCTCTGCTGATTTGCCGCTAAAGCCGGTGGCATATACCTCGGCTGTCGAGATATCGGCAACCGCGATACCCGCCCCGTCAGGAGTTATACAGACCGAGCAGACATAATTGTTCTGTGTTGAGTCGAGCAAATCGGTTTCAATAAGCGTTCCGGGGGTTATAACTCTCACCACATCGCGCTCTACAAGCCCTTTGGCAAGTGCCGGATCCCCGATCTGCTCGCATATAGCCACTCTATATCCCTTCTCAATCAGCCTGCCAATGTAGGCCTCGGCGCTGTGGTAGGGCACACCGCACATCGGGGCGCGTTCAGCCTCGCCGCAGTCGCGCCCGGTCAAAGTCAAATCAAGCTCGCGCGAGGCGATTATCGCGTCGTCAAAGAACATCTCGTAGAAATCTCCGAGACGGTAAAAGAGCAAATGGTCTTTATATTGATTTTTAATGCTGAAATACTGCTCCATCATCGGAGTCATTCGACGCTACCTCCAAATAAGACTTTAATGCCCGTGCCCACAACCGCCACCGCAGCTTGAACAGTCATGCGCGCAGGGTCGATTTCCGGTGATGGCATATGTGATCTCGCCATTTACCTCTTCCATTAATTGATTAACAGCCTCCTGAGCCTCTACATAGGCGATATAAACCGGATCTGTGGTAACAAGCTTATAAAGCTCGTCGAGCCGCTCCTCGAGCGTGTCGATCACGCGAGTGTCAACATCGTCAAGCTTGCCGGCTCTCTCAATGGTTTTTTTATTGGCTGCGTATTCGGCAAGGTATCCCGAGAGTTTTTTGTTTTCTTCATACGCAGCTTTAGCAGCATCGAATTTTCTGTATAGATCGCTTTCTTTTATCGTTTTCCCGAGCAATGCGGCGGCTTCCATAATTTCCATGTTAATTACCATTCTTTCATTTATTATTTTTTAATTTTTGTGCCGTATAGCGCAAAGGTTTCGGCACGGTCTATTTTTATATCAACGAAAAGCCCTGTGTCGGCCGGTTCTCCGTCAAATAAAACTATTTTATTCCCATCGGTGCGCCCACTCATGACGCTCGCGTCGGTCTTGCTCGCCCCGTCACACAGGACGCGGACAACGCGCCCGACCTCCTCCCGATTAATCTCGGCTGAGATAGCATTTTGAATTTCGAGCAGACGGGTAAAGCGCCGACTTTTCACCTCGTCGGCAATCTGTCCCTCCATCTCGGCGGCCGGGGTACCGCGGCGGGGCGAGTAAATGAAAGAGTAAATCATGTCAAATCTGATTTTCTCAAGCATCGAGAGGGTTGCCTCAAAATCTTCTTCGCTCTCGCCCGGGAAGCCGACTATAATATCGGTTGTAAGCGATATGCCGGGGATTCTTTCTCTCATATATTCAACCGTCGAGATGTATTTATTGCAATTATATTTTCTGTTCATCCATTCAAGGATTCTGTCGCTGCCCGATTGAAGGGGCAGGTGGAAGTGACGCGCCGCTTTTTCTGATGCGGCGAGAGTGTCGATTAGCTTTTTTGTCGCGTCCTTCGGGTGGCTCGTCATAAACCGCAGGCGGAAATCGCCCTCAATAGACGACAAATCTCTTATTAAATCGGCAAAATCATAGCTTCCCTCAAGGTCTTTGCCATAGGAATTAACATTCTGACCAAGCAGGGTTATATCTCGGCAGCCGCTCGCGGCAAGCTCGCTCACCTCATTTATTATGTCCTCCGAACGCCGGCTTCTTTCACGTCCGCGCACATAAGGCACAATGCAATAGGAGCAGTAATTATCGCAGCCGTACATCACCGAAACCCACGCGCGATATGAAGACTCGCGCCTTATCGGCAGCCCTTCGGGAAAATCGCGCGCCTCCTCTGAGCAAAAAAGCCTTCCCGAGCCGCGCATCCGCTCATAGACAAGCTCGGGCAGCCGGTGAAGCGAGGCGGTGCCGAACACGATATCGACATAAGGATAGCTGCGCTTTATAGTGTCGCGTCTGTGCTCCTGCGACACCATGCAACCACACACGGCAATAATGACCGAGGGGTCTCGATTCTTTATATGTTTAAACTGCCCGATAATCGAGAGTGCCTTTTCCTCCGCGTGCTCGCGCACCGCGCAGGTGTTTGCTACGATAAGCGAGGCGTCCTCCGGCTTGTCGGTCGGTTCGTATCCCATAGCGGCCGTCATTCCGGCAAGCTTTTCGCTGTCGGCCTCGTTCTGCTGGCAGCCGAAGGTTAGAATGAATGCCGCCGGACGATTTCCCGTGGCCGACGCACCCTGTTCATTCAACTGACTTACAAGGCTTATATATTTTTCGGTTTCACTCTCCCGGCTCTTTCCGGGATTTATTATTTTTGACATTCGCTCTCCTGATTTTTTATTTTTCAAACCATATCACTTTGAGATAAGCGAGAAATATGCCGATTTGGCATCTGACAAGTCACCGCCATTCACATCAGCGGAAAAATCACAAAACTCGCCTTCTGGACGATTTATTTCTCAAACTTTATATGCTCTAAATTATACCCCAAAACCTCTGTTTTGTCAAATTTAACTTTTTCCCGTCAAGCAAGCATTTCTCACGCAAAACCCCGCCTCGCGAATCGACTTATCTCATATTCAAATCACTTATATTATAACATTTTAACCCGCCGAACACAATAACTCCGGGAAAAACAAAAGATTTTTTTACTTTTTCCAAAAAAGGTGTTGCATTATCAATAACAATGTGTTATAATACTCCTCGCGCGGAGGCATAGCTCAGTTGGTTAGAGTACATGCTTGACATGCATGGGGTCGTTGGTTCAACTCCAACTGTCTCCACCACCAAAATCCAAAAAAGCCGTGTGTCGGCTTTTTTTGTTGCTTGTTTGAATATCACTCTGAAAGGGTTCATATGGGTTGATAATGAATAAACTGTATCCCCTAAAACTCACGCCTGTTCCGGTAAATACTCTCTGGGGCTCCTTTCGCCTTCGAGACCTATTCGGCAAGGCCGGAGCGGGAGAGAAGACCGGCGAAACTTGGGAGCTCTCCGCTCGGGAGGGGCGCATGAGTGTTATTGAAAACGGAATCTATTCGGGCATGAACCTTATTGATTTTTTGAGTAAAGCCGGAAACTCGGTCGTGTCTGACGAATATGACGGCTCGGGCTTTCCCCTGCTTATTAAATTTATCGACGCGGCCGACCGCCTCTCGCTTCAGGTTCATCCTAACGATGACTATGCCTCTCGGTTTGGTGAGCTTGGCAAAAATGAGATGTGGTACATTATAGACGCAGAACCGGGCGCTGAGATAATATACGGCTCGGCCGACGGCGTAACCGATGAAAAATTCCGCAAAGCCCTGGCAGACGGGCGGTTTGAGAATATCCTCAAACACATCAAGGTTAAACCGGACGAGGTGTATTTTATTCCCGCCGGGCTTGTCCACGCCATCGGGGCCGGTGTTCTTATAGCCGAGATTCAGCAGAACAGCGACCTGACCTACCGTCTTTACGACTACGGCCGCCGGGATGATAAGGGAAATCTGCGCGAGCTGCATATTGACAAAGCGCTCGACGTTGCGCGCAACTATACCAGCTCTCAAATCGAAGCCGAACGCTTCGGGGGAAGAATCAATAATGAGCCGCGCGACGACACTCTTCTTGCTCACTGCAAGTATTTTAAGGTAAACAAATATGACATATGCGGCTCGCAGAAATTCACAGCCGGAGCCGACAGCCTAAATTCACTGCTTATTCTCGGCGGTGGGGGAAAAATAATCTGCGACGGTGTTGAGCACACCGTCGCAGCCGGAGATAGCTGGCTGATTCCCGCGGGAACGGGTGAGTATATTGCCTCGGGGGAATTCAGTATTCTTTTAACAAGTCTTAAATAAGTGATTTCAGACCGTTTCCTCAGAAGCCTTATCCCCGAAACTACCAGCGTCATTATCCTCACCCTTGCCGTTTGACATATAATGCCGCGGGCTTTTTCCGGTCATATTTTTGAAGAAGGTGCTGAAGTAATTCTGATCGCGGAAACCCAGTCGGCTAGCGATTTCCTTGCTGCTGCAACCGCTCTTGAGAAGGGCAATTGCTTCTTTTGTTTTCAGCTCGCGGTAATATCTCATTATGCTCTTTCCGGTGTATTTATGAAAAATCTGCTTTGCGCTTGAGGTGCTGATTCCGCAGGAGTGGGCAACATCGTCAAGACTCAGCCGGGAATTGACATTGTCAACAAGACATTTCATTATTTCTCGATATTTCTTTGAACACTCGGCACCGCAGTGCTCGGCCGAGCAGTAGCCGTTTTTGCCACTGCAAACTCTCAGAAGAAGATTCTCAAGGTCGTTCACCGCCATCATAAGACCGGCCTCGCGTCCGGGCAGAATGCGTGTCACGCGGCGGTGGATGATTTCACAGTTGTGCCTTATTCTATCATAGATTTTTTTTAATGCTTCTATCTCATCGTCGGCAAGACCGAAAACAGTTCCCGAAATATTCGGAGCAATGTCGGCGTCGAAGGATATAATAATAATGCGCGGGGTGCTGTTGTTTTCCGACCACATCCGATGAAACTCCATAGGCTTATGCAGCACCATGTTTTTCTCGTTTACATAATAAATCTCTGCCTCGGAGGCGATGCCCACAGTTCCTTCAAGAACGCAGATTATCTCAAAAAAATTATGGGATTCACCCGAGAAAGCAAAGTTTTCGTCAATAGTCAAATCATATGTAGTATAAAAGGCCTTTATCTCGATTGGGCATATCACTCTGCATGGAATCCATTTTTTCATCTTCCTTCTGACTTTCCTTTCTATGTTGTCATTAGCTTGTGGCGCTCATAAGCAAACAGGGCCCCCGGAACTTGTACATTACATATTCAATGTATGTTTTTGTCAAAAAAGTGCACCGACGTGTCGCGAAAAAATTATACCGGGAAATTTGCGAAAAAGCGCAACCGATTTCGCAGAAAACAATGTCTGCTATTAAATGCTTTATGTCTGATATCGTATTTACATTTGATTTTATTCATGTTTTAATTATATTATAATGACAGTCCTAAAATAAATATATAATCTTTAAGAAAGACGGGGATTTTCTATGAAAATCATTATTTGCAACGATTATGCCGAGATGTCGGCAAAGGCAGCCGAGATTGTAAGAGACGCTGTGTCGGGCAAGAAAGCCTGCCTCGGACTTGCCACCGGTTCCACCCCTGAGGGTATGTATGACCTCCTCTCTTCGATGTGCAAAAAGGGTGAATGCGACTTTTCGGGCATCACCACCTTCAACCTTGACGAGTATTATCCCATCTCACCGGATGACCCGCAGAGCTATCGTTATTACATGAACAAGCGTTTTTTCGATAAGATAAATATCGATATAAATTCAACCTTTATCCCCGATGGCCTCGCAGCTGACCCCGGCATTGAGTGCTCTGAATATGAAAAAAAGATAGCTGAGCGAGGCGGAATTGATTTGCAGATAATAGGAATAGGGCCAAACGGACACATCGGCTTCAACGAGCCCGATGAGGAGTTGATACCCTTAACCCACGTTACAAATCTTGCAAGCAGCACTGTGGAAGCCAATTCAAGATTTTTCGCCTCGCCCGATGAGGTTCCAAAACAGGCTCTGACAATGGGAATAAAAACAATCCTTTCGGCAGGTCGCATAATTGTGCTGGCAAGCGGCTCGGCAAAGCACAAGGCGCTCTCAAAAATGCTCGACGGCAAAATCAGTACAATGTGTCCGGTAACAATGGTAAACCTGCACCGCAATGTTACGCTGATTTGCGACAAAGAGGCTTATTATGGCAGATAGCCATGTAAACCCGCGCGACGTCAGCTTTGGCACCGGAGGATGGCGGGGCATTATCGGAGAAAACTTTTCGCGCGAGAATGTAATACGCGTCGCTCAGGGAATAGTCGAGCTTGCAAAGCTTGATAACCGCACCGACAAACCGATAGTAATTGGATACGACCGCCGCTTTTTATCCGATTCGGCAGCGAGATGGGCTGCCGAGGTCTTTTGCGCTAATGGTATTGATATTCTCTTTTTGCGGCGCAGCGCTCCGACCCCCCTTATAATGTTTCTTGTAAAGGACATGGGGCTTAATTATGGCCTTGAAATAACGGCGAGTCACAACCCTTCTCATTACAACGGGATTAAACTTATTGTCCAAGAGGGGCGAGACGCACCTGTTGAGGTCACGGATCATCTTGAGAAGACAATCGCAAAAATAGAATCCCGAAGTGTTCCCTATCTTCCCTTTAATGAGTGCGTTGAAACGGGGCGCCTGAGGTTTTTAAAGCACCCCTTCAACGGATTTATCGACAGCATTCTTGCAAAGCTTGACCTCGACGTAATACGCAGGCGCGACCTGCGCGTTATCTTCAATCCTATGCACGGCTCGGGCACATACCCGCTCCTTACAATACTTTACACCGCGCGCTGCACCGTTGACCTGATCGGCAGCGAGAAGGATGCTTATTTCGGCGGGCGCGACCCGGCGCCGACCGGAAAAAGTCTTATTGGCTTTAAAGATAGAGTTGAGAGCGGCAATTATGATCTTGGAATCGCCTTCGACGGAGACGGCGACCGGATTGGCATAATCGACTCAAACGGCAGATACATCTCGGCGAACGAAATCCTGTGCCTGCTATATTACTATCTTCACGAATACAAGGGCTGGCGCGGACCTGTAATCCGGAATTTGGCTACCACGCATATGCTCGACAAAATCGCCGAATCTTTTGGCGAGCGGTGTTATGAGGTGCCGGTGGGATTCAAATATATATCGGCTGCCATAGACGAATATGACGCAATACTTGGCGGTGAATCCTCAGGGGGGCTCACTGTAAGAGGTCACATTTACGGAAAAGACTCTATTTATGCCGCTTCTCTTTTCGTGGAAATGATATGTGCAACCGGCAAATCGGCCTCGGAACTCATCGATGAACTGACCGACAAATACGGCCGATTTGTCATGGTTGAGGACAACAGCAGCTTCGCCCCCGAAGACCGCGAGCGGATCACAAACCTTCTTATGGTCGAAAAAAAGCTGCCCGACTTCGCCGACAGGAAAATTAAAAGGCTGTCTTATGAGGACGGCGCGAAGGTCACCTTCGACGACGATTCCTTTATTATATGCCGCTTCTCGGGAACCGAACCTCTACTGAGAATTTTCTCGGAAGACAAGGATGAGCGCGGCGCAAAGGAGCTTGTTTCATTACTGAAAGATTTTATTAGGTAAGAGGGCCGAAGTGTGGCAAAACAATTCTCCCGCATCCCCTCACCCACGCCTAAAACAAAACATAGCGTCGGCCAAATTTGGCCGGCGCTATATGTTTAGACACCCCAGTCATCGCTCCCGTCACCGGGGATGACATTCCTAAGCGCAACAATAGCGCATTCTATCATAAGATCATCGGGCTCTCGGGTTGTTATCCTCTGGAGAAGAAGGCCCGGAGCCGATATAATACGGGTAAGGGCATTGTCATATTTCCCGGCAACGCGGATTAGCTCATATCCGATACTCATCATGAGCGGAAGCAGCGCCAGGCTGATAAGAGTTCTGAGCAAAGTGTTGAGAGCCTGCCCTTCGGCAAGCTTTGTAGGTATAAACATAGTGATTATAATACCGACAATCACAATAAGCACAAGAAAAGAGGTTCCGCATCTCGGATGGTAGCGCCGCTGCGCACGCACATTCTCCACCGTCAAATCAAGCCCCCGCTCGTAACACATAATCGACTTATGCTCTGCACCGTGATACATAAATGTGCGCCTGATATCTTTCATAAGTGATACAAGCACCATATAACCAACTAATATAAAAATTTTAAGAACCCCCACAAATATCGCGCGGATTAGCTGATATGAAAAACCCTCGCCGCCGAGCGCCGGAACAGCTCGCTGCAAAAGCGTGTATATCCCCTCGGGCAGGTATTTAAAAAGTGCGAGCGCCAGAACAACGCCAAGTATTGACGCTACGATCATGATCGCATTCATCAATATGGCGTCCTTCTTCTTTTTGTCGCCGTCCTTACCTGCCGCGCCGGCATCGGTCGCAGAGGCTTGCGCCTGTACAGGAGGATGGTCTGCCTTTCGCTCGGAAAGATCAATATCGGAATCTTGCGCCTCGGCTATCTCGACCTCGTTCAATCTTTGGGTATCGTCATTTGATGTTTTTTTCTCATTATCCTTGTTGCCGCTATCTTCCGGCTCGTCAAACCCGGCTATCTCAGCCGAGCGCATAAGGCATTTATATCCGAAGCTCATCGAATCAATAAAGCCGAAAATCCCGCGAAAAAAAGGCCAGCGGTAATATTTCGGTTTCTTTCTGGTATCAAGTTCCCGATTTTCAACTACAATCTCCCCCGCGGGGTTTCTAACCGCCATTGAGACCTTATTCGGGCCACGCATCATAATTCCCTCGATAAGAGCCTGTCCGCCTATCGAGGTTTTTTTGGCCTGGCATATGCCGCCCCTCTTTTCTTTTTCTATATCAGACCTCTTCAATTGAGTAAGAGTCCTTTCTCAGAATTTCATTTTAATCTGACCGCTGCCCATCTCAAGCTTATGCTTCTCAATAAGATTGCGGATGCGCTGAACGGGATCAAGCAGATTGCTTATTGTGTCGTCATGATTGAGTGTGTCGATTATGTACGCCACATATTTGCACATATTAACCTCGACATACCAAGGCATCGAAAGCAGCTCGGGCGTGCGATAAACAAGATTTGTCGTAAACACCTTGTTTATAAGCCCGTCGGAGTAGGCCTTTGTGAATTTTTCAAGCCCGTTTGTAAACAGCCCGAACGACACAAATGCGAATATCCTCTTAGCCCCCTTGTTTTTAAGCTGAAGCGCAACGTCAATCAACGAATCCCCCGAGGAGATAATATCATCGACGACAATCACATCCTTGCCCTCAAGGTCTCCCCCGAGGTATTCGTGCGACTCTATCGGGTTGCGCCCGTTGATAATCTTTGTGTAGTCACGGCGCTTATAGAACATACCTATGTCAATCCCCAGCACCGACGAATAATACATACACCTACCCATCGCGCCCTCGTCGGGCGAAATAATTGTCAGCTCGTTTTTATCTATCACAATGTCCGGAACATTTTTGACCAGCGCCTTAATCATCTGATATGCCGGGCGAATATCATCAAAGCCGCAGAGCGGAATGGCGTTCTGTATCCTTGAATCATGCGCATCAAAGGTGATAATGTTTATGACCCCCATCGTCTCGAGCTCCTGCAGCATCAGGGCGCAGTCGAGCGACTCGCGTGACGACCGCTTATGCTGCCTGCCTTCATAGAGCATCGGCATTATAACCGAAACTCGCCTTGCCTTGCCGCCTGCCGCGGCGATTAGGCGTTTTAAGTCTGCGAAGTGGTCGTCCGGGCTCATCGGAACTGTTTTTCCGTACATATCATATGTCACGCCGTGGTTGAAAACGTCACATATGATATAAAGATCATGCCCTCGCAGGGTTTGAAAGATCAAGCCCTTTGCCTCACCTGAACCGAAACGCGGGCATTCTGTCTTGATGAAAAAGGTGTCATCCTCTCCGCAGCCCCTCCATTCCTTCAGGTAATAGTCAACCTGTGCGCCGAACTGCTCACAGCCCTTCATTGCAATAACACTAAGCTCGCCAAAAAGCGAATCCCTCATAAAACCTCATGCCCCCCGTATGGTATCATATTTATTGCCTATATTATAGCACAGTTTTACCGATTTGAAAAGCTTTTTCGAGCTTTTAATACTATTTGATATTTTTCTTGTCAATCCTTATATGAGTTTTACAAATCGTGAATATGCCTCGTCCCACGCCCCAGTGTCGCGAGGAGCGAAGTATTCGGGGGCAAAAGAGTTTGCGACAATCTCCCGAGCCTCGCGAATATTCTTTATTTCGCCCGATGCTATTGCCTGAATGGCAATATTGCCGATGGCGGTAGCCTCGGTGGGGCCGGTAATCACCTGCATTCCGCAGGCGCTGGCCGTCATTTGGTTGAGGAAGCCATCCTTTGAGCCGCCGCCGACAATGTTAATACCAGACGGGCGTATTCCAGTCAGCAGGATGAGCCGCTCGGCTGTCATTCGGTATTTAAGCGCGAGGCTCTCATAAATGCACCTGACAATCTCGCCAACACTGCCGGGGACATACTGCCCGCTCTCGCGGCAGAATTCGACTATCCGCTCGGGCATATTCCCGGGGAGGGCAAAGCGCTTGTCATCGGGATTTATCAGGCAGGCAAAGGGCTTTGATGAGGCGGCCATGCTCTCAAGCATAGCAAAGCTAAAGTCTTTTCCCTCGCGCTTCCACTGCCGCCTTGCCTCTTGAATTATCCACAGCCCCATTATATTTTTGAGAAAACGAACGCTATCTTCTGCTCCTCCCTCATTTGTGAAGTTCAGGCTACAGGTCTCGGAATTTATAAGCGGTGAGGCAAGCTCGGTTCCCATCAGCGACCATGTTCCGCTGCTTATGTAAATAAGGTCGCTTCCATGATCTACCTTCGGCACCGAGATGACGGCACTCGCCGTATCATGCGAGGCGACGTTAATCACCTCGGCTCGCAGACCTCCCACCTCCTCAAGCACCGAGGGAAGAAGCCCTCCAAGCCTGTTTCCCGGCTTTGTGAGCGGCGCAAAGAGCGAGGGGGGGATCCCGAGCGCGGAGAGAAGATCGTCGGCCATGGTGCGTTTCTCGGCGTCAAGGACGGCTCCTGTTGAGGCTATCGTATGCTCGGTCGCCATTTTTCCGGTTAGAAAATAGTTGAGAAGATCGGGGATAAAGAGGAGTTTTTCGGCGCGGCCGAGCATATCGGGATCAGAGCGCCGCTCGGAGGCGAGTTGATATATTGTGTTGAAATCCATTGACTGTATCCCGGTTATCGCATAAATCTCCTCGGTGCTGATGCCGCTGGTTTTCCTTATATAATCGACAATTCCCGCCGTTCTCGGATCACGATAATGCACGGGGTTTGACATAAGACGCCCGTGTTTATCAATAAGACCGTAGTCAACGCCCCATGTGTCGATTCCGATGCTCACAACCTCGTCTCGGTCGAGCACGCTCTGCCTTATAGAATTTTTTATCTCATGATATATCCTTAAAATATCCCAGTGCAACCGGTCACAGGCCTTAACGGGTTCGTTCGCGAAGCGGCAGTTTTCGCGAAGGGATAATTTCTCACCGTCAAAACTGCCCACAATCCCGCGCCCGCTTGAAGCACCAAGATCGATGGCAAGATATTTTTTCGTCGCTCTCATATAACAGTACCCCTTTATATTTTTTCTGCAATGTATAACTTCTAATCAGATAACCCGAGCTTATTATTTCAACTCAAGAACGGTAACACCCCCGTCGCCCTCGCCATACTGACCAAGCCGGAAGGAGGCGAGTCTCTTGTCAGATCTGAGAAAACGCCAAAGCGCATTTTTGAGGGCTCCGGTTCCCTTTCCGTGAATTAGACGAACTGTGCTCATATTCATCAGCTGAGCCTCGTCGATATAGCGGTCGACAACGTACCATGCCTCCTCGCCGGTCATCCCCCGCAGGTCAATCTCGGGATTGAATTCTTTTATCACCCTTGGCGTGTATTCTGAGGCGGGAATCCTTTTCATATCGCGGTCGGTTATCATCACCTCGTCCTCGTCGACAAGCTTAAGATTGGATATATTGGTCTTTGTCCTCGCCGCTCCAGCCTGTACTACTACACCACCCGACTTATCGGGCGGCTCGACGACAGTTCCTGTGGTTCCGATATTTTTAATATAGACAAGATCGCCTTTTACAAGAGGGCGCGGGAGGACATATCCGTCGTCAGGCTGCTCATCTATCGGGTCATATTTATCCGCACTTGATTTTATGTGCGCCCGTATCTTCTGCTTTGCGCGCTCAAGCTGCTCTCCAAAAGTCTCGCTTTCTTTTGCTCGGCGCGCCTTCTCAAGCTGTGCCATGACAAAATCACTTGAGGCCTTCGCGCTCTCTACCATCGCCCTCGCGCGCTCTCGCGCCTTCTCAAGTTCGCGCTCGGAGGCCGCCGCCTCTGCCTTCAGCTTTTTCTCGGCTTCAAGTTTGAATTTTTCGTATTCTGCCCGAAGCCTTGCCGCCTCATCGCGTTCGCGCTCCATCTCAATTCTGCTGCTCTCAAGCTGCTCGATAACATTCTCAAATCTCTTGCTGTCAGTACTTACCGCTTGCTTAGCACGTCGTATTATATCATCGGGAAGTCCGAGCTTCTCAGAAATCGCGAAAGCATTAGACTTGCCGGGAGTACCGATTATCAGCTTGTAGGTCGGGCGCAGTGTTTCGATATCAAACTCGCAGGAGGCATTCTCCACCCCGTCGGTCTCAAGCGCGTATGCCTTCAGTTCGGCATAGTGTGTGGTTGAGGCGCAGATTGCGCCACGCTCACGTACCGCCTCGATAATCGCAACGGCGAGTGCCGCGCCTTCAATCGGGTCTGTCCCGACGCCAAGCTCATCAAAAAGGACAAGCGAGCGGCTTGTCACTTCGCGCATAATCGAGACAATATTAACCATGTGCGATGAGAAGGTTGAGAGCGACTGCTCAATGCTCTGCTCGTCACCAATGTCGGCGAGCACATTATCAAAGACACATATCGACGAGCTGTCGTCGGCCGGGATGTGCAGCCCCGACTGGGCCATGAGAGCAAGAAGTCCGAGTGTTTTGAGCGCAACGGTTTTTCCGCCCGTGTTAGGTCCTGTGATAATAAGGGTGTCTCGCCCCCGGCAGATTTCAATATCTATCGGAACTACCTTTTCGCGGTCGATCAACGGATGCCGCGCACGGCGAAGCGAGAGCGAGCGGTCGCCCGAGATTGTCGGTGCGGCGCCGCGCATTCTTATCGACAGCTCTCCGCAGGCAAAGATAAAGGCAAGCTCGGTGATATTTTGAAAATTCAGCCGCATCGCACGCTCGATTCCGCCAACCTCGGCGGTGAGAGCGGCAAGAATTTTATCAATTTCATGCGCCTCGGCGGCGCCAAGCTCGCGCAACTCATTATTGGCATCTACAACGGCCATCGGCTCGATAAAGAGGGTTGCGCCCGAGGATGAGGTGTCGTGCACCAGCCCCTTGACATCATTTTTATGCTCGATTCTAACCGGCACCACATACCTGCCCGAGCGCTGTGTCACGATGTTTTCCTGGAGGTATTTTGAGTATGCCCCGCTGGTGTATTTGGCGAGTATATCACGAATTTTATTATTAGAGGCCTTAATTTTGCGCCGGATGAGCGACAGCTCGGCGCTCGCTTCGTCGGCTATCATATCCTCGGCTATTATGGTGCGGTATATTTTATCCTCAATTTTCCGGTCGGGTATAAGGCGCTCAAAAATCTCGTCGAGCGAGGTTTCAAAGAGCTTGTTTGCCCGAATATAATCAAGGAGCGAGCGCGAGGTTCTCAAGACGTTTGCAGCATCGAGCAGCTCGCGCGTGGTGAGAATAGCCCCCTTATCCGCTCGGTCGCAGATCTCATCGACATCCTTTATCCTGCCGAAAGAGGGCGTTCCCTTTGCATTAATCAGGCGGACGGCATCGCTAGTATGCCGCTGGCGGCGAAGTATCACAGCAATGTGCTCGCTCGGCCCGAGTGAGAGCGCAAGTTCTTTTGCCCCTTCTGTCAGCGCGCAATCGGCGAGCATATTCAGGATTTTATCGTATTCAAGTGTCTTTAGTGTTTTTTCTTTAAAGCGCATATCATTTTCCGTTACTTACTTAATTATTGTTCTATAAAATTCGAGCGAGTCAAATCCGCGTTCAATGTGGTTGAGAAGATATGTCTCGGCCGCTCGGCAAAAACCGTGCCGCTCGTCGTCGTCCTTTATCCTGAACGAAAACATTCGCTCGGGCAGTGCTGCGAGCGAGAAGCGTGCCGCCGCAAGGGCTCCCGCCCCCATCGGTATAAGTATGCTTCGCTCAGGTATATCTTCGCCGTCCGGTGCGACGTGGCGCGGCGTTTTCCCAAGGCACAGTCGGCAGATAAGCCGACCGTTCATCACGTCAAGATAAAAAGCTTCGCTCTCCTTACAGCCGCATAGACCGCAGGAGGTAAGATCGGGCATATAGCCGGCAAAGCCGGCGGCACGCCATTCGTAAACTGCCTTGATTTCATCGGCTCTTTTTATATCCTTGTCAAGTGCGTAATATGTGTTGAGCGTCATCCTAAGTATATCTACGGCCGTCAGGTTCTCGCCCGAGAGTTCGTTTGCAACGTCGGCAATATATGCTGCGAGCGACAGCTTTTCGATGTCCTCTCGTAGGCCTTTGAAATATTCATTAACCACTCCCCCTCGCAACCAATTAAGCTCGCCCTTGCGGTAAATTTCATATCCGCCAAACACATAAGGAAGGGTTGCGGCGGCAAATTTATTCCTTGGTGAGCGAACGCCCTTGGCAAGCACGCTGATTCTGCCCAGTTCGGGGGCAAGAAGAATCATAAGCCGATCGTAATCGCCAACGTCCGAGCTGCGCAGCACCAGTGCGTCGGTTGTAAAAACCACACTACCCCCTCCCCTCGCATAAAAACAATCTTCCTATATCGTTGTTTGAAAGAAAACTTTTTTCTTTCAAACTTTACTCGCTTCTGTATCCGAAGTTTTCGACGCTCCGCACGCTCTCACGCCACTTCTCTCTGACCTTAACCCAGAGATTGAGATAGACCTTTGTGCCAAACAACCTCTCGAGATCCTCACGAGCATAGCTCCCCACTAGCTTGAGCGCCCCGCCGCCCTTCCCGACAATTATCCCCTTGTGCGATTCTTTTTCGCAAAAGATTTCGGCGCGTATGCTGATGAGCGTGTCCTCATCTCGAAATTCTTCAATTACCACCGCAACTCCATGCGGAATTTCCTCATTAAGTGTTCGCAGCAGTTTCTCGCGGATTATCTCGGCGGCAAGGGTGCGCTCAGGCTGGTCGGTTACCATATCGGGTGGGAAGAAAAACTCCGATTCTGAGAGAAATTTCGAGCATTCATCAAGGACTATGCTCACATTCTCACCCTTCTTAGCGCTTATCGGCACCACCGCATCGAAGTTATGCTGTGCGGCATAGGCTGTGATTGTCTCGGCTATCGCCTCGCGGCGGCAAAGATCTATTTTATTAAGCGCCAGCACTGACGGCGCTCCCGATGATTTGATATAAGAAATAATATTTTTCTCAATCTCGGATATCGGCTTTCCGGCGTCTGCGACAAGAACGACCACATCGGCCTCCCGCATCGACTGGTCTGCCGCCTTAACCATAAAATCGCCGAGCGTGTTTTTCGGTCTGTGCATTCCGGGCGTGTCAAGGAAAACAAACTGGTGCTCGCCCTCTGTGCGGATACCGATTATACGGTTGCGCGTGGTCTGCGGCTTGCTTGAGACTATTGCCACCTTCTCGCCAAGAATCGAATTGAGCAGCGTTGATTTCCCTACATTCGGCCGCCCCACTATAGCTATAAATCCTGTTTTTTTCATATAAATCTTTTAAACTCCTAAACCCAATGATTCAACAATTTCGCTCTGGCGGCGTCGCATATCTATGTCGTCCTCACCGCTCCTCTCGTGGTCGTATCCGAGCAGGTGTAGCACCGAATGGACACAGAGGAAGGCCACCTCGCGCTCATAATTGTGACCATATTTATATGCCTGAGCCTTTGCGCGCTCAAGCGAGATAACTATATCCCCGAGCACAAGCGCCTCATTCCCGCCCAAGTTTGTGGCGTCGTCTTCAAGCGGGAAGGAGAGCACGTCGGTCGGCCTGTCAATAGACCGGTAGAGCCTATTCAGCTTTCTCATCTCGGCATCGTCAGTAAATGTTATCGACACTTCAGCGTCTCTTTTTATACCCTCATATTCAAGCACCGCTACAACAGCGCGACGCATTAATATCTTCAATTTATAATTGACCGGCAGCTTGTCCTGCATATTCTCAAAATAAATCCTGATTTTCATATCATTTTTTGTTTCCTCCCTTCAGTTTTTTGTATCTTACCTGCGGCAGGGAGTTACGGTTTTGTTCCCTTTCAAATTTTTCATAGGCCAAGATTATCTTCTGAACCAGCCGGTGGCGCACCACATCTCGCTCGGTAAAATAATGAATCGCAATGTCGTCTATCCCGCCCAATATCTTCACCGCCTGACCAAGGCCGCTCTTCTGCCCGCGGGGCAGGTCTGTCTGGGTTAGGTCTCCGGTTACAACAGCCTTTGAGCCCGAGCCCAGACGAGTGAGAAACATCTTCATCTGCTCGGGTGTGGCGTTTTGCGCCTCGTCAAGTATGATAAAGCAGTCGTCAAGCGTTCGCCCGCGCATATAGGCAAGGGGTGCTATTTCAATTGTCTGCTTCTCGTATAGGCGGATGTAGTTCTCAACTCCCATCATCTCGTATAGCGAGTCATAGAGCGGGCGGAGATAGGGGTCTATTTTGCTCTGTAAATCGCCCGGCAGATAGCCAAGCTTCTCTCCCGCCTCAATTGCGGGACGGGTGAGTATAATCCGGCTTATCTGTTTGTCGCGCAGAGCTTTGACGGCCATAGCCACCGCAAGGAAGGTCTTGCCTGTTCCGGCTGGGCCGACACCGAGTGTTATTGTATTCTTTTTTATTTTTTCGACATATTTGCGCTGCCCGACAGTCTTTGCCTTGATTGGTCTGCCCTTGGTGGTTACGCAGATGCAGTCATCTCCAAGCTCGGATAACTCGGCCTCATTGCCGCTTCTCACAGTGTCAATAAGATAGTGCACCGACTGCTCAGAGATTGTCTCCTCGTATTCGGCCATCCTCCCGAGCAGGGCTATCACCCTGGCCGCCATTGTCACCGTCTCCTCGTCTTGGCCGCTGACCGTCACAGTGTCACCGCCTTCGGATATGCGGTTGTTTATTGTAACCCCGAATTCTTTTTCAACCGCTCTTGTGTTCTCATCATATGTGCCGAAAACCCGAGAGACAAGTTCGCTTGTTTCAAAAACTATATTTTTTTGCTTCATTAAAATCTCCATGCCACAATGCGATTTAAATAGATTTAGTAATTTATGCAGGGCTTGCCGCAAAATCTGTATTTTTTACTCTAAAACCTCAAATTCAACCGTAACAGCGATATTTTCAATCAGTGTCACCGTGCAGTCGAGGATATAGGCATCGTCGGTCAGCGACCATGATATCTGCTTTTTCAGAAGCGTCGCGCCGTTCTCGGTGAATTCAGCGATCCGATGGTTCAGCTCGTCGTATGCAAGTTCTGTCGCCTCAAGAGCATCGCGCTCGGCTGTCTCGATGGTATACCACCTGTATGTCGTCGTCTCATATGAAAAGGGCAGTCTCGTTCCGTCGAAAAGGCAAAAATTCTCCACGTTACTTATTGTATCATAACTACCCACTAAAAATCCAGTGTTTCTGTAAAGTTTTATTGCCCTTGAGAAAAAAAACACAGCCAACTCGCGATGTTCGTCGCCAGTGTAACTTTTGACCTCATATTTTAGCGGAATTTCAACGTGTATCTCGCGCACGGTTCTTGCAAAAATGCTCCCCGCTGCGCGGGTGTAGCGATATCCCCAGACAGCACTGTCGTACACACCGCTGACAAGCAAGTCACCCTGGCGCACATGCTGCCCAACCTTAACCGCCACATTGCCCTTCTCAGCCTCGATAGCTTCAATCTGCCCGTCAAGAGCGGCGATCAGATTTGCCGGGTTCTTTCTTTCCGCTTCCGGCTCGGGAACCTTCTCCCGTATTTCCACATATGCAACGCTTCCCTTGAGATTTATGGAAATCCAGGATATGTCGGGCGAATTGATAAGAACACGATTTTCAATGATATCGACATCAAGACCCGGTATATAAGCTCCGAGTACAAAGTTTTGGTCACAAAGCTCGGCAATAACAGCTTCTTCGCCAATATTTTCGCATCCTGTGACGCGTATGTCCCATAAAAACAGCTCTGAAGAAATGATAAGAGCAGCCGCTAAGATAAGCCCCGAGAGAAGCCCGGCGCGCTTTCTGTATCTTGACAAAATATATGGCAGGCCATATTTTTCTGCAATGTTTATTTTAATTTCACATCTTGAACAGACTTGTTTTAACATGTCTGCGGTGTACATCGAGCATTCAAGACTGAATTCATCACCCCCACGCCTCATATACCGGTAAACAAAACCGTATCTCATGCAGATGTTGAGAATCTTTTCGGCGTCGTCGGCGGCGGCCGTGATTTTAACGCCGCCGCTAAGAAAATATATTGCCCTCATTTTGCTTTCCCCGCCTCCTCGTCAAAGCTCACAGAATTTATCATTCCGTCTATTTCAACAGCGCCGTTATGATACGCCGTGCAGTAGAGCCGCGACCCGATGATGATAAGCGTCTCGCCCATAAGCCGCAGCCTTACCTCGCCGGTCGTATATAGCAGTATCTTTCGGCAGCCCCTGACTATTAGATTATTTCGTCCGCGCATTTCAATATGTATGCCGCTTATAATGTCGGGCGAGATATCAAGCTTTGTGCCGAGGCGTTCCATGAGGCTCGCCCGGTTTTTTTTGTTTTGTTCGTGCCTTTTGTTTCTCATAGTTTTCCTCCGGGAGCGCATATGATTAAATATCTTTATCTATACATATTTATGCCGGCCTCCATCATGAAATAACATATATTTCATGCCAAATAATTATAAAAGGAGATTGGGAATGCTCAGAAAGTCAAAAATCGTGTTTCGCTTGCCGTCGCCGGGAGAGGTAATGTTTATTTTTATGTCCGCCTTCTCGCTGATATTAATTTTAAGAAATTCAGATGTCGCCATTAAATACATTGGTAGTGGGCTTGTTTTATGCGCCCGAACAGTCATCCCTTCGCTCTTCCCTTTTATGGTTATATCCGAGCTTGTTGTGTCGAGCGGTCTGTCTGAGCTTGCCGGGAAATATCTGAACCGCCCGCTCGGATTTATTTTCGGAATTTCGGGGGTCTCCTCGTCGGCAGTGCTGCTCGGCGCTCTCTGCGGATTCCCGATAGGCGCCCGCACAGCCGTCTCTCTCTTCGATAATGGACTAATTGACAAAAAAGAGACCGCTCGTCTTCTCTCGTTTTGCAACAATCCAAGCTCGGCTTTTCTTATCAGCGCTGTCGGCACCTCGCTTTACGCAAGCCGCGAAGTGGGCGTAATGCTCTATTCTGTCACACTTATAAACGCTCTTATCGTCGGCGTTGCTCAGCGAATTTTCTCTCCCCGACGAAGGGCGAACACGAATCACATTTCAAAAACATCTCCCTCGGGAATAAACGCTTTCACTGATTCTGTGACACGCTCAGCAGAGGCCATGCTTATAATATGCGCCTATGTTATTTTCTTTTCGGCGATAATCGGATGCCTGTCTGACCTTCTCTTGATGCTAAATTGCTCAGGAGCTGCTATGGCTTTTATATATGGTGCTCTCGAGCTTTCGGGTGGTGTCGCCGCAGCCTCCTCGCTCGGACTGACAAGAAGCGGACTTGCTCTTGCAGCTTTTATAGTCGGTTGGTCAGGACTCTCGGTTCACTTTCAGATTATATCGGTCACAGGCGGAAGAGGGCTTCCGCTCAAGCCATATTTTATCGCAAAGCTCATTCAAGGAGCAATGAACGCGCTTTGGGTCTTTATTATTCTCACTTTTTTCCCATCGCTGCTTGACGAGCCGGTCCCAGCAGCAAGTGCTGCCGCCACCTCACCTTTTTATTTTAAGTACGCCGCAGCAGTCACATTATCCTTTGTAGCAGCTCTTCCGGCAGTCCTCAGAAAAGGAGAGCGAAACAGACACATATAGACGAGAACACTCATATATTAACATTAGAACCAACCAGTTATAACCGAAAGGAGGCCTTTAAATGCATAACTGCACGGCTGTTATCGGCTCTTTGACCTTGGCGCTAAAAGCGCAAAAGGCAATGGCCTCGTCCGCGATACATGCGACTGTGGTAAAGCTTGACTCCTCCGTCACCAACAGGGGTTGTGCTTACGGTATTGAATATGACTGCAATCAAGACTCAAATGTTCGCGCGATTATGAATTCCTCCGGTATCAAGGTCGCCCGCTTCGTGAGGGGGGGCGGCTATATGTGATATATTTAGACAACGCAGCGACAAGCTTTCCGAAGCCCGGGTCTGTCGTCGATGCAGTTTCCGATTGCCTGAGAAACTATTGCGGCAATCCGGGGCGCGGGGCTCACTCTCTCTCTATGGCCGCCGCCGAAAAGGTTTATGAATGCCGCGAGCTTGTAGCCTGTCTTTTCGGATGCGTCGAGCCTCAAAATATATCTTTCACCCTGAATACAACACACTCACTAAACATTGTTATCAAAGGCATACTTCGTCGCGGCGACCATGTCTTAATAAGCGATCTTGAGCACAACTCTGTTCTGCGGCCAATTTTCAAGTTAGCAAGCGAGGGGCATATCTGCTACGATATCTTCCCCACTCTCACGCTTGAGGAGAGGCGCAATCCATATCTTGTCTGCTCCATAATTTCGGCTCTGATAAGACCCAATACACGTATGCTTATCTGCTGCCACTCATCAAATATCTGCTCTTCCCTCCTGCCTCTGCGCGAAATCGGCGCTCTATGCCGACGGCGCTCTTTGTTTTTCGCTGTCGACGCCGCTCAGTCTGCGGGGCATATCTGCATTGACATGAGCAAAATGGGGATAGACGCACTCTGCGCGCCCGGTCATAAAAGTCTTCTCGGGCCGCCCGGCTGCGGCATTCTTGCCCTTAACTCAAATAAACTCCTCAATACCTTGACCGAGGGCGGCAACGGTGTAAATTCGCTTGAGGGAAATATGCCCGACTTCTCGCCCGAGCGCTACGAGACAGGAACGCTTGCCGTTCCCGCCATCGCCGGTCTTTCTGAGGGCATAAAGAAAATCAATCAAACCGGAATTCTCAACATCCGCGCACACACCGATTCGCTCTGGCGAGCGCTCTACGATATGCTCACCTCGATAAAAGGCGTTAAAATCTACGCACCCAACCACTCGGGCTCTGTTCTCCTTTTTAACATTAAGGATATGCCCTCCGACATTGTCGGACGCGAACTTGATAAAAGGGGAATTTGCACCCGCAGCGGTCTGCACTGCTCACCCCTCGGACACAAAACTCTCAAAACCCCCGAAAATGGGGCGGTTCGTGCCAGCTTCGGACTGTTCAATACCAGAGATGACGTTGAGGCACTCTGGCGGGGCGTGAAGGAAATTGCACAACTATCATAAAAGTACCGTACCCCGCCGCGAACACAAAAGTGTTTGCGGCGGGGTACTTTGCCATTTATATTAATTATTTCTCTTCGATAAGGCGAACTAAAGCCATGTCCGCCGCATCCCCCCTGCGGGGGCCGAGTTTAAAAATCTGTGTGTAACCGCCGGCTCTGTCGGCATATCTCGGCGCGATATCGCTGAACAGCTTGGCAACTACACTCTCTTTTGTAATGTACGCGTGCGCAGCACGACGGCTTGCCAACGTGTTCTTTTTCCCGAGCGTTATCATTTTCTCGGCTAACGAACGAACCTCTTTAGCTCTTGTGAGCGTGGTCTCAACCTGTCCGTTCTCAAGCAACAGGGTTACAAGCCCGCGGAGCATAGCCTTTCTCTGAGCAGTCGTTCTGCCGAGTTTTCTGGTTCCGGGCATTTAAAATTCCCTCCTTCTGGTGATTTCGCGTTGTGGCTCAACGCATGAGAATTAAACGTTCATATAATATAATGTCGCTTCTGCTCAATGCTTATTCTTCTTCCTTCTTCAGTTCAAGCCCGAGCGAATGCAGTTTCTGAATAACTTCTTCAAGCGATTTTTTTCCGAGGTTGCGAACCTTTATCATATCGGCCTCGGTACGGTTAGTCAGGTCTTCGACCGTATCTATGCCGGCACGCTTCAAGCAATTGAAACTGCGAACCGACATGTCAAGTTCCTCAATGGTCATCTCAAGGACTTTCTCCTTGATGGTCTCTTCTCTCTCAACCATTATTTCCGCCTTCTTTGCTTCATCTGATAAATCCACAAACAAGTTGAGATGCTCGTTGAGAATCTTGGCCCCGAGCGAAATCGCTTCTTTGGCTGTTATAGTTCCGTTGGTGAGAACCTCAAGCGTCAGCTTATCGAGGTCGGTAATATTGCCGACACGGGTGTTTTCAACCGTGTAGCTCACATTGTAAACCGGCGTATAAATCGAGTCGGTGTATATCGTTCCAATAGGAGCGCTCACATTCTGACCGAGCTGCGCGCAATGAAGCTGCTTGTTGCGCTCCTGCGAAACATATCCTCGGCCGTGATCAAAGGTCAGCTCCATATAGAGCCTCTCATTTTCACCAATCGTCGCGATGTGATGGTTTGGATTGAGTATCTCTATATCAGCGTCCTGCTTTATGTCCCCGGCTAAGATTTCGCGCTCGCCGGTTATGTCGAGTATGAC
This sequence comes from Eubacteriales bacterium, assembly GCA_050309735.1. Lineage (GTDB taxonomy): Bacteria > Bacillota > Clostridia > Oscillospirales > CAG-272 > UMGS1002. Next base: position 59,970 of record JBNRMS010000011.1, read on the forward strand.
CGTCTTAGGCGTGGATGTGTGCAGCTTCGCCGTGATTCCCTTGATGTTCAGGATAATCTCGGTGACATCCTCCTTGACTCCGGGGATTGTTGATAATTCATGGAGAACGCCATCGATTTTAACGTTTGTCACCGCAACTCCGGGTAGTGAGCTGAGCAGTATTCTCCGGAGTGAATTTCCGAGAGTAATGCCGTATCCGCGCTCAAGCGGCTCAACAATAAATTTACCGCTCCTGCCGTCTTCACTTAGGTTGACGGTTGTGATATTCGGCTTCTCTATCTCTATCATTCCAAATATATCCTCCTAATAATATTTTCTGGTCGCAAAAAAGCACTAATTTGCCAGGCTGTCCGGGATATTCACGGGGGTGCCGGCGGCAAATCCTCGGAATATTACTTGGAATAAAACTCGACGATAAGCTGCTCGTTGATGTCAATATCGATGTCGTCCCTTGTAGGAAGCGAAAGAACCTTTGCCGTAACCTTTTCTTTGTCGGTCACAAGCCATTTCGGAACGGTTGCGCTGCGGAAGTTATCCACAAGCCCGGCGTCCTTGTATTCCTTTTCATCGACAATCTTCTTAGTGCCGAGATACTTCTTTGATGTCTTAAATTTTTCGGTAACCGAGATAACGTCTCCCGCCTTCACAAGGATAGAGGGGATGTTTGCCTTTTTTCCGTTAAGAAGGAAGTGCCCATGCAGAACAAGCTGTCTTGCTTCCTTGCGGGAGGATGCCATTCCCATTCTGTAAACCACATTGTCAAGACGGCGCTCAAGTGTGATGAGCAGGTTTATGCCAGCCATACCCTTCTGACGGGCGGCTTTTTCAAAGTAGGTAGCGAACTGTCTTTCGAGCACTCCGTAGTACCTTCTTGTCTTTTGCTTCTCGCGCAGGTGCCTGCCATACTCCTTCTGCTTCTTCTGTGCTGCGCCGTGCTGACCGGGAGCCGAGGAGCCGTGCTTTGTTTCGAGGGTGCATTTCGAGGTGCAGCGGTCTCCCTTGAGAAAGAGTTTTACGCCTTCCCTGCGGCAGATTTTGCACACGGGGCCTGTATATCTTGCCATTCTTTAATTCCTCCGAATAATGATTAAACGCGTCTGCGTTTGGGCGGTCTGCATCCGTTGTGAGGTATCGGTGTTACGTCCTTGATCATGGTGATCTGGAGCCCTACCGTCTCAAGCGCGCGGATAGCCGATTCTCTCCCCGAACCGGGACCTCTGACATATACTTCGACCGATTTAAGTCCATGCTCAAGCGCTGCTCTTGCCGCCGCCTCCGACGCCGACTGAGCCGCGAAGGGTGTGGACTTTCTCGAGCCCTTGAAGCCGAGCTCACCGGCCGACGCCCAGGAAATCGCGTTTCCGTTTTTGTCGGTTATAGTGACTATTGTGTTGTTGAAGGTTGCGCGGACGTGGACTGCTCCCTCGGAAATATTCTTTTTCTCGCGGCGCTTCCTTGCTGCCTTCTTTGATGCAGAAACATTTGCCATGCTTATGCCACTCCTTTACTTCTTCTTGTTCGCGATTGTTTTCGCGGGGCCTTTTCTTGTTCTCGCGTTTGTCTTGGTTCTCTGACCTCTTACCGGGAGACCTTTTCTGTGTCTTATCCCGCGGTAGCAGTTAATCTCAACCAAACGCTTGATATTCATCGCAACCTCGCGGCGAAGATCACCCTCGACATGATAGTTCGATTCGATTTCGTCACGGAGCTTTGCCACTTCCTCCTCGGTCAGATCCTTTGCGCGTGTGTCGGGGTTAATCCCGGTAGCTGCAAGGATATCGTTGGCAGTCTTGCGGCCGATACCATATATATAGGTAAGGGCTATTT
>JBNRMS010000012.1:0-2867 GCA_050309735.1 Eubacteriales bacterium
TTGGGGTTGTTTTTTGTTTTTGATTGAAACCCATCAAAATTCCTGACTATTTCATTGAAATATTAACGGATAAATATGCATTTATACATTACCGAATCAAAAAATCGAGGTTTTTCAGTGGCCTTGATTATCGGAGTTTATACCGTGTTTTATTATGTCTGCTTATATATCTTAAACCATCTTTTTAAAATAATAATATTTCTCGTCCTCGCCGTCAGCCTTCATCACAGACGAGAGCATTCTGCGAGATGAGATGTTTTCGCGGAAGCAATAAGCAGTTACCGAGCTAAGCCCGATTTGGTAGAGCGCAAGGTCGGCCGCCGCCGCGAAGGCCTCCTTACCGTAGCCCCGCCCGGTGTATTCGGGCAGAAGCCTAAGGCCGATATTAGCGCTGCCGCGCATATCGAATTCGTTTATCACAGCCTCTCCGATAAATTTTCCGCGCCGGCGCACTGCCAGCGTCAGCACAAGACGCTTTTTCTCGAAATCATCGATAGTGCCGCGATAGAAATAATCATAGGGCGGCTCGCCCGAGATATGCTCGCGATAATCGTAACCCCAGTATTTATTGTGCCTGATGTCAAGGCAGAGCCGGTTGTATTCGGGTATATCGTCCTCGGTGAGAGGGCCGAGCGTGAGATTTTTTGTTTCGGCTGTGGGAATTTTGGTCAAGCGCAAGAGTTCTGTGCCAACATTTACCGAGATGTTATCCATAATTTTTATCGGATGATATTGCAGCTTTGAGATGCGCAAGCCCCGGCTTCCGGCATCGTCCTCACGGTTAATATATTGGCATTCGGCGGCATAGGTGCGCGCAAAATTAGATACAAGAAACTGATAGACCCCCGAATATTCTCCAAGCGCCTTTTCAATATGGATTACCATCGTGTCGCCAAACTTCTCGCCGCAGCATACCGCGATAATCTCATCGTCAAGCAAAACGCAACTTCGCCGCCCAGCGCTGCTCACGGGAGATGACAGCATCGCCTTTGCTCTCTTAAGCTCAAGCTCGGCAATTCTCTGCGTTGCTGTAAAACCGGCCTCATACCGCTCCCAAAATCTGTCCAGTCGCCTCATCTCAGCGTCATCCGAGCCGAGCGGCCTGAATATAGCAGACGGGAAAAGCCGGTTAAATTTATTTATATGATTTCGCTGCCCCGAGAATTTTCTCCCGGCGAAACCTATCATGTCGGAGGCAAGATAAATATAGTCGCTGTCATTGCGATTTGAGGAGACAGAAAAATTGTTATAGCGTTCAGAAACGCGTGGTAGCTCGGAGCGCGGAACGCCATGGAAGGAGAGCGGGATGCCTTTTTTCGCCGTATATTTTTCAATAGCAGCGAGCGCCGCATCTATATCGGCGCCCTCCTCATAAGGATATGGGAATAAAAATTTCTCCCCGCTCTTTATTCCAAGCCTCACAACGGCACAACCCGCAACCCTTGCGTATGACGCGTTAAAATAGCCTTGCCACATGACCATAAATCCCGCCGAGTAGCAGGAAAGTTGATAGGGGCAGGAGCGCGTCAAAGTCAAATAATCCTCTATACTCTCGGCGTCAAGACGGGTAAAGCTTATAGTGCCGGTGAGAGGTGTTCTTTCAGATTCGTTTTTTATTACATCTTTTGATTTTAACATTTAATAAATTCTTTCAAAGCTATACATATATTATGTGTTCAACAATATATTACACATTCCGGAGCGGTTTGTCAATGCCATAAATGCCGAAAAGAAAGCTTTCCCACAAAAGGGCGGTTAATACCGCTTTTCTTTGGCTGGCAGTAGGAGCTGCCGTTTAGTATGCCTTTTTCCCCGAGAGCAAGCGCAGAACCATAATCGTGCTGTCGATTGCTTTGTTCTTGCCCCTCCAAGAGTCGGAGAGCATGAAATCATGCTTGCGCGGGAATTCCCAGAGGCCGTCCCGGTTTCGCTGATCCATAATCCATTCTATGTATTTTTCGCGATATTTATCCCACTCGCCAAGCTGTGCCGTGAGCGAGAGCGCCCTTAGCCAGTGCCAGAAGTCGCGCTCGCCCATTCTTATGGTGTTTATCGGAACGAATTCCGAGAGCGGACGGTTTGTGACAGAATCAATGCCCTTTGCCTCTGTCATCAGATAATCGGTCAGCGCGCTATTAACCGGGTCGCTCTCCGATCGATTGCTGCCCAACGGTGCAAGCAGGATCAGGCTGTAATAATTAAAGGGCGGGATGGGGTTTTCTATCGGGAAGCCAAAGTGTTCGCTCTGAGCCGCCCCGAGAGCTGCGGCATTGTAAGCCCCGTCTGCGAAGGCTGCCTTAGCAAAAGAAGCCCAAAGCTGCCTTTGCGGGGCAACCGCCTCGTTCTCGGGATCAATCAGCGAGAGCATGGCCGCGCTAACCAGCGGCATAAAGACCTCGGACCAATAGCGCGAATTATCGTGCCTTTCATACTGATCCCAGCTTTCCTCCCCCCTGAGCACCAGTGAGAGATATTCGACCGCGCGCTTAAGACTCACATGATTCCGGTCAAGCCCATAGGCAAGTCCGCGACGGATTACATCCTCGGTGTAGCTGTGAAAGGGCGTCCAAAACCCGCGTGAGTTTTGGCTCTCCTCAATACTCTTAATATGTGGGCGAAAACAGGCTTTTTCATAAGCGCTTTCATATTCAAGGCTTCCGGGCTCGAATCGCTTAAATTCCTTGAGCAGCACAAACCTCGGAATGGGGTCGGGTTTCATCTCAAGCAAGCGGTCGACAATTACATCAAATTCTTTCATCTGATTTCCTCGCTTTCTATTTCTTTGCCAGAGCAAAAGACGCCAAATAAATGCGCCTGGTGCGCTAATGTGTCTTTGCTCATAATCAATAAAGTTTCTTGTATTATTA
>JBNRMS010000013.1:0-14455 GCA_050309735.1 Eubacteriales bacterium
GATAAAGTCAGCGGAGAGCTTAGTTCAGAGCGGTTTGCTAAAATGCTCGGCAAATACGAACAGGAGCAGACTGAGCTAACAGTAAAAATAGATGCCCTTCGCCCAGTGCTTGAGCAAGCTGAAGCGCAGACACAGGGCATTGACAAGTTTCTGCGGATGGTTAAAAGGTTCACGGAGATTAAGGAACTCAGTGCCGAGGTTGTAAGCGAATTCATCGAGCGGATTGAAGTCGGCGAAACGGTGATGGTGAACCCACGGCGATTTCCACACTGGGCAGATGAAAAGCGGCAAAATATCAGAATTGTGTACAACTACATCGGCGCAATCCCGCAAGAGGGAGAGCCAATCACGGCAAGTGCAAGTGGAAAAATAGCATATAAAGGATAAGGTGGAAACCATTCAGGCAAAGGTTGTGGGTGTGTGAAGCGGCGTGAACTTCGAGGGGTTCACGCCATTTTTTTAGGCATTGGGGATTTGTCCATAGGAAGTTTGTTCTGACGAAGGCATATCCGCAACGAACACCCGTCACAGGGATGGCTTTAACCGCATGATTGCGGATGCGCTGGCCGGGAGAATCGACCTGATCGTCACGAAATCCGTCAGCCGCTTTGCCCGAAATACCGTGGACAGCCTCACTGCCGTCCGCAAGCTGAAGGAACACGGCACTGAGGTCTATTTCGAGAAAGAGGGTATTTACACCTTTGACAGCAAGGGTGAACTGCTGATCACCATTATGTCGAGCCTTGCCCAAGAGGAGAGCCGCTCCATTTCCGAAAACGTCACATGGGGCCAGCGCAAACGCTTTGCGGACGGAAAGGTCTCGCTGCCGTACAAATCCTTCCTCGGGTACCGCAAGGGGCCGGATGGTTTGCCGGAGATCGTGCCGGAGGAATCGGAGATCGTCCGAGAGATCTACAAGCTGTTCGTTCAGGGCAAAACGGTAAACTGGATCGCAACGCACCTTACCGCCAAGGGCATCCCCACGCCTCGGGGCAAAGAAAAATGGCAGACCAGCACCATCGAGAGCATCCTGACGAACGAGAAATACAAGGGCTCGGCGGTTTTGCAGAAGAAGTTCACGGTGGATTTTCTGTCAAAGAAAATGAAGGTCAACGAGGGTGAGGTACCGCAGTACATCGTGGATCAGAGTCATCCGGCCATTATCGATCCGGCCCAATGGCAGAAGGTGCAGGATGAGATGGCGGTCCGCAAATCCAGAGGCAAGCACCACAACAGCCTTAGCCCGTTTTCCGCAAAGATCGTCTGCGGTGATTGCGGCGATTTCTACGGTAGCAAGGTATGGCACAGCACGGACAAATACCGCAGAGTGATCTGGCAGTGCAACGGAAAGTTCAAGGGCAAGGAGCGCTGCGCCACACCGCATTTATACGAAGAGGATATCAAGCGGCTGTTCCTCCGTGCCGTTGCCCAGCTTACAGAGGACTGGGAGGTACTACTGGAGACCTGCCGGATGATCCATGACGAATACCTGAACACGGACGCCATTGACGCAGAGTGCGCCACGCTCAATGATGAGATCGAGATCGTTTCCGGCCTCACGAAAAAGCTGATTGCCGAAAACGCCACCACCGCCATTCCGCAGGACGAGTACAACAGGAAATATGATGCGCTGGTCGAGCGTTACCATGCGGCGCAGGACCGGCTGGATGAACTTCAAAAATTGAGAATTACACGGAGCTTTCAGGCCGATGTGCTGGAATGCTTCATGTTCGAGATAAAGGCCATCGATATCACGCTGCCGCTGGAATTCACGGATCGCTTCTGGAACAACCTGATCGACCGGGTAACGGTCTACCACGATGGCCGGATGGTATTCCGCTTTAAGAACGGCACAGAGGTCACGGAAACGCTCTGATGCCGAAAAGCAAAACAGCCCGTGACGGGGATCAGCCGGTCCTCATCACGGGCATTCTTTGTGTGAAACGGTAGTCAATTTTTGAAACGATAGGATACGGGCCTCCGGTAGATAGCCTCAAAGCAGGTCCATAAAGGAGAAAAGCGGCTCATTTTCACCCTCTGACGGGGCCTCAAATGCACCCGCTATTTTGCAGAAACGGCCTATTTGCAAGGCTTTTCGTGATAAAATGAAACGGACCGGTAATCGACACATTGTATCAATTACCGGTCCAGATTTGGTGCGGGTAAGAGGACTTGAACCTCCACGAAGTTGCCCCCACTAGAACCTGAATCTAGCGCGTCTGCCAATTCCGCCATACCCGCGTATATAATTGCAAATTGCATATAGCAAATAGCAAATTACAATCTGCAATTTGAATTTTAGCAGCCGTTTTGCGGCTGCTAAAATTCATGGTGCGAGAAACGGGACTTGAACCCGTACGGTGTAACCACACGCCCCTCAAACGTGCGCGTCTGCCAGTTCCGCCACTCTCGCATAACGCCGCCGCGATTGCAGCGACGAATTATATTATACCTGAAATTTTAATAATGTCAATAGGTTTTTTGATTTTTTCTAAAATTCTTGTCTTTTATTTTCTCCGGAAGCTCCAAATCAAACAAAATTCGGACAAACGAGAAAAATCTATTGACAAATTAAGAAAGATGGTGTATAATTCCGGCATACACGGCAAAGTTGCCGCAGGATAACCTGCCGCACCTTTGCTGTTTTGTTAATTGGCATTCATTCTGAAAGGAAAATAAACATATGTACAACCTACCCGAGCATTTCGGCGAGCTTGTCTTTAACGACGCCGTTATGAGGGCGCGTCTCCCCAAAGAAACCTACGACGCCATGAAAAGAACAATTGTCAACGGCAGATCTCTTGATATCAATGTCGCCAATGTCGTGGCAAATGCCATGAAGAACTGGGCGATAGAGCATGGCGCCACCCACTATACCCACTGGTTTCAGCCTATGACCGGCATCACAGCCGAGAAGCACGACAGCTTTATCACGACAACGCCCGACGGGCGGGTGATTATGGAGTTTTCGGGCAGGGAACTGGTTAAGGGTGAACCCGATGCCTCGTCTTTCCCCTCGGGCGGGCTGCGCGCCACCTTTGAGGCTCGGGGATACACTGCGTGGGATCCTACCTCCTATGCATTTATCAAAGGACACTCGCTCTACATACCTACCGCATTTTGCTCCTATGGCGGTCACGCGCTCGATAAAAAGACCCCTCTGCTCCGCTCGATGGAAACTATAAACCGTCAGGCAATGAGGATCCTCCGGCTCTTTGGCAACCATGAGGTTAGTTGCGTTCATACCTCTGTAGGCGCCGAACAGGAATACTTTCTTATTGACCGCGCGATGTATGACAAGAGAAAAGACCTGATTTACTCAGGGCGCACCCTCTTTGGTGCAAAGCCCCCAAAAGGGCAGGAACTTGAGGATCACTATTTTGGTTCGATAAAGCAAAGAGTTTCGGCTTTCATGAAGGAGCTTAATGAGGAGCTATGGAAGCTTGGCATACTTGCAAAAACCGAGCACAACGAGGTTGCGCCCTCGCAGCACGAGCTGGCACCGATTTATACCACTACCAATATAGCTACCGACCACAACCAACTGACAATGGAAATCATGAAGCAGACGGCGGCAAGGCATGGTCTTGCCTGCCTGCTTCATGAGAAGCCCTTCGCCGGGCTCAACGGCTCGGGCAAGCACAATAACTGGTCGATAACAACTAACACCGGCGTGAACCTGCTATCCCCGGGAGAAACACCCCATGAAAACGCACAGTTTTTGCTCTTCCTTGTAGCTGTGATACAAGCGGTTGACGATTATCAGGATCTGCTCCGCCTCTCGGTTGCCACTGCGGGAAACGATCACCGTCTGGGGGCTAATGAGGCACCTCCGGCTATTGTTTCAATTTTCTTCGGAGATGAGCTGACCGCTGTGCTTGACGCTATTGAGCAGGGCAAGGCCTATATATCAGCCGAGAAGACCGAAATGCGGCTCGGCGTTCATGTTATCCCGCGCTTTCAGAAAGACATGGCCGATCGAAACCGCACCTCGCCCTTCGCCTTCACCGGCAACAAGTTTGAGTTCAGAATGCTCGGCTCGTCGGACAGTATTGCCTGCGCTAATATAATGCTCAACACATCGGTTGCCGAGTCGCTGCGCCAGTATGCCGATATTCTTGAGGCCGCGCCCGACTTCAACAAAGCCCTGCACTCGTTAATCAGGGATACTGTCATAAAGCATAAGCGCATAATCTTCAACGGCAACGGATATGACGAGAGCTGGCGGCGAGAGGCGGTCGAAGTTCGCGGGCTTCTTAATCTTAAAACAACCCCCGATTGTATGCCCTATCTACTTGCAAAGAAGAATGTAGATTTGCTGGTCTCGCACAAGGTGTATACCGAGCCCGAGTTGCGCTCAAGATACGAGATATTGCTTGATAATTATTGCAAGGTCATCAATATTGAGGCGCTGACAATGATTGATATGGCAAGAAAGCAAATTCTGCCTGCCATATCGAGATATTCGGGAGATATTGCTGCGGCGGCCTCTGCGAAAAAAGCACTCTCGCCCGAGATAGACTGCGAATACGAGCTTGAGCTGGTAAAAAAACTCTCGACACTTACCTGCGCCATCTCAAAGAGGACCGATGCTCTTTGCACTGAACTCGCGGAGCTCAAGTCAATAGGTCGCATAAACCAACTTTCGTTTGCCTACCGGGACAGAATTATAAACAAAATGAATGAGTTAAGAGCTGTGGTTGACGAGGCGGAGACGATAACGGCTGAAAAGTACTGGCCTTATCCCACATACGGAGACCTGCTTTTCGGAGTGAGATAAATACCCTTTTGCAGCAGCTCGATCCCGGGGTGGATAATATCGCATCTGTTTTTTCGCTCCGCACATTTTGCAAATATTGAAAATATTCGGGTTATTTTGTAAGTTTATATTGACAAATTAGTGAATGTAGGTTATATTATTACCAGCGCGGAGCTTGTGGTAAAGCTGTTTGAACGGTAATTAGTTTATATGAATATTTGGTTGCCGTTTTTCATGGCAGTAGTTTATAAAATCTCCCTGTCGCCATACAGGGAGGTTTTTTGTGGCCATGCCGCAAGATATAATAAATTCACATATAATTTGTTGTCTTTACAACCTTTTTGAGTTAGCAATAAATTAATATATTAAGGAGACAATTCAATGCTAAAGGACAAAACAATAGGCTATCTTCCCGATGAGAAGCCTTCTGTATGGAAGCTTCTGCTCTATGCCATACAGCAGGTTATCGTCATGTTCCCGGCGACGGTTGCTGTCGCTCTTATAACCGGGTTTCAGGTTTCAACCACCATATTTGCCAGCGGTCTTGCGACTATCTGCTTTATTTTGGTCACCGGCAGGAAAATCCCGCTTTATTATGGTTCAAGCTTTGCTTATCTGACCGCTATTGCGGGTCTTGTTAGCAGCGAGGCCATTATGAACAAGATAAGCTCAGCCGATGCTCTGGCTCAGCTTGAAGGCTGGAAAGCCGGCACCGTGGCAACCCTGCCGACCGAAGCGATTCAGTACGCGCAATTTGGAATTGTTATGTCGGGTCTTGTTTCGATAGCGGCCGGACTTCTCATCAGATTCAGCGGCCCCCGCGCGGTTGAAAAAATCCTGCCCCCGACGATTACGGGGCCTGTGGCCATGATTATCGGTCTTACGCTTGCCGGAACGGCGCTCAGCGACATTTATGCCGCTCCACAAAGCTTCACCGGTGGAATGGGTCTTGTGTTGATTGTCTCTCTTTCGACGCTTCTCTCTACAATACTTTTCTCAAGATATTTAAAGGGCTTTCTCGGCCAGCTTCCGCTCTTGCTCGGCGCCGGGGTGGGCTGTCTTGCAGCAGCGCTTATATTTTGGATTGGTGGTTCGAGCGGTTACAGTCTTTTTGATAATATGCCGGTCGAAACACTTGTCAAGGCCTCAACATGGAAGCTTGGCGACGGCTCCTTTTTCGCGTTGCCCTCCTTCTCGCTCCCGAAATTTTCGCTTGAAGCGGTTATCGCAATCATGCCGATAGCCATAGCGACAATTCCAGAGTCAACCGCGCATATATATCAGCTTGATATTTATGTAAACAACGTGGCAAAAAAGAAGGGCAAGAAAAAGTATGATATTGTAAGCCAGCTTGACAGAAACCTTATCGGCGACGGAATCGGCGATATGATCACCGGCTTTATCGGCGGCCCTGCCGGCACGAACTACGGTGAGAATATCTCAACGATGGCGATAACAAAGGTTTTCTCGATTTCTGTGCTTGTCGTCGCATCTGTTATTGCTATGGTGGTTGCCTGCTTCACGCCCTTAATTCAGATTATCTACGCTATTCCGACGGCCGTTATCGGAGGGCTTGAGGTTTACCTGTTCGGCGCTATCGCAGCGCAGGGAATAGCAATAATGATTGATAAGAAAGCCGATATGTTCTCCTCAAAGAATATTGCCGTAATAGCGACAATTATGGTAATCGGTATCGGCGGGAACTACGCCTTCGGCGGTAACATCCCCTTCCCGGGGCTCTCGAACGGCATTCCCTGCATCGCAGGCGCAGCTGTTTTCGGAATACTGCTCAACCTCCTTCTCAGTATAGGCGAGAAGAAGGAAGCGGAGGTTGAGAGCGAGGAATAAAATTGCCGCTCTGAGGGATTTCCTTGTTCTATTGGTTGTTTAAATGAAATAATATGAGTATTGGCAGGTTTTGAAAAACCTGCGATGTCGCAAAAGTGATGCAATGCATGGGAGAAATTTACTTGCGACTATGATATAAATAAAAATAAGCTGGGGGAAACTTTTCAACGCCCGTTCCGGGAATTGGATTTTCCCCCAGACCCGCTTCATGAATGTTTCAGAGAACCGAGGTAGATACTGGTTTGAAAGATGAATCTTTCAAAAGGCGAGAGTTGTGTCTATGCAGTCACAGGTTATGACGGCCGATTGGCGATACAAATCCCGACACAAAAGAAAGGTATGGTTTTTAGAATGAAGAATATTCCCGACGCCTTCTATACAACGCCTATTGTTTATGCTGTTCGAGATACATATCAAATAATGGTTCCGGTGTCATGTGAAACTTTGATGTGGGTCGAAGTCGGCGGGATGGCGTATTATGACGACTCGAACGGCATCCTGCGCTCAGACGTCACCACACATCGGATGACAGTTCCGGCGTCCGAGCTTGATCGAGAGCGCAAATACAGGGTATGCTTCAGACGGGTAATAGAGCGCAAGCCTTATTTTGCTCAAACTCAGGAGATTGAGATTTACGAATCGGATTTCCGGCCCGTTACGGAAGACCCAGTGAGATTTTACCATATTGCCGACGCTCACAATCAGGTCGAGCGCCCTTGTGCGGCGGGCAAATATTTCGGAGATAAACTTGATTTTTTAATCCTAAACGGCGACATACCAAACCACAGCGGAAAAATCGAATATTTTACTGCAATCCATCAGATAGCCTCGCAACTGACAAAAGGAGAGATACCGGTTGTCTTCTCGCGCGGCAACCACGATATGCGGGGGATTTACTCCGAAAAAATCGCCGACCACACGCCGACCGATGCGGGGCGCTCATACTATTCCTTCAGGCTCGGACACATCTGGGGTCTTGTTCTTGACTGCGGCGAGGATAAGCCCGACAATAATGCCGAGTATGGCAACACAATAGCCTGCTCCGACTTCCGGCGGCGCGAGACCGAATATATTAAATCAATTATAGCCAACGCAGAAAACGAATACGCCTCGGCAGGCGTTCGACACAGGATAGTGGTAGTCCATAACCCTTTCACAGAGACACCCAACCCTCCCTTTGATATCGAGCAGGAAAGATACACACTCTGGGCAAAATTGCTCCGCGAGCATATAAAACCCGAGATAATGATATGCGGCCATGTTCATAAGTGCTATGTCAGCTATCCCGGGGGAGAGCGCGACCATAAGGGGCAGCCCTGCCCGATTATCGCGGCGTCAAAACCCTTAAAGGACGGACCCTTTACGGGCGGTGCGATAACCCTTTATCCTGACCGATGTAACGTCAAATTCACCGACAGCAACCAAGCTGTTGTGGGGGAAGAGGACATTATATTCTGAAGTTATAGTCATAAATATAAATATTTGTGTAATATTATATATAATATTATCATTTAGTGACGCGGTGCGTTGTCACGAAAGAGTGTAAAGCAAGGAGATTTTAGATATGCCGTTGATTTATTGCGAGGATTTATCGCTCGGGTACCAGGGAAGGGTGATTGTCAGCGGTCTTAATTTTGAGGTGAACAGAGGAGACTATCTCGCAATAACCGGCGGCTTGGGAAAGAGCACGCTTATGCGTGTCATAATGGGATTTGAGAAGCCGGCGGCGGGAATTCTTAAATATGGCCACCGCTTTAAAAAAAGCCAAATTGGACTTTTGCCACAGCAGTCAGAACTGAGTGGCGGATATAATGATAGGGTCGAAAATGTTGTGCTGTCAGGATGCCTTAACAGGCATAGGTTCGGCGCTTTCTATACAAAAAAGGACAGGCGGGATGCCGAGGAAAATATGAAAAAGCTCGGCATTGCCGAGCTTGCAGGGCGCAATTTTCGCGAGTTGTCGGGCGGGCAGCGTCAGAGGGTGATGCTTGCGAGAGCTCTTTGCGTGACGAATAAATTGCTTGTTCTTGACGAACCGACCGCGGGTCTTGACCCTTTAGCCGCCGCCGACTTTTTTAATATCATTGCGCACTTGAACGCCGAAGACGGTATCACCGTTATACTGATAACCGGCGATCGCTCGGTGGTCGGACAAGCATCTCATGTGCTGCATATAAATTACAACCGCCCCTTTTTCGGAACGCAAAGCGAATATATCTCTTATTTGATGTCGGGGATCGGTGCGGAGTAGATTTAAGTTATACAGGCGTCCGAAGAATTGCCTCGGCCGCTTCAAGCACAATTTTTCGCTCGCAGAAGGGTATTTTAATCCCTTTTATAAGCTGATAATTTTCATGCCCCTTGCCGGCGAGCAGCAGGATATCACCCTCTCCAAGGATGCCAACGGCGTATCGTATCGCCTCGGCTCGGTCGGGAATTGAGATATAGGAAGAGCCGCCGGGAACAAAGGAGGCCGCGATGTCTCGGATGATAAGCGCGGGATCCTCGCAGTCGGGGTTGTCGGCAGTCAGTATTGATATATCGCACAGCTCGGAGGCGACAGCGCCAAGCTCGGCCCGGCGCTGCATGGTTCGTCCGCCGACAGATCCGAAAAGGCAGATAAGCCGCCGCGGATTATATGACCGCAGCGTTTTGAGAACCGAGTAAAGGCTTGTCCGGTTATGAGCGTAGTCGATGACTATAGTGGCATAGGGAAGCGCTTCGACCACCTCAAAGCGTCCCTCAGCTCTGAGATCGGGAAGCGCATCAACCATAGCGTCTGCAGAGGGCAGAATTCTGCCGCAGACAGCAAGTGCTGCAAGCGCATTTTCAATATTAAACTCGCCCGGCAGAGCCATGCGGGCGTTTTTTCTATATGAGCCACAAATATAATCGAAGGACACGCCAAGCGAGCCCGATCTTCTCAAATTGGTTATATTCTCGGCTGTGTGGCGTGCTCGGGAGTCAAGTCCAAAGGTTTCAACATCATTGCAAGCACAGGCCTTTAGCATATCCGCTGAGGCGGGGGCGCTTGAATTTACTATTGCCCGGTCAATCTTATATTCTGTGAAAAGGCTGACTTTTGAAGCCTTGTAGTGCTCGAAGCTCGGGTGTTCAACTCCCCCGATATGGTCGGGCGAAAGGTTTGTAAAAACACAGGTGTCAAACTCGATGCAGCGCACACGGTCAAGATAGAGCGCCTGGGAGGAGACTTCAAGCGCCACATATTTTATGCCGGCACTCGCCATGTCGGCAAAGGTGCGCTGCAAATCGCAGCTCTCGGGTGTCGTGTTTGAGGTGAGGTGACGAAAATTTCCGTATTCAATTCCGTTTGAACCGATATATCCGGCAGGAACTCCGCATTTATTAAGGATTCCCGCAATCATCAGTGAGGTAGTGGTCTTGCCCTTTGTTCCGGTGACGCCGATAACCTTAATTCGCCGCGAAGGGTGGTTGTAAAGCGCGTCCGAGAGTTTTGCAAGCGCGAGGCGTGTGTTATATGAGATAAAAAGCGCGGCGTCGCGAGGGAGGTCAAGAGGGTGTTCGGCAACGAAGGCGCGGCAGCCGAGGTTGTATGCCGCCCGTGCGTAAAGGTGACCGTCTGTCACGGCGCCCTTGATACAGACAAAAACAGAATCAAGCCTTGCCGCCCGCGAGTCGCAGCAGATGTGGCGTATTTCGGTATTGGCGTCGCCCATGATAACGCCGACAGTACCCGCACCGACTAGCAAATCGTTAAACTTCACAAATTCTTCCTCCTCACTTAATTTTGCGCCGCCTGCCTCCTGGCAAAATCAGACAGGCTCGGCGGAAAAGACCGTATGCCCTTGCCGCAGCAAGCAATAGCACAGGCAGCCAGAACATCAAGCGAATCAATAAACATATCGGATAGAGCTTGATTTCTCTTTATAAGAGACAGCTCGGTGCAGCCAAGAATAATCCTGCCTTGGCAACTTGAGGCAAGCCGCTCCGATACCCCCAAAAAGGTCGAGATGTCGGGCTTTGTGCCGCGTTTTACCGAGCCGTAGATTATATCGTTGAGCAGCAGTTGATCCTCGCCCCGGGGGTAGACGCAGTCAATACCCGCCTCAAGGCAGGCGGCGAGATAACCCCCCGAGCCGACCGTTCCCGCAGTCGCCATCACCCCGACGCTCGACGCACCGCTGAATTTAGCGTACTTCACTGTAAGCTCTATTATATTGAGCAGGGGTATCGACAGGGCAGATATCAGCGAGCGGTAAAAATAATGAGCGGTATTGCAGGGCATGGCTATTATGTCGGCTCCGGCAGCTGATAAGCGCTTTGCCTCAGCCTTCATCACCGGCAGGGGATTGTCGCTCGACTTGCCTGTGATGAAGGCTGTGCGGTCGGGTGTTGTGGCGCGACTGCTTAGCAGTATGTCTATGTGATCTTGGTCGCACACGGCGTCGGTGTGCGAGGTTAAAAGCTCGTAAAAATAAACGCTCGACATCGGACCCAGCCCGCCGAGTATTCCGAGTGTTTTGCTATCGGATCTATTTTTAGTGTTCACTGATTAATCTCCATGCCGCAGGAGCGGCTCAAAAATAAATTTCGCGTCGTTTTCTTCTCATCAGCGTCGGAAGGCTCCCGCCGAGCTTCTCAACCGACAGCAGAATGAAGAATGCTTCGAGCGTTTGGCGGTATTTCTCGACAAGGTGTGAATATTCGGGTGTGCCGGGGATGAGCAGCATTGTCTGCCGGTCATCTCTTGAGGGACTAAAGTCGAGCAGGGTTTGTATCACAAGCTCCCGGTTTTCCGGATGCCGCAGACGCACAAATTTGCACCGAGTGAGGCCGGGAATGGCGGCAAGCCGCTTCCCGGCGAAAAGATACGGTTCAATTCGATAATCGGTATTGAGTGCGTGTATGAGTTCGGAACACCCGCGGCCGGCGCCGAGTATGATAACCGGGGGCTTTTGTGTCAGCAAATCTTCCATCCGGGGGCTTTTGTGTCCTTTCGCTTGGATTTTTAACATATATATGAAATACAGTTAGTTGTGCTTCGGAGCTGCCGTTGCGACATCGCAGGTTTTTTCAAAACCTGCCAACGTGCATATTATACCATATAGATTAAAAAAAATAAACAGTATTTTCTTATTGATAGCTTTTTGTTAAAATTGTCTTGAATTTATTCCTATATTTATATATAATTAACCAAGATAAAAGACTTGAGAGAAGGTATTATCCTGCCATGAAACGTGAGACTATTTACAGAACTTTTTCAAATATTCCAGAATTGAGAACCGAGAGGCTTATTTTACGAAAAATGCATGTGCGCGACGCCGATGATATGTTTGAATATGCCCGTCGAGCCGATGTTACAAGGTTTCTGACCTGGAGCCCCCATCCGAGCCGGAACTATACTAAGGAATACCTTGAGTACGTGGCGTCGCGCTACGCCGCAGGCGAATTTTACGACTGGGCGGTGACCGATGCGAGAACCGGAAAGATGATAGGAACCTGCGGTTTTACAAGATTTGACTATTCCTCAAACGGTGCCGAGGTTGGCTATGTCCTGAACCCTGCCTTCTGGGGGCGCGGATACGCTGTGGAAGCCCTTAACGCCGTACTTGATTTTGGCTTTCACACGCTTTATCTGCGGCGGATTGAGGCGCGTCATATGGAAGGAAACTCGGCCTCAAAAAGGGTTATGGAGAAGGCGGGAATGACATATGAGGGAACGCTGAGGCAGTCTTTGTTGATACGAGGTGAATATTTGAATGTTTGCGTTTTCTCGATATTAAGCTTTGAATTTCTCTGACTGTTTTCGGGTGGAGTGCAGGAAAGATGAATGAAAATTGCATTCTTTACAAATTGATGTTGACATATTCGGTCAAAATGGGTATAATCAATTGAGAAAAACCGCCGCTTTGCGGATGTGAGGGAATAATGACACACGATCTATTAAATATGATGGACACAAAAATGACCGACTTTTCAAAAGGTCAGCGCGCCATCGCGCGGTATGTCATAGACAATTATGAAAAGGCCGCGTACATGACGGCGGCAAAACTCGGGGCGCTGACCGGCGTTTCTGAATCGACAGTTGTCAGATTCGCGCTTGAGCTTGGCTATGGAGGGTATCCAGAAATGCAGCGCGCACTGCAGGAACTGGTGCGGACAAGGCTTGACTCGGTGCAGCGCATGGAGGTTACAAATACACTTATCGGAAACTCGGATATACTTGAGAAGGTGCTCATTTCAGACACCGATAAGATTCGCCGCACGCTTGATGAGATTGACAGGAGTGCGTTCTACTGCTCGATCGACCGAATTGTAGAGGCTAAGAATATTTATATAATCGGTGTTGGGTCATCGTCCTCGCTTGCAGGATTTCTCAATTACAGCTTCAGAATTATATTCGACAATGTTCGCCTGATACAAACCACCTCGGGCAGCGAGATGTTTGAGCAGATAATGCGGATTCAAGAGGGCGACGTTATGATAGCTATAAGTTTTCCGCGTTACTCAAAGAGAAGTATCGACGCGGTGGCCTTCGCAAGGGCAAGGGGGGCCGACGTGGTGGCGATAACCGACAGTACCCAGTCTCCTATAGCGGCACACTCAAGCTATCTTCTGACCGCTTGCTCTGATATGGCTTCTTTTGTCGATTCGCTTGCCGCACCACTTAGCATAATTAACGCGATGATAGTGGCGCTGTCAAGAAAAAAGAAAGACGAGTTAACGGTGAGACTGAGAGAGCTTGAAAAAATTTGGGATGAATACGAGGTTTATGATAAAAACAACCACTGACAATTACACAGGACAGCTCACCGAAAATGTGGCCGATATTTTGAACTCGGGTGCGATTCTTCCCGCTCGTGTGGCCGTAGTTGGCGGGGGAGCTGCGGGAATGAGGGCGGCCGCCGCCGCGGCAAGACAAGGAGCCTCTGTTATACTGTTTGAAAAAAATAAGATTCTCGGGAAAAAGCTTCGGATCACAGGCAAGGGAAGATGCAATGTGACAAATGCTTGCCATGCGGATGAGTTCATGGCAAGCATTCCGGCGAACTCCCGTTTTTTATGGTCGGCGATAAGCAGGTTTTCCCCTGAGGATACAATAAGGCTTTTTGAATCTCTCGGCGTACCTCTCAAAACAGAACGCGGAAAAAGAGTTTTCCCGATTTCAGATCGTGCGGGTGACATTGTGGGGGCGATGATTAAAGACTGCCGCGAGGCGGGGGTTTCTATAGTTCACGAGAAGGTGCTGTCGATTAACCAAAAAGAAGGTCACATTACCGGAATTGTTACCGACAAAGATATATATATGTTTGATTCCGTGATTGTCGCCACCGGTGGGCTTTCGTATCCGCTAACCGGTTCAGACGGAGACGGATATAATTTCGCTCGAGCGGCAGGACACCGGGTGAGCAAGCTTTGCCCCTCGCTCGTGCCCCTTGTTTGCGAGGGAAACCTCTGCCGCGAGCTTCAGGGGTTGACGCTGAGGAATGTGTCGCTCAGAATCGTGAGATGCTCGGACGGGAAAGCTGTATATGAGGATTTTGGTGAACTGCTCTTCACACATTTCGGTCTGTCAGGCCCCCTTATACTAAGTGCGTCGGCGCATCTACCCGAGATTGCACCGGGGGTTTACGAGGCTATAATCGACCTCAAGCCGGCTCTCGACGAGCAAAAACTTGATACTCGCGTCCTCTCGGACATGAGAAAATATTCAAACCGTGATTATCAGAATTCACTCGGAGATCTTCTCCCGCAAAAAATGATTCCGCCAATCGTCCGCCTCTCGGAAATCGACCCTTACAAAAAGGTAAATTCAATGACACGCGAGGAGCGGCGGCGGCTTGTTAGTCTCCTCAAGGGAGTGCA
>JBNRMS010000014.1:0-19805 GCA_050309735.1 Eubacteriales bacterium
ATTTTAACATAATTATTATGCAAAATGCCCTCACTTATAAAATATGCCGCATCTTTTCTTTTTGCGACAGGATTCAAGGAAAATTGGTGCTCTTATTTTGGCGGCTTGGGGATTATTTTGAACCGAGACAGAAAAGAAGCCGACGGGGCGATAACCGTCGGCTTGCTTGTTTTTACTTATGAACTTTATAGAATGCGACTGCAAGGTCGGTTACCATGCCGTAGCTTTTTGTTCCCTCGGTGCCTTGAATTTTGAGGTATGTGTCGTTTATTGTTTGACTTATCGTCGCGACCTTTGAGTGGCGGTATTTATTGTAGAATTTCGAATAGGCGGCCATCTCGAAGCGAACCTCGGGGGCTACGGTGGCCGCTACCTTGCCGTAGAGCTCGGCGTCTGCCGAGTAGAGCGAGGAGGAGACATATTCATAGAGATTGAGGTAGCCGCTGTAGCGGATATAGGGGTCGTCGCTCGCGATGCAGACGAGAAAGGCGATGAAGTTTGCCTCATCCTCCCGGGCAACCCCGCGCTGGTGTGCCAGTTCGTGGGCGGCGGTGTATGGGAGGGTGTAGTCGGGAAAGACGATATTGATGTTTGCCTCGCCGGTGAAATAGGTGTAGATGCCGGTGATGTGTGTATGTGACATGGCCTCGCTGAGCATTACCGGCTTCAGGCGGCTTGATAGGCGCTGTATGAAGCTGTGTTCATCGCATATCTTATCGTAGGCGGCGATCAGCTTGTCGTTCATTTCGGAGAAGGAATAGGGCATTATAGAGAAATCTTGATGGTGGAAGCTTATATTTTCGGCCTCCTCGTTAACCTTTGCCGCAAGTATGAGCGCGGTGTCGTACAACTCCTCGGCGCTGACATCTTGTCGGTCAAGTCCGAGTTTTTTGTCAAGCGTGCTGCCGTGGTATCCGGTACCGAATCCGAGGGCGAATATCGAGAAGAAAATCGAGGCAACCGACAAAAGAACTGCTACATATATTCCCGTGTTGCGCCATGAGGAGCTGTATTTCTTCACCGCTATTCTCATGAGGAAGAAGATGATAACCGGCAGGAAAATCAGAAGAAACTCGGCAAATGAGAAGGGAATCCAGCCTGTGAGATGCGCCATCACAGCCCTCATTACGCCTCCGGGGTAGCGCGAGAAGAAGTCGGCAAAGGGTGGCCAGGCGACTGCGACTGCGTAAACAAGGGCTGCGGCGCCCGCGATTATGAAAAGCACAATCGAGAACTTCGGAAGGCTCAGAGCCGGAACAGGAGGTTCGTCGGGGGCGGTTTCGTTGTTCGGGCTGCCGGTGGGTATGTCTGCGGGCTTGGCTTCCTCGTCCGGTCGATGGGCGGGAGGCTCGGAGGGTTTGATATTCTTGTCCGGGTCAGGAGAGTTTTGGTGAGGGGGGGGATTGTTATAAAAAATTAATTTTTCGTTTTCCATGTGTACGCCCTTTCGCTATGTTGTTCGGGGAATTGATGGCCACTATATTCTATAGTATATCACCCATATGTGGCGTTTAAAAGAAAATATTGTGAATTGTTTCAAAACAGCTTGCTTAGTTTTATAGTAATCGGCGCGGACGGGTTGAGGGAGCGGACAGACAGCACTCGGCATGGAATGTAACTAATCGGTTTCGAAACCCGTACAATATCGTAGGTGGCGTTACCTGAAAGGATAAGCCCCGTTGCCATTGCTGTTCAATCAAACAAACAATAATCTACCCTGCAAGCCCGCTGTCATTGTGGAGAATATTTTGGGGAAGCTTTCTAAAAAGCTCCCCCCTTGGCATATTCTTTTTATTAACTTACTCTACCTTAACAATCCACCCCTTGGGTCCGGCAATGCGCCCCCACTGAATGCCGGTGAGGTTATCATATAGCTTTTGAGCGACAGGGCCGATTTTACCGTTGTTGAGCAATATTCTTTCGTTCTCGTTCACAAGTTCTCCGATGGGCGAGATGACGGCGGCGGTGCCTGTTCCGAAGGCCTCGTTAAGCTTGCCCGAGCGGTTGGCATCAATGATCTCGGAGAGTGCGAGGCGGCGCTCGGTTACCTTATAGCCCCATGAAGTGAGCAGTTCGATGCACGAGGCGCGGGTGACGCCGGGCAGAATGCTGCCATTGTCGAGCGAGGGTGTGATTATCTCACCGTCGATCACAAAAAAGACATTCATCGCACCGACTTCGTCGATATATTTGCGTTCGATACCGTCAAGCCAGAGCACCTGCGCGTAACCTAACTTCTCCGCCTTTGCCTGACCGAGGAGGGAGGCGGCGTAGTTTCCGCCGACCTTAGCGTCTCCCGTGCCCCCCCTGACGGCGCGGACATATTCGGTCTCAACAAAAATCTTAACCGGATTGATTCCGCCCGCGTAGTATGAGCCGACAGGCGAGAGGATTATGGCGAAAAGATAGGTTTTTGAAGGATGGACGCCAAGCTGCGGGTCGGTGGCGATAATGAAGGGGCGGATATAGAGCGAGGTTCCCTCGGCATGGGGAACCCAGTCACGCTCAAGGTTGACAATTGCCTTGAGGGCCTGAAGCACATCGTCGGGGTCAAGCTCGGGAATGCACATACGGCGAGCGGTCCGGTTCATGCGCTCGATGTTTTTCTGCGGACGGAAAAGCTGAATTTCGCCGCTCTTGGTGCGGTATGCCTTCAGTCCTTCAAACATTTCCTGTGCATAATGAAAGACCATTGTCGAGGGGTCGAGCTCGAGCGGGCCGTAGGGCACTATCCTCTCGTCATGCCAGCCGCGGCCGTCTGTATAGTTCATAAGGAACATATAATCAGTGAACAGTTTGCCGAAGCTAAGCTTTGACTCGTCGGCGGGTTTTTCTTTGAGTTCTTTTCGGGGGGTGAATTTGATGTTTAGCATTGTTTTCTCCTTGCCGCGTGTTGCGATTGTTGTACCAATTTAAGTTATTAACATCAATTATATATCAAAACTGGTATTTTGACAATAGCTACAGATAAATTATTAATATCTTTGTATTCCGCTATCGAATCCCCCTCATCCTTTTATCCTTTGCTTCGATTAAAGCTCAATCGCCTGCCCTTGTCCTTGCCATATGGCGTATCATCTCGGCTCCGTGAATTCGTCGCAGGTTTCTTTAAATAAAGAAAAGCAGACAGCTCCCGCGCTGACATAAAAATCCCCCATGTGGAATATAATCAAGATGTATTAAATAAACTTTAGTGGACGGACATACCGTCACACCATTGATGCTTTATTGGGGGACAGATATGAAAAGAACGGTATTATTATCGGTATCGGCGCTGCTTGTGACCCTTATTCTGTCGGTCACAGCAAACACCGGTATGATTTATTCGGCGGGGGGCGAGGGAGACAAGATTGTTTCGCCGGCGCTCGCGGTTATCGCCAACTACACGCCGATGGCCATATCGGGCATTGTCGGCAACGAGATTCTCTTTACCGCCGAGGACTTTGAACGCGCGCTCAACCTCTCAAGGGTGGCGTTGATTAAGGTTACACGAACCCCAGACGTGACCGAGGGCGAGCTGCTCGTCGGTTCGGTTAAAATAAGCGCCGGGCAGACAATTTCGCGCGCCAACCTCTCGCTTCTGAGCTTTGCCGCGGCAACCGATAGCGTTACAAAGTCGGGTTTCAGCTTTGAGGCCAACAACTCGGGTGTCAGCATTAATTGCTCGCTCTATCTGCTCGACCGGGTAAATCGCTCGCCCTCAATATCCGACCGAGGGGCGCTTGAGGTGAGCACCTACCGCGATATCGCCGCCTTCGGCCGGCTCCATGCTCTTGACCCCGAGGGCGATAAGCTGACATACCAGATTGTTAAATACCCCGAGCACGGCGCCCTGATTCTGACCGGGGGCGAGGGAAGATATGTCTATATGCCAAACGCCGGATATACCGGCCGCGATTCGCTTACATATGTCGTTTACGACTGCTACGGCAACTATTCTACCGCCTCCTCGGTGACCCTTAGGGTTGAGAAAAATTCGGCCTCGCTCGCCTATGACGACATGAAGTGGCATAAGTCCTACAGCGCCGCGATAAAGCTCACAAGCGCCGGAATCATGAGCGGCACGCAGATAGGCGACGGTTATTATTTCTATCCCAACCAAACAGTCAGCCGCGCAGAGTTTCTTGTCATGGCGATGCGAGCCGCCGGGGTGAGCAATCTTCCCGACGTCGAGAACACCGGATTCTATGACGATGACGACATCGCAGGCTCGATGAAAAACTATGTCGGCGCGGCGGCGCGAGCCGGTTTTATCAAGGGCAGCAATGTCGACGGCAATCTCTGCTTTCTGCCTGACAAGGAGATAACCGTTCCCGAGGCGGCCGTTATTATAGCTAATATTATGGGAATTGAGAGTGACGGCAGCGTCGCCGTCTTCGCAGATAGTCAGGCCGTCCCCGCGTGGGCAGAGGAGGCTGTTTTTGCCCTTTCCTCGGCGGGCGTTCTCGACTTTGATGACTACTCCTTCGCCGCCCCCGTCTCAAGAGGCGACGCCGCGCTTATGCTGGCGGCGATGATGAGGAGAATGGGGTAGGGGAGAAGCGGGTGCTGCTTCAAATTGCTTTTATATTTCGAACTTTTATAATGGGTTAGTGAGTGATAAGAATTGCGCCTCCGCGTGAATTTCACGCGGAGGCGCGGCTTTTGTTAGATATCTATCTTGGCTTAATAATTTTTATAAAGAGGAAACTCGGCGCACAGCTTTGAAACCTCCTCGCGGATAGCGGGAGCGCTACCCTCGAAATCGCGGGCGGCAAGATTAAAGAGGCGGGCGATTTTTTTCATTTCGGGCTCCTTCATGCCGCGGGTGGTGAGGGCGGGCGTGCCGACGCGGACGCCCGAGGTTACAAAGGGCGACTGCGGGTCGTCGGGAATCGTGTTTTTATTGACAGTTATACCGACCTCATCAAGGCGATGTTCAAACTCCTTGCCGGTGAGCGAGAGCCGGCGCAGATCAAGGAGCATGAGGTGGTTGTCGGTTCCGCCCGAC
Source organism: Eubacteriales bacterium (assembly GCA_050309735.1). GTDB lineage: Bacteria > Bacillota > Clostridia > Oscillospirales > CAG-272 > UMGS1002. Next base: position 4,991 of record JBNRMS010000014.1, read on the forward strand.
ACAATGTCAAAGCCTTCGGCGACAAGAGCCGCTGCGAGCGCGTTTGCGTTTTTAACAACCTGACCCTGATAGTCGCGGAACTCGCTTGTCATCGCCTCCTTGAAGCAGACAGCCTTAGCGGCGATTATGTGCATCAAGGGGCCGCCCTGAATGCCGGGGAAGATAGCTTTGTCAATCTGCTTAGCAAACTTCTCGCGGCAGAGGATTATGCCGCCGCGCGGGCCGCGCAGGGTTTTATGCGTTGTGGTTGTTACAACGTCGGCAAAGGGAACGGGGGAGGGGTGATGTCCGGTTGCCACAAGTCCGGCGATATGTGCCATGTCTACCACCATGTAGGCTCCGACCTTGTCGCAGATATCGCGAATGCGGGCGAAATCTATTGTGCGCGAATAGGCGGAGGCGCCCGACACAATCATTTTCGGCTTGCACTCAAGGGCTGTTGCTTCAAGCTTGTCGTAGTCTATTCTGTGAGTGACCGAATCAACTCCATAAGGCACAAAATTATAATAAAGCCCCGAAAAATTTACCGGGCTGCCATGCGTTAAGTGTCCGCCGTGCGCGAGGTTCATGCCCATCACTGTGTCGCCGGCTTTAAGGAGGGCGACATAAACCGCCGTGTTTGCCTGCGAACCGCTGTGGGGCTGGACATTTGCGTGTTCGGCTCCGAAAAGCTCGCGTGCGCGCGCCCTTGCCAGCTCCTCAATAGTGTCGACATGGACGCAGCCGCCGTAGTAGCGCTTTGACGGGTAGCCCTCGGCATATTTGTTTGTTAAAATAGATCCGGCGGCGGCAAGAACCGCGGGCGAGACAAAATTCTCGGATGCTATCATCTCAAGTCCCGAGGACTCTCTCTCATATTCGGCTGAAATAGCCTGTGCGGTTTCTTTGTCGACCGACGTGATACATTCAAGATTTTCTTTGAACATTTGGATAACCCTTTCAAGAGACAATAAAAAAATTTCAAATATAGATATAATATTATATCTTAGTCGCAAGTGAATTTCTACCGTGCCCTACCTCGCCGTTGCGACATCGCAGCCCTCGGAGAAAGCTGCCAATATATATATTATATCTTATTATCCCTCATAAAACAAGAGCAGAAGACAAATATCTCGATATTTTAACATATTAAACAAGAGAAGCGGGTTCGCAAGATATGATTAAATGAAAAAGGCACTGAAAAGAGAGAGAAAAAGGCGGGGTAATGAAAAAATACAGTTGACAAGGCAAGGAGATATGTGATATAATTAACCCGATATGTTCTTTGTGCACAGAGCCTGTTGTGCCGCGCACGGAGCGGAGTTTGTTCGGGTTACCGACCGGATGCACCCGCAAATCCGATATACGGCGCACTGCCGGAACGTGTTAAAATTATGAGAGGGTGAGTTACGATGGAAATCGCGATAATGGCACATGATATCAAGAAAGAGCTGATGGCTCAGTTTTGTATCGCTTATTGCGGCATCCTGAGCAAGCATAATATTTGCGCGACAAGCATCACCGCTAAATATGTATCCGACGCTACCGGCCTTACAATCGAGCGGCTTCTCGCAGGCGAACAGGACGGGGAGCAGCAGATAACCTCGCGCCTGGCGTATAACGAGATAGACCTTTTGCTCTATTTTCGTGATACCCGCCCGTCCTCGGAATACGACGAGGTTGAGCATGAACTCTTGCGGATGTGCGACGTTTACAATATCCCGGTTGCGACAAATATTGCCACGGCCGAGGCACTGATCGGAGCGCTTGACAGGGGGGATCTTAACTGGAGAGAATTCCTCAATCCGCGCTCGGAATATAACAGAAAAAAAGCTAAAAAATACTGAGCGGACGGCGACCGTCCGCGTGACGGGGAATATGTTTTTGCGTGTGTGAGCGCACAGAGAGGAAGCCGGTGCTGAGAGGCTTCCCGCAAGCCTGCAAATTTACCGCCCCCGGATAGAGAATAGAATATAGTGAATAGCGAATAGTGAACGCGAAAGACGCGGGTTACTTCGCTGATGAGTGAAAAGCTCGGGTGGAACCGTGCGTTAACACGCACCCCGGACGGCAATTTTGTCGTCTGGGGTGTTTGACTTTAATTGAGCGGCCGGGCGTGGCAATTTATGATTAGCCGCCTGCTGTCCGTCCAGGCAATAGCGGAGACATCAGCGCTCCGGATAATGGCATAAATATCTGCCAACAGAAAGGTATGGTTTTTGATATGATAATCACATTTAAAGAAAAATCAATGGAATATAGTGCTCCTTTGTCAATATTTGATGCCGCAAGAGAGGCGGGCATCCTCACGCGCGCTCACATCGCCGCCGAGATAGGAGGCGAGTTGTGCGCGCTTACAAAGGTTCTCGACAGAGACGAGAGCGTAAAACTGCTCACATTTGAAGACGCGGGCGGCAAGCACGTCTTCTGGCACAGCGCCTCGCACGTCCTCGCGCACGCAGTAAAGCGCCTTTATCCCGAGGTTAAGCTGACAATAGGTCCTGCCATCGAGAACGGATTTTATTATGACTTTGACAGCGCCACCTCCTTCACGCCCGAAATCCTTGCGCAGCTTGAGGGCGAGATGGCGAAAATTATTAAGGAAAATCACCTTATTGAGCGCTTTGAGCTGCCGCGCGCAGAAGCGATAGCTCTTATGGAGGAGCGGGGCGAGCCCTATAAGGTTGAGCTTATAAACGACCTGCCCGAGGGCGAGGCTATCAGCTTTTATCGGCAGGGAGATTTTATTGATCTTTGCGCCGGGCCTCACCTCTATTCAACGGGGGCGATAAAGGCATTTAAGCTGACGCAGTGCACCGGCGCCTATTGGAAGGGCGACCAGAAAAATAAAATGCTCCAGCGGATTTACGGTGTTGCCTTCCCGAACAAAGACGAGCTGAAAAAATATCTTGAGATGGTTGAGGAGGCAAAGCGGCGAGACCACAACAAGATAGGGCGCGAGCTTGAATATTTCACGACGGTTGACTATATCGGACAGGGGCTTCCCATTCTCATGCCAAAAGGCGCGAAGGTGATTCAGTTGCTTCAGCGCTTTGTTGAGGACGAGGAGGCTCGCCGGGGATATCATATCACCAAAACGCCGCTCATGGCAAAGCGCGATCTTTACAAAATTTCGGGTCACTGGGATCATTATCGCGACGGAATGTTTATCATAGGCGACCCCGACGATGAGGAGAGCGAGTGCTTCGCGCTCCGCCCGATGACCTGCCCGTTTCAGTATCAGGTGTTCTTAAATAAAAAGCGCTCATACCGCGACCTGCCGATGCGCCTTGGCGAAACCTCAACCCTTTTCCGCAACGAGGATTCGGGCGAGATGCACGGGCTTATCAGGGTGCGTCAGTTTACAATTTCAGAGGCACACCTCATAATCACACCCGAGCAGCTTGAGGAGGAATTCAGCGGCTGTCTTGACCTTGCGCGCTATATGCTGCGAGCCATAGGTGTTGAGGGAGACTGCACATATCGCTTCTCAAAATGGGATCCGAATAATAAAGAGAAGTATGAGGGAGCGGCCGAGCAGTGGGATAAGGCAGAGTCTGTGATGAAGAAGCTGCTTGACAGACTGCTTGGCGAGGGCGGATATGTGGTCGGCATTGACGAAGCGGCCTTCTATGGCCCGAAGCTTGACATTCAGATGAAGAATGTCTACGGCAAGGAGGACACACTTATCACAATCCAGATAGATATGCTGCTTGCGGCAAAGTTTGGCATGGAATACACAGACAAAAACGACAAGCGGGTAAACCCCTATATCATTCACCGCACCTCGCTCGGCTGCTACGAGCGCACGCTCGCCTTAATGCTCGAAAAATATGCGGGGGCGCTTCCGATGTGGATAGCCCCCGAGCAGATTCGATTCCTGCCTATTGGTGACGAGCAGAATGACTACACAGACGCTCTTGCCGCGAGATGCTCAGATCTTGGAATGCGCGTTAGCGTTGACAAGCGAAAAGAGAAGATAGGCTATAAAATCCGCGCGGCTCAGCTTGAGAAGATTCCGTATATGATAATCGTTGGCGCAAACGAGGCCGCGGACGGCAGTGTTTCTGTTCGCTCGCGCAAGACGGGCGACATGGGAAGCATGAAGGCGGACGACTTTATAGCATTCGCAAAGAAGCAGATAGACCAGAGAAATAATGATAACTAAATAAAAACACATCTGGGGAACTTTAATATTAAAGTTCCCCAGATGTGTTCTTTGGAGAGCCTCGTTACCGGCTCTCTTTATACTTTCTTTCTATACTTTTTTATAATGAGGTACATCACAAATCCAATGCCCCCGAAAATGAAGGCAAGCACAAGCAGGGTTGGAATTGAATAGACAAATCCGACCGTGAAGTCCTCCCACCCATCTGCGAAATTCTGCCAGCTCTCCTTGAAGGCAACCGAGAGTCTCTCGCCGAATGTAGCGGGTTCTTTTACCTGCTCGGTGTATTCGATCACCTCGCGAATCTCAAGGTTTACGGTCGAGTAGGCAACCCTGCTCTTATAATAATTCAACCTTGTGTTATTTGCCTCGATTTCCTCGATAACGTCATAGAGCCGCTCCTGAATCTGGAGCATATACTCAACCGAGCTCGCCTTCTCATACATATTGAGAAGGGCGGTTTTCTCGGCCTCAAGCGTTGCAAGGCGCGAGACAATGTCGTAGTACTGCGCGCTTATGTCGTCGACGATACTGGAGCTGTTCACTATATTTATCAAGTCTCCGAGCGAGGAGAGAAATTCGTCAAGCCTGTCGGCCGGAATGCGGATGGCGTAGGTAGCCGAGCGGGTGTAATAGTAGGCTCTATCAGAGATGCTTCTGCCCGAAAATTTCGAGGACTCAACATATCCGCCGGCGCTTGCGACCGAGGAGTCGATGCCCATTGTTGCGATGTCAAATTCCTTTGTTTCTCCGTTGATGCTGACAGTCTTTATTATCTTGCGCTCGTATTGCGCGCCGTCGCCGGTCGGTTCTGCGTTTTCACTATCTTTTGGGGAGGCATTATAGTCGTAATCTATGCCTTCTTGATAATTTTTCTCGCTATTTCCCGAGCGTTCGTTCGAGGAGTCGGCGACGCCCAAATAGTCGGAACTTTCGCCTTTTGCCCCGCTCGAACAGCCTGCCGCAAGCGGCACAAGAATAACAATAAGCAGTGATAGGGCGATTGCAATAAGATATGATTTTTTCATGTTATACTCCTTCGGTTAGTTTTATTTATACTAATATTGTATTAAAATACTGTAGTCTAACACAATGCTTCCTCCATCTCTGCCATAAAAGGCTTGTGCGCCCCTGTCCGGGATTTGGCGCGGCATGCTTCAAATCAAACAAAAGCAATATCTGATTTTTTGCGGGGTGGAAGCTTTTTTAGGGGAAGCTTCCACCCGGCGCGTTTTTGTCTTTTCTGACTTTTAATCTGTTTTTTAATCGGTGATTGATTTTAGTTTTGCCAGTGCAGCCTCAATGCCCGCTTTGCTCTCGCGGTACTTATCAAGCTTTGCCCGCTCGGCTTCGACCACGGCCGCGGGGGCCTTTGAAACAAATGCCACATTTGAGAGCTTGACTGCGAGCCGCGCAATCTCGCCCTCGATTTTGGCAAGCTCGGCGCTAAGTCGGGCATGTTCCTTTTTGGTGTCAATGAGATCTGAGAGAGGTAGATAGAGGGTAGCGGCGTCAGTGATAATCTGGATGGAATCATCAGCCGAGATTATACCGTCAAAGTTCTCGCTCACCTCTACCTGCGAGGCAGAGGCAAGGCGCAAGAAGAAATGTGCGGTGTGGTGGTTGAAACTGTCAGTGTGCTTTGTCGCGATATAGATTTTTGATTTTTGTGAGGGCGGGATATTCATCTCGCTGCGCCGGGCGCGGACGGCTCGTATGGCGGCTATCACTCGCTCTGTTTTCTCGGCCTCATTGGGGAAGGAGAGGGCGGGATCGGGGGTTGGATAGTCTGATATCATTATGCTTGCAGCGTCGCCTTCGCGCGGGAGCGAGAGATAGATTTCCTCGGTGATAAAGGGCATGAAGGGGTGTAGCAGCTTAAGTGTTCCGGTCAGCACAAAGGCGAGCACATTCTGCGCCGTGATATTCTCGGGCGTGTCTTTATTTGCGAGCCTTGATTTTGAGATTTCAATATACCAGTCGCAGAAAACATCCCAGATAAAATCATAAAGCGAGGAAAGGGCAACGCCAAGCTCGAATCGGTCAAGAGCCGAGCGAACGGCGCCGACAAGCGTGTTATATTTGTCAAGAATCCATTTGTCCTCAAGCGAGAGGGCTTCGGACTCGGGCAGAGCGACCTTATCAATTGTCAGGTTCATACGAACAAAACGCGAGGCGTTCCAGAGCTTATTTGCGAAATTGCGCGCCGCCTCAATTTTTTCGTCCGAGAAGCGCATATCGTTTCCGGGGCTGTTGCCGGTGGCAAGAGCAAAGCGTAGGGCATCAGCGCCGTACTTCTCGATTACCTCGAGCGGGTCGATACCGTTGCCGAGCGATTTTGACATTTTTCTTCCCTCGCCGTCGCGCACAAGACCGTGTATGAAGACTGTTGAGAAGGGGATTTTGCCGGTGTGCTCAAGTCCCGAGAAGATCATGCGCGAGACCCAGAAGGTGATAATATCATAACCTGTGACAAGGACGCTTGTCGGGTAGTATTTTTCAAGGTCGGTCGTCATGTCGGGCCAGCCCATTGTTGAGAAGGGCCAGAGTGCCGAGGAAAACCAGGTGTCAAGCACGTCGGGGTCCTGCCGGGTGGGCGCACCGCACTCAGGGCAGATTGTGACATCCTCTTTTGAGACATGTATCTCGCCGCACTCGTCGCAATAGAAGGCCGGGATGCGATGACCCCACCAGAGCTGGCGGCTAATGCACCAGTCGTGCAGATTTTCCATCCAATTGATATAGATTTTGCTGAAGCGCTCGGGCTCAAACTTAATGCTCCCGTTCTTAACAGCCTCGATAGCCGGGGGGGTGAGCGGCGCCATTTTCACGAACCACTGGTCGCTTGTCAGCGGCTCGACGGTGGTTGAGCAGCGGTAGCAACTGCCGACATTGTGTGTGTGAGCCTCTACCACCCCAAGGTAGCCACCCTCTTTGAGGTCGGCTACCACGGCTTTTCTCGCCGCATAGCGCTCCATTCCCTCGTATTTCCCGCCGAGCTGATTTATCGAGCCGTCGTCGTTCATTACCTTGATTATCGGCAAATTGTGTCTCATTCCCACCTCAAAGTCATTGGGGTCGTGTGCCGGGGTGATTTTGACGCAGCCGGTTCCGAAATCGGCGTCGACATACTCGTCGGCAATCACCGGAATCTCGCGGCCTACAAGCGGGAGAAGGAGCATTTTTCCGACAAGGTGAGAATAGCGCTCATCGGCGGGGTTTACTGCCACAGCGGTGTCGCCAAGCATTGTCTCGGGGCGAGTTGTCGCCACTTCAAGAAAACCCGAGCCGTCAGAGAGGGGGTAGCGGATATGCCAGAAGTGACCGGCCTGCTCGTCGTATTCAACCTCGGCGTCGGATAGTGCAGTTCGGCATTGGGGGCACCAGTTAATTATACGGTATCCGCGGTAGATTAGACCCTTCTCATAGAGGTTTACAAAAACCTCGCGCACGGCGCGCGACAGACCCTCATCCATTGTGAATCTCTCGCGGCTCCAGTCGCAGGAGGAACCGAGCTTTTTGAGCTGGTCGATTATCCGGCTGCCGTATTTATTTTTCCAGTCCCAGACGCGCTCAAGGAATTTCTCGCGTCCGAGGTCATGGCGGGATAGACCTTCGCGCAGACGCAGGTCTTCCTCAACCTTAATTTGTGTGGCTATCCCGGCGTGGTCTGTGCCGGGCAGCCAGAGGGCGCTGTAGCCATCCATTCTCTTATAGCGTATGAGGATATCCTGAAGGGTTTCGTCAAAGGCGTGCCCCATATGGAGCTGACCGGTGACATTGGGGGGCGGGATTACAATAGAGAAGGGAGGTTTACCGTCGTCAATTGTGGGTGTGAAGTAGCGGTTATCGCTCCAGCTTTTGTAGATTCTGTCCTCAAAGTCTGAGGGTGAGTATCTTTTGGGTAATTCGTGATTGTTCATAATATCCTTTCCGCGGCGGGGGCGCATCTTGCCCCCGTCTATTATATATGTCGTTTTATTTCTTCAAAAGTTTCATCTCGGAGATTGCTGCGTAATGGTCTGAGGCATAATATCCGTCGAAGGTGTCGTAAATAATTCTGTATTTTATTACATCCCAGTCTGCTTCGGAAACCAAAACAAGGTCAATGGGAAGGCTTGCGTAGTCTTGCGATCTGAATTTGTTGAATGAACCGGCGCCGACACTGTCAATGGCGAGGTCTTTTGTGTCTTTGAGAGTTTCGGAGGTGAGTTGCGCATGATAAGGTTTTGTGCTGTTAAAATTAAAATCTCCGGTGACGGTAACAGGATAGTCATATTTGTTGGTAATCTTTTTTATATATTCAAGTAATACTCGTGTCTGATTCTCCACAAAGATAGAATTATCAAATCCGAAATGTGTATTGAAATGAATAAAGCGTTCTCCTGTGGCAATCACTTCAAACACGACATACATTCCGAGCCTCTCGGTGGTGGCATTCCACTCTTTTGAGATTTTAAGTGTCTCTGGGCTTTCGGTGAGCCAGAAAGAACCCGAGTCTATCGGCAAGAGGGTGGCAGTTTTATAAATCACCCCGATTTTTGGGTTTTTATCGGCGCCGATGCGAGAGTAACCAATGCGCGGGAGATTAACGTCAAAATAACTGCGCCACGTAGCGCTGCATTCCTGAACGCCAATCGAATCGGGCGAGTATGTAGTTATCAACGAAAGAATCCGCGGCATCCGCTTGACGAGCGTGTGCATAGATGGGTCTACTGTCGTGACATTTGCATACTCGGTGTCTGTGGCGAGCAGGTTTTGGGTCATGATTTTGAGGTACTCAGAGGAGTCCTCTTGGTGGTCGGCTGAGATGTCGGGTGAGATTGAGAGCGTGCTCTTATCAGTTCCCGTTGTAAAAAGATAATTCTCAACAAAATACTCGGCCGCCTTAATAGTCATATAATCGGTTCCCCCTAAAATGATTATCCGTTTTTCGACGACTCGGATGATAAAACTGTTAGCCTCAAGGCCGCTTATGTCAAGCGAGACCTGATCGCCGATTCTTTCAGTGCTGCCTACCAAAATTTCGTATTCAGACACCGGATTTATTTTATGGTCGGTTGTTATTGGCAGATATATGCCGGTTAGTTCATTTATGGCGTTGTTTATAGACAGCGCCGCATCAATCACGGCGGCCGAGGCTCTCTCGCTGCGCACAAGAGTGTAGCGCGCAGAGCCGCCGCTGACAAGCTTAAGCATACCGTCGTCGGGAGTGGTGGTAACATCGGAATTGTCGGAGCTATCCGAGCTGTCGGTTAGTTCGCTATCCGGCAAGCTGCCGATGCAGCTCGCGAGAGCAAGGGTAAAAATAAGCGTTAAGAGAAGCGCGAGTAGGGTTGCTGTTTTTTTCATAACTTTTGTTCGGCAAAAGCCACACCTCCATATAAAAATAATAAAACTCCACATCCCATATCAGGACGTGGAGTACGTGGTACCACCTGATTTCGCGCAATACAAGCGCGCACTTTACGGCAGTCAGTATCCTCTGACAGCCCGGCAGATAACGGTGCCTCCGTCGGAAGTTACACTCCTGTCGCCCTCTGATAGGATTCTCGCCCCCGATGTTCGGAAGTGACTTTAGCGACGCCCGCCCCGGACTTTCACCCGCCGTCCGTTCTCTTTGCGCGATAAGCCGCCTACTACTCTTCGTCATCACATTTAATAAAGTATAACATAGGGGAATTATTTTGTCAATATTTATTAATGGGCGAAAAATGCGAATTATCTTATAAAAATCAAAAAAGCACTTGACAAGCAAAGAGGCATTTGGTATAATATCAATCGTCGCCGATATCGGCTGGTATGGCTCAGTAGGTAGAGCACATCCTTGGTAAGGATGAGGTCATCAGTTCGATTCTGATTACCAGCTCCAATAAAAAGCGTCCGCTAAGAAGCGGGTGCTTTTTTGTTTTGTATTGTTTATCTTGATATTTTTTGTATATTGTGAAGTAAGATAAATATTGTATATTGTCAAATTATATGATATAATATACACATTGGTAGCTTTCGAAGAAAGCTGCGATGTCGCAACGGCGAGGTTGCGCATGGGAGAAATTCACTTGCGACTATGATATAATATGCACATTGGCAGCTTTCGAAGAAAGCTGCGATGTCGCAACGGTTTTGTTTTTAATTATTCAGAAAGGGTTATTTTACATGAACAATCTGTTTGCTGTCAGAAACTCTTGGAGAAATCCAAAGATAATAGCTCATCGAGGAGCAATGGCGATTGAGCCAGAGAATTCGCTTCCGGCTTTCGAGCGGGCGGGCAAGGCCGGTGTCTGGGCCATTGAAACCGATGTACATAAGACAGTTGATGGAAAATTGGTTTGCTTTCACAACAGGAGAATCGACGGTAGGATGGACGGCGAGGGCGCTGTCTCCGAGCTTAGCTTCGATTATCTGAGAAGCCGCGTTTTCACTGCCGGAAATAATCTCAAGGCTCATACGCCCGACGAGCTGCGTATGCCTACATTTGAAGAATATCTCGCAATTTGCCGACGCTACGGCTCTATTGCCTTTATCGAAATGAAGGAGCCGCTCGCCGAGGAGATAATGAGGGAGGTTCGCAGAATGGGGATGGAGGAGTACTGCGTTTTTTCAAGCTCAAAGCTTGAGCATATAGAGGATGCAAGGCGTCTGTCCGATAAGGTTTTCATCCACCATATATTCAGCAACGAGGGCAATATCGAGCGGCTTGCCGAACTTGGGTATTCGGGAATGTCTTTTAAGATTCTCGACCCAGATGATGTTCCCGAGGGGCTCTTTGAGAGGGTTCACGAGGCAGGTGTTCGCGTTTGCATTCGCTATGCAGACACGCCCGAGATAATGCGCCGCGAGATTGATATGGGGGTTGACTATGTGCCCTCAAACTGTATTTTAAGCCTTGAGGGAGTATAGGAATAATGAAAAATAAATATTTAATTGCATTTGATCTTGACGGAACTGTGCTCCCAAAGGTTGATTTTATTGAAGAAAGAACGGTAAATGCCTTCAGGCGTGCGAGGGAGGCGGGGCATATCCCGGTGATTGCCTCGGCGCGGCATTTTCTTATGTTTAAATGGATTTATGATGCGATCGGGCTTGACACACCGGTTTGCGCCATAAACGGAGCGCGTATTTTCAACCCAAAGGATCCCGGGTTTAAGCCATACGAGTGCTGTATTTCTCGTGAACTGACCAAGAAGTTCCTTACCGCAGCGCTGCGGGAGGGTGTTGTTGAACCTATGTATATTGAGCTTAATGATGACGTCTGGCACACCTGCGGGCCGCATAACAATTATTACGGCGCAAGGATTGAAGCGTCACAAAGAGCGACACCCTTTGACATTTCAAACATCCCCGACATTCCCGCTTCAAGAATTATCATGACGCCAAAGGACGGCGATTCGTCTAAGAGGATAAGCAAGATTGCCGATAGCTTCGGCGGCCTTTTGGCAGCGTCGTGGGACTTTGTGCCGGGGAAAGCCGATGCCGGCAGCATAAGGATGAGCGTGTCGCCGTCCGGAGCTGACAAATGGCTCGGGGTGAGTATGATTGCCGATTATTATGGAATTCCGGTTGAGAATATTTATGCCTTTGGCGATATGTGGAATGACTTTTCTATGCTTAAGAACGCCGGTCATGGATATGCGCTCAAAGGAAGCGATGCCGAGCACAAGGCGGTCTCGAAATATGTCACCAAGTACAGCTGCGCCGAATGCGGGGTTGCCGAGGTTATCGAGAGAGAAATATTAGGCTGACCCGGCTGGGGCACCACGTGGCGGAGCAGAATGCCGCGATGTTTCAAATTATTTTGACATACGACTGATAATTTTGGAAAATGGAGAGGCTTTATATGCACGATGGTCACCGTGAGCGTTTAAGAAATCGAATTATAAAGGAAGGACCAGACAATTTTGAGGAGCATCAGCTCCTTGAAGTGCTTCTTTTTTTCTCAATACCAAGGATAGATACAAATAAAATCGCACACCGGCTGATAAGAGAGTTCGGCTCTCTTGCCGGGGTGTTAGCCGCCTCGCGCGATGAGCTGATGCGGGTTGAGGGGGTTGGTGAATCGAGCGCGATGCTGATAAACCTTATCGCGGGCATAAACCGAAAGATGGCGCTTTCAAACAACCGCGAGGGGCAGTGCTTTGATTCGATGGGGAAAATATGCCGCTATCTCTCAAATCTTTATGTCGGAATTAATGTTGAGCGGGTTTATATGATGATGTTTGACAACGGCATGAGGCTGATAGAATGCGTTCAAATCGCTGAGGGAACGGTCAACGCCGCTGTCATGCAGCCCCGAATGATGGTAGAAAAAGCGCTGCTCAAGCACTCCTCGGCGGTGGTTGTGGCGCACAATCACCCGGGTGGTCTTGCGATTCCGTCGGGGGACGATATCGCGACCACAGAAATGCTGCGCGCGGCATTTGATCTTATCGGAATTCAACTGCTCGAACATATTGTTGTAGCAGGCCGAAATTACGCTCCTATAATGAGGAGCCGCAATTTTAATTGCATGAGGGCGGGGGCGTCGAACTCGGTGAGTAATCAGGTTGGGTTTGACAGGTTTTATGAAGGAATAGATGCCGTGGCAGGAGTTTTTAAGATTTGAAATTATATACTACATATGACACGGGCGTATCATGTTGTTGATACGCCCGTGTCTTATGCTTTTATTCAAGTATATTGGTAGTAATCATATCAACGCCGAATTCTATAAGCTCGGCGGCGCGTTCGGGATTGTCGACGGTCCAGCAGTTAACAGTGATTCCGGCAGCCTTCAGGGCGGCGGTGTTCTCGGCGGTGAGCGCGGTGTGTTTTATATCAAGGTCAAGGTTATGCTCTTTTAGGCGAGCTATGAGAGTGTCATCGTATTTTGAAATGAGAAATTGAGCGGCCTGAGTTGGATATTTTTTGCGGAGATTAACAAGATTGTCAAAGCAGAAGGAGATAAATATTGTGGCGTGAAGATAGTCGAGCGCTTCTATCTGGGCGCAGACATCATAGATTTCTTCCTCCGAGAGGGCATTTTTAAGTTCAAGTACGGCATATTTGCCGTATTTTTTATTTATCGCAATATATTCGGCAAGGTTTGGAATCTTAAGGTCGCTGCGAGATTTTTTGCCGTCAAGGTCAACCAGGGTCAGAGAGCGCAGCGTGTCGTAGGTTGACAGCTCAACCGTCATATTGTCAATGGCGACCCGGCCGGTTGTGTCGTCGTGGATGGCGACATATTTGCCGTCGAGCGTTTTATGTATGTCTGTCTCGATACCGTAGTAGCTGCGGTTTCCGGCCGCGACGAAAGCGGCGTTGGTGTTCTCGCGCTCAAGTCCGCTCACGCCTCTGTGGGCTATGAACTTTACGCCTTTCTTATCGGGGATTTTAATTGTGTCCATAAGAGATTCCTTTCGATTAATACATAATGTCGGTTTCGCAAAATCAGTATAGCACAGCCCCACCTCTTTGTCAACCGAGCATTTGGGAAAAAAGTTTGTCCGGCGGGGTTCTTATGTCGGCGGACAGCCAATATAATTGAAATGAGATTGAGGGGGGAGGGAAGACGGGATGAGGACGGTTATTATAAACCGTAAGGAGGAGAGGGTGATACCCGCACAGCTTGAGGCAATGCTGCCCTTCAGGCTTACCGACGCCCTCCGCCGGGCTTTGCCGGAAGGAGGAATTATCGAGGAAATAAGGCTGCGAAGGGGCAGATGCGCCTCGCTTACCGTGGGCGGGAGAAACATAATTCTTGACACAATTCTCTCGGGCGAGGAGATAGACGCTCTGCTCGTCGGGCTCTGCGGAGGTTCGCTTTATGCTCACGGAGAAACAATTCGGCGAGGCTATATAACCATTCCCGGAGGCATCCGAGCCGGCATATGCGGCTCGGCGGCCATTGAGGGGGGAAGGATAATCGGGGTCAGCGAGGTTTCCTCGATTGTGCTGCGGATTCCGCACAAAGCTCCCGAGGTTGGCGCAGAGCTTGCCCGGCTTATCCGGTTGATGAAATTGAGCCGCGGTCTGCTGATTTATTCCCCTCCGGGAATCGGTAAGACCACCGTACTGCGGGGCGCCGCGGCTTCTCTTGCCTCGGGCGGGGCGCCGCTGCGCGTTGCCGTGGTCGACACTCGGGGGGAACTTGCTGCGGGGCTTGAAGCAAGGATGCTGACGATTGATATTCTCTCGGGTTACCCGCGCGGCGAGGGAATAGAGATAGCCGCGCGCACGCTTGGGGCAGAGGTGATAATCTGCGATGAAATAGGAGATGTCGGCGAGGCTGAGGCGATTGTCAGCGTGCATAATTGCGGGGTTCCGCTCCTCGCCTCGGCTCACGCGGGAGATATCTGTGAGCTGATGAAAAAGCCGGGAATTGCAAAATTGCACAAAAGCCGATGTTTCGGCGCCTATGCGGGCTTGTCACGTGTCTCGGGTCGAGCCTTTGTCTATTCCTATGACATCACCGAATGGGAGGCGGCAAATGATTATATATAAGCTTGCCGGAGCCGCGCTTTTAATTCTCTCGGGGGGGCTTGCCGGACGTGCTGTCTGCCAGCGGGGGGATGCGGCGCTCGAGCAGACCGGAGCCTTTATATCGCTCATTAAATATATACGCAACCAGATAGATTGCTATCTTATGCCGGTCGATAAAATCCTTGCAAGCTGTCCTGAGGGGATGCT
>JBNRMS010000015.1:0-15836 GCA_050309735.1 Eubacteriales bacterium
GCCTTATGGCTGTTGGGCTCTCCGAGAAACTCGTCGTATATAATTTTGACAGCTGAGTTCTCATGCGATTTGCGTAGATCCATCTGTTTGTCTGCCTGGTATAGCACCGACGCACGCTTGGCGCGCAGATCGACCGAATCTCTAACCGATGCGGGCTGATAGGGCTGTCCGCCTCCGTTTACGCAACCGCCGGGACAGGCCATGATTTCGATGAACTGAACATCAACCTCACCCGACTTAACGGCGTTGAGCAGCTTTTTAGCGTTTCCGGTACCGCTTGTAACAGCGACCTTCAGCTCAAGGTCACCGAGCTTGTATGATGCAAACTTGATGCCGGTTGTGCCGCGCACTTCCTCAAAGTCAAGCTTCTCAAGCGGAACTCCGAGCACTGCCTCGGCGGCTGTGCGCAGAGCGGCTTCCATAACTCCGCCCGTGGCGCCGAAAATAGCGCCGGCGCCCGAACCAACTCCGAAGGGATCGTCGAACTTCTCGTCGTCAAGAGCTCTGAAGTTGATACCCGCGCTCTCTATCATGCGTCCGACCTCGCGCGTGGTTATCGCGACATCAACGTCGGCAACACCCGCCGCCGACTGTCCGGAACGGCCTACCTCATATTTCTTTGCCGTGCAGGGGATTGCCGAGACGAAAAAGATGTCCTTGGGATCCCAGCCGTTCTTCTTGGCAAAATAGGTCTTAATAATCGCACCGAACATCTGCTGGGGCGACTTGCAGGTTGAGAGATTTTCGGTGAGCTCGGGGAAATAATGCTCGCAGAATTTAATCCAACCGGGCGAACAGGAGGTGATGAGGGGGAGGTTCTCGCCTGTCTTAAGACGGCTGAGAAGCTCGTGAGCCTCTTCAATGATAGTCAGGTCGGCCGTCATATTCATATCGAAAACGCCGTCAAAGCCAAGCCGCTTGAGGGCGGCGACCATCTTGCCCTCGCAGTCAGTGCCGGGCTCATAGCCAAAGCACTCGCCTATCTGGGCACGAACCGAGGGGGCTGTGCAGATAAAGACCTTCTTGTTCGGGTCTGCTATGGCGGCGCGCACCTTGTCGATATCCTCGCGCTCGTGCAGAGCTCCGGTCGGGCAGGCGACTACGCACTGTCCGCAATTGATGCAGGAGGTCTCGCTAAGGGCGCTCTCAAAGGCGCAGCCGATGTGTGTGTCGAATCCGCGGTCGTTTACGCCGATAACGCCGACCGCCTGAACAGTATTACAAGCGGCAACACAGCGACGGCAAAGTATGCACTTGGAGTTGTCGCGTATGAGCGAGGGCGAGGCATCGTCGATCTCCGACTCGGTTTTAGTGCCGCCGAAACGCGTTTCGTTGACACCATAATCATGGCAGAGCTTCTGTAGCTCGCAGGTTGTGCTGCGAACGCAGGAGAGGCACTCCCGGTTGTGATTTGAGAGAAGCAGCTCGAGATTCATTTTTCTTGAACTGTTAATTCTCGGGGTATTGGTGGTAATCGACATTCCGTCGCTCACGGGGTAAACGCAAGAGGTAACCATTTTATTCGGGCCCATCGAGCCGTCCCTCTGTTTCTCCGCAACCTCAACAACACAAATGCGGCAGGCGCCGATTTCGTTGATATCCTTAACATAGCAAAGCGTGGGAATATCAATCTTTGCGGCTTTTGCGGCCTTGAGGACTGTTGAGCCCTTCTCGACCGAATAATCTCGGCCGTTTATTTTTACATTAATCATTTCCATTATAAGAGAGGTCTCCTTTCTCACTTCTTTAAAACCGCGTTGAACTTGCAGGCCTCAAGACAGGCGCCGCATTTTATGCACTTGTCCTGTATTATCTCGTAGGAGGGCAGCTTGTGTCCGGGAGCGATGTAGGAAGTTTTTGTTATAGTGTCCACCGGGCAGGCCTTCGCGCACTTGCCGCAGCCTATGCACTTCTCTTTATCAATTGTGTATCGGAGCAGGCTCTTACATACACCGGCGGGACATCTCTTGTCAACTATGTGTGCGATATACTCGTCTCTGAAATAGCGCAGGGTCGAGACGACGGGGTTAGGCGCCGTTTGTCCGAGACCGCAGAGCGACGCACCCTTGATATATCCGCAAAGCTCCTCAATCTTCTCAAGGTCTTCCATATCGGCCTTGCCTTCGATAATCTTGTCGAGCATCTCAAGCAGTCGGCGGGTTCCGATTCGGCAGGGAGTGCATTTTCCGCAGGATTCTTCAACTGTGAAGTCGAGGAAGAAGCGGGCGATGTCGACCATGCAGGTGTCTTCGTCCATTATTATAAGACCGCCTGAGCCCATCATAGAGCCGATTGCAACCAGGTTGTCGTAGTCAATGGGAGTGTCTATGAGATGAGCGGGAATACATCCGCCGGACGGGCCGCCGGTCTGTGCTGCTTTGAATTTTTTGCCGTTGGGTATTCCGCCGCCTATCTCCTCGATTACCTCGCGAAGAGTGGTTCCCATCGGGATTTCAACAAGCCCTGTATTGGTAATATTGCCGCCGAGAGCGAACACCTTAGTTCCCTTAGACTTCTCTGTTCCCATCGAGGAGAACCATTCGGGACCATTGAGTATAATCGGGCAGATATTTGCGTATGTTTCAACGTTATTTAGTATAGTGGGTTTTCCGAAAAGACCCTTTTCTGCCGGGAAGGGCGGACGCGGACGCGGCTCGCCGCGATTGCCCTCAAGAGAGGTCATCAGCGCCGTTTCCTCGCCGCACACGAAAGCCCCCGCACCAAGGCGGAGCTGTATGTCAAATTTAAAATCGGTTCCGAAAATGTTCTTGCCGAGCAAGCCCATCTCGCGAGCCTGCTTTATAGCAACCTTCAAGCGGTGAATTGCAATCGGATATTCGGCGCGGACATATATGTATCCCTCATCGGCTCCTATCGCATATCCCGCAATGGCCATAGCCTCGATGATTGAATGGGGGTCACCCTCAAGAAGTGAGCGATCCATAAAGGCGCCGGGGTCGCCCTCGTCGGCGTTGCAGCAAACGTATTTTTGAACCTTCCCGCGGTTAGCGCAGGCAAATCTCCATTTAAGTCCGGTCGGGAATCCGGCTCCGCCCCGCCCGCGCAGACCCGAGTCAAGAATAAGCTGAATAACCTCATCGGGCGTCATCTCTGTCAGCACCTTTCCAAGGGCTGCATATCCGTCAACCGCGATATATTCGTTGATATCCTCGGGGTCAATCACTCCGCAGTTGCGAAGAGCGATGCGAAGCTGTTTTTTATAGAAAGTAGTGTTCGAGAGCGAGGTGATTGTGCTGGTGTCGCCTTCTTTCTCGTGGTATTCAAGGCGGGCTACCGGGCGGCCTTTAAGAAGGTGCTCCTCGACTATCTCGGGAATATCCTTGGCTTCTACCATATTATAGAAGGTGCCGTCGGGATACACTATCATAATCGGGCCGAGTGCGCAAAGACCAAAGCATCCTGTGGTGACTACCTTAATTTCATCTTCAAGCCCCTTGGCTGCAAGCTCCTTTTCGAGCACTTTCCTGAGTGTTTCACTGCCCGAGGAGGAGCAACCGGTTCCTCCGCAGATCAGAACGTGTGAGCGTATAATCATTATAGTTTGTCCTCCAAATATCCAGCGGTTATTTCTTGTTGTAGCCGATTGTGTACGACTCTATTGTGCGGCCGCCCTTGAGATGCTTCTCGACAACTTCGGCCGCTTTCTCGGCAGTCATTTTTACATAAGTAACCTTTTCCTTGCCGTCCTCATAAATTTCGACCACCGGCTCATACTGACATATGCCGATGCAGCCTGTCTGTGTGACGGTTACTTTATCTTCAAGTCCGAGTTCGTTGACCTTGCCGACAAAGGATGTGAGCACCGGACGTGCGCCCGCCGCAATTCCGCAGGTCGCCATTCCGACGACAACACGGGTCTTACCCGAACCCTCGCGGACAGAAACTTTACTCTTCATCTGTTCTCTGATAGCCGCAAGTTCCGCTAATGTTTTCATAGCTTAATATCCTCCGAATTATTTTTCGTTGTTATCCCCGGATGTCTTTATCCGGGAGTTATATTGCTGGGCGATATATTCCGAAATCCACTTCATTACCTCCGGCTCGGCCAATGATACTTCTCCGAGCACGCCCCGCAGCTCCGACGTGTCAAGCTTCACCTCAAGCGTCGGTGTTTTGTGGTAGTATTTGTAATCTTTTTCGGGATAACCATGTATCAACACGGCAATCGTCTCGAGCATATCACCGAGCGGCGGACAGTCTACACTGCCCGTGTTAAAGACGGCCGTAACCGTTGTTCCGTGGTTTACCGGGTCGTCGTCCGATGTTATCGAGTTTATCACAAGCTCCCCTCCGGTAAGCTCGGCCGCCATTCTAAAAAGAGGAAGACCAAGACCAACCTTTCGGGTTGTGCGTGTGGTATAGAAGGGGTCGGCTGCTTTTTTGACAACCTCGCCAGACATACCGCGGCCGTCGTCACTCACCGTTATCTTAAGCTGTCCACCCTCGTCCTCAAGGAGCGATATGCTGATATTCCTCGCGCCGGCCGCTATCGAGTTCTGCGCGATATCAAGAATGCTGAGCGACAGGTCTCTCATCTAATCTCAGTCTTTGTATTTTTCGAGTATTCCCGGGATATCAGACTGAACAAGGCGTCCGTAAACGTCACCGTTAATTGTAAGTACCGGGGCAAGTCCGCACGCACCTATGCAGCGGGTTGCTTCGAGCGAATATTTGCCGTCGGGCGAAGTGCTGCCCACGGGTAGATTAAGCTGGTTTGATATTTCTTCAAGAAGCTTTGCCGCACCTTTGACATAGCAAGCGGTACCCATGCAAACCGAAATAGAATAATGTCCGTTCGGGTTGAGCTTAAACTGCGAGTAAAATGTGACTATGCCGAAAACTTCTTCGTAAGACACGCCAAGTTCCCTCGCGATTATTTTCTGAACTTCGACCGGAAGATAACCGTATATTTCCTGCGCCCCTTGAAGAACCGGCATCATCGGGCCTTTTTCGCCCTTATATTTGGCGATAACCTTCAGAAGCTTTTCTTCCTGCTCCGGGGTGCCGCGAAATTCGACGGTTGTCAGCGACTTTCTCATTGTTGGATTTTCCTCCCTGATTGATATTTATTTAACAATGTGTTCCGTAAAAACCTCCCATTTTGACAATGGGATTTGATAAGGTCTGCTTCAAAATACATTTTTAA
The DNA here is from genome assembly GCA_050309735.1 of Eubacteriales bacterium. Taxonomy (GTDB): domain Bacteria; phylum Bacillota; class Clostridia; order Oscillospirales; family CAG-272; genus UMGS1002. The sequence continues at coordinate 5,168 of JBNRMS010000015.1, forward strand.
TTTTGCTGCAGAGTATGCATAAAACCATAAGGCCCATATCCAATATATTATAATATAAAAATGATGACTTGTCTATAGCATTTTTAATATTTATTCAAAATCCTGCAGAAAATTTGCGGGAATTGAGGAATTTTATTAGTTGATGGCGCATATCGGCGTCGTCTGCCGTGTCCTCAAAATCAAACGAGCCGGGGGGCATGGCACACATTTCCTCAAGCGTGTGTGCGTCGGAGTTTTTTAAAATCAAAACTTTACTGAGCAAGGGGTGCTTTTCTTTAAATCGCGAAATAACACCGTGGTCGAAAACCTCGGCTGCCGTAAAATCCGGTTCGGGGGGAAATGTTCCAAGAATCGAGATAAGTCCGTTTGACCGCTTGTCCACATGAGCCGGAAAAGCCGCCCCGCCCCGCCGCCTCACCTCGCGCGCTGCGCTTGTGATGTCAAGCTCGGTCGCGGGGATAAGCAGGTATTCGTCCTTCCCTGCCACCTCGTCGTTATTATTCATTATTATCTGGTCGCCAAAAATATCGGGACGATTTTTTATCTTCAAGCGGCGCGGTTCCACGAATGCGTCAAACTCCATCGCTAAATCAAGCGTTGGAAAAAGACATACCATGTGGATGTCCTCCGAAGTTGTCAGCTCCATTCCCGCGACCGCAACTACCCCCCGTCTCTCGCAGGCCGAAAAGAAGGCCGGACAGTTTTTGGATGTGTTGTGGTCGGTCAGCGCCGCGAAGCGCAGGCCACAGAGCTTTGCCATTCCCGCTATATTGCCAGGGGTCATCTCATAGTCGCCGCAGGGTGAGAGACAGGAATGGATATGCAGATCGTATTTGACCGACATATCGCTCACTCCCCGGGCGCTGAAGCCAAATCCCGCAAGGCGACAGACAGGGCTGCCGAAAGCTCAAACGCCGTCATTCGCGAGCGAAGGACGTTTATCCCCTCCTGCTCAGCTTTTTTCACAACATCGCTCGCCACCGGGGCGTCCTCGGCTAAAACAATCGCACTGACGCCAACCAGATGCGCCACTGCAACTACATTTATGTTTGTCATTATGGTTATCCACACCTGACCCTCACCTGCTCTTCCCATGACCCAACTAAGCAGGTCACAGGTATAGCAGCCGCTCACCTCTGTGTCGGGCGAGGGGAGAGTAAGTATTTCAAGCCCGAGCCGCTCGGCCAATTCGGATATTTTCATATCTTAGTCCCCTGTTCTTGTGTTTCGATTTCATCCGGAGTTTTCGCGTCTCTTGCTTCGATGTCATTGCGCTCGGCTCGCTTACGCAGGTTTATGATGCAGTCGTCGGGTGTCGCCTCGCCGTTTACTATATCCTCGGCGAGCGCCTGACAGGTCGGCGCCCCGCAGGAGCCGCAGTCAAGGTCGCAGAAGGTCTCGCGGAGCTGCTGGATTTCGGTCATCTTCCTCATCGCCTCGTTTCGATCAGCATCAAGCCGCATGACAGGCGAATAATTAACGCTCGAATCCCAAAGAATATTGCTCGGCACCACCCCGCCATCGCTGGGTGGTACGCGGTTCATCGAAACGGGCAGGTATCTTCGCAGGGCTTGCAATCTTGCCTTTGCAATATAAGGGTTCTCGACGTTCAAGGCGCCGCCGACACAGCCGCCGTTGCACGAGTTTAGCTCGATAAATTCAAGCCCGCGTATATTCTCCTTTTCGATTTCGTCAAGCACATGAATTATATTCTCAATTCCGTCTGCCGCGAGGTATCGATCATTCATCAATGCAGATGATTCGCCTCCGCTCCCCGCCCAGCCGATTCCTATTATCCCGGTTCGTGAGGATGTTGTGGGATTTGTTATCTTATTCATCACGGGTACCAGCATAAAATACACATCGCTAATCGCCAGCACGCCGTCGATCGCACTTTTTTCTGTTCCAAGCGGCGTTCTTGCATATGAAACTTTTGCCGGGCAGGGCGAGATGAAGAGGGCGCAAATGTCGTCGTCAGAAAGGTCGGGATGGTTTCTTTTGGCTTCTTCCTTCGCCATTCTTGCGGCATATTCGACAGGAGGCAGGATTGGCAGGAGATTATCAATAAGGCTCGGGAATCTGACGCTGATAAGCCGCACCAATGCCGGACAGGCCGAGCTGATGACCGGCTTCTTAATCCCTTCCTTGCTCATATACTGGCGCGTGTACCCAGAGACAAGCTCGGCGGCGCGCGCCACCTCGTAAACCTCGTCAAACCCGCAGCGCAGAAGACCGCTGACTATGTAATCTATATCATCAAGCTTGTCAAACTGTCCGTAAAGAGCAGGTGCCGGGAGCGCAATTTTATATTTGTAATTATCAAATTTTTCAAGCTTATCAAATATCGCCCGCTTTGCCTGATATGGGCATATTCTGATACATTCGCCGCAGTCGATACACCGCTCATCCTTTATAACCGCCTTCCCGTTCCGAACCCGAATAGCCTCGGTGGGGCAGTGTTTTATACAATGGGTGCATCCCCGACAAAGATCGGTCTGTAGCGTCACCGAGTGCTGTACTCGATTCATTTCGGTTTCTTCCTTTCTGGTTTTTGCGGGGGCGGGTCGGGAGAAATTTTGGAGAGGCTTATTTTTAAGAAGCATTCGCCCGGCTCCCGCTCAAAAGCTTTAACTATTTAGTTTCTCTTAATTTGAATTTGAACTCGGAACATTAAAATTAATCGTGACAGTAGTTCCCTTCCCGACCGAGGTATCAATCAGCATCTGGTCAGAATATCTCTTCATATTGGGCAATCCCATTCCGGCGCCAAATCCGAGCGAGCGGATATTATCCTTAGCGGTCGAATATCCTTCTTGCATTGCCAGCGCAACATCGGGAATCCCGGGGCCTGTATCGGTAAGTACAACGCTGACCTTGTCATCCCAAACCGAAACGTCTGCCTCTCCCCCATTTGCGTGAATAACCATATTAATCTCGCCCTCATACATGGCAACCGAAACGCGGCGGATAGTCTCTGCATCAAAATCAAGCTGGCGGAGCAACTTTTTAACCTGAACCGAGGCCTTGCCCGCCGAGGTGAAATCATCGCCATCTATTTTAAAGTGAAAACATATCGGATCTTTCATGAGTCGCAAACACCGCCTCCCCTAAGACCATTTTCATACAATCTGCCGCAAGCAACATACATACGCTCCTCGCAGCGCAGTGTCACAATTCCGCATTCCTCCGCAAGCTCAATAACCTCGCGCGGAGGTCTTTTTCCCCTGACAAAGACAATGCACTTCATATCCATCATCTCGGCGGTGCGAACAACGTGCGGATTTATAAGGCCGGTCAAAAGCACCGCCTGCTCCTTGACATATGCCAGAACATCACTCATCAAATCGCTCCCGCAAGCCGAATAGACCTCATTTTCTATCTTGTCGGCTCCCGAGAGCACCTCGGCATCAAGCAGCTCTATAATTTTTTTAATCTTCATAAGCAATAAGATTTCCCGCACCCGGCCGGCTGGGGAACGGACTCCTTCAAATGTATTTTAATTCGCGTGTCTCCGGCTGATTTTTATAATAATGATTATACCTTTCTGTTTGATGAGATTTGTGCCGGTACCGGCTTCGCCGGTATTGCTGCCATCACCTACGGCCCCAAAGGCGCAAAGCTCGTTGAAAGCTCGTTGTTCGAAAGAAAACTTGTTTCTTTCAAACCTATTCTACAATAACATTATACTACATTTCGCACATTTTGTCCAGTAGTTTGTTAAAAACAAGACAAGCAAAAGCTTCTTCCGGAACAGTTGTTCCGGAAGAAGCCGTAATTGTTATTCTTGGTATCTTGCTCAAAATAAGACCGCTTATCTCTTTGAGAACTGCGGAGCGCGGCGAGCCGCTTTGAGACCATACTTCTTTCTTTCTTTCATGCGAGGGTCGCGTGTGAGCAAGCCCGCAGCTTTGAGGGGTGAGCGGAAGCTCTCGTCAGCAAGAGAGAGAGCGCGCGCAGTGCCGTGACGTATGGCACCGGCTTGACCCGAAATTCCGCCGCCCGAAACTGTCGCTACAATGTCAAATTTGCCGACTGTTCCTGTGATCGCAAAGGGCTGGTTTACAATCAGCTTGAGGGTCTCAAGTCCGAAATAATCATTTATGTCGCGCTTGTTGATTGTAACAACACCGGTTCCCGGCATTATTCTGACACGGGCGACCGATTTCTTTCTTCTTCCGGTTCCGTAAAAATAGGGTCTGGAGCTTGTATAATTAACTGCCATTATTTCTGCCATCCTTTCCTGTTAGTTAGCCTCATAAGGTATCGGCTGCTGAGCCGCGTGCTTATGAGTGTCTCCGGAATAGACCTTGAGCCTTGTCATAGATTTCCTGCCGATAGCATTGCTGGGGAGCATCCTCTTGACGGCGCGCTCCATAGCAAACTCGGGGCGCTTTTCCATCAAATCTCTGTACTTGACTTCTTTAAGTCCGCCGACATATCCGCTGTGGCGCCGATACATTTTTTGATCAAGCTTCTTTCCGGTAAGAACAGCCTTGTCGGCATTGATAATAATAACGAATTCTCCGCAGTCGACGTGGGGCGTGAATATAGCGCGGTGCTTCCCGCGAAGCAGGTTCGCGGCTGCGACGGCAGTTCTGCCCAGGGGCTTGCCGGCGGCGTCTATAAGATACCACTTGCGTTCCACTGTCTCTGCTTTTGCCATGAATGTGGACATTTTTGCACAACTCCTTAATTTTTTGTAGTTTTCAGACCTGCACATTATAACATGAGTAAAAGTCCTTGTCAATAGGTTATTGCAAACTTTTTTAATTTAGCATACCTTTTGCTCAAGTTTTCTCGGCCATCCGCTCTTTTTCGTCTTGTTTTCTCGTTCGCGATAAACGTTTTATAGATCGGCCACCAATCAGCCGATGAACTTAAGTTTTTTATTTTTACTATTATCTCATTATAACATTGAACTTAATGCCTGATTGCCTCCCCTCGGCCACGGGGTGAGATGTAGGGCCCAGCCGGGGTCAGCGCACCATAATAAATTAAGCTGTGCCAAATGCCCCAAAAGTTTTTGAGGGGGTTTGGGGGTGCTTTTTTTCAAAAAAAGTACCCCAGCGCATTCCTCATTAGCTTAGTATTTAATCGGTGTTTAGTATTAGCCGCAATAAAGCCTCGGTTTTTTGCACCGCTTGACGGGACAGACAGTCATATTCCCCGGCGGGCGTTAATATCTTTATAATAAATAAAAAAACAAAGGAGCCATAACAATGCAGAATACATATATGCCCGAAGGAAATCTTATAGACACCCAAAAAAACATTGAACTCACCGCCACCGTCACCGGTCTTGAACATGCCATGCAGCACGGCATCATACTCGAAGGCATGGCAATGCTCTGCGACGGAAGATACGACCTGCACGTCAGCCTAGGAGAGGTTGACGGCATAATCCGCCGCTCTGACGTTGCCGAGTGTCGAGACGGCGGGGCTATCAAGGATATCGCGGTTATCACGCGGGTGGGAAAGCCGGTCTCATTTAAGGTTGTGGGATTTGAGAATTATTGCGGCAAAAAACGCGCGCTCCTCTCAAGGAGGGCGGCGCAGGCCGAATGCTACGACTCATATCTGCTCACACTTGCGCCCGGCGATATAATCCCCGCGAAGGTAACACACCTTGAGAATTTCGGCGCATTTGTTGACATCGGCTGCGGCATTCCCTCGCTCTTATCGGTAGACTGCATATCGGTTTCAAGAATATCCCACCCCGCCGACCGCCTGACCTGCGGGATGAGCATTTATACCGTGATAAAGAGCATTGACTATGACAGCGGCCGGATATATGTAACCCAGCGCGAGCTGCTCGGAACATGGGAGGAAAACGCGGCTCATTTCTCACCCGGACAAACCGTTGCCGGAATCATACGCAGCGTTGAGCAGTACGGCATATTCGTTGAACTGACGCCCAACCTCGCGGGCCTTGCCGAGCTGCGCGAACTTGGCTCGCCATTCTGCCCCGTTATTCCCGGACAATGGGCGGCTGTCTACATAAAAAGCATTATCCCCGAACGCATGAAAATCAAGCTTGTTCTCATCGACACGCACAGCGGCTGCGTGCCGCCCTCGCCGCCCGAATATTACATTGATACCTCAAAGGTCAAGCGACTGAACCGTTGGGTCTATTCGCCGCCATCCTCGCAAAGGGTGATCGAAACGATTTTCGGGTGCTGATATTATACTATACCAATTAAAGCACCAAGCTATTGAGGGATGCGCTGGGGGGAACTTTTTTCAAAAAAGTTCCCCCCAGATCCCCCTCAAAAAACTTTGGAGCATTTGGCACAGCAAAATTTGAAAGCATGCCGCGCCGACCCCGGCCGGGCCCCACATCCCCCTCCGGTGTCGGGGTGAGGCAATTTGGTTATAAGCTTAATATCATTATGAGGTAATAATATTACCTTGGTTTTTGAAGAAACTCCGGTGGGAACTTTCCAGAGAAAAATTCCCACCGGAGCATTCTAAATTCCTCCGTCGCTCCCGCGACCTCCGCTATATTTTGCTCAACTTAGCATAAGACCCCATAAGCTTTTTGGTGCCCGCGCTGTCGAACACCACCTCATATAGGAGGTCTGCGCCCATGCTGCGCACCGAGAGAACCTCACCGTCGCCAAAAATGCGGTGGCGCACCCGGTCTCCCTCGCGAATGTGCTCAAGCGCTTGGAGATTCTGCTTTTTTACAATCGGGCGGTTAACTGTAATTGTATTATCACTCTGCGCTCCCTGTTGTTTGTTTGAATAATAGATTCTTGCTCCGGATCTGGCAGCCGGTCTTCCGCTTCGCTCTGTTGAGATTCTGTCAAGGTACTGCTCGGGAATCTCGTCGATGAATCTTGACGGTGAGTTTCGTCCGCTCCTGCCCCAGATAGTGCGTTCGGCGGCAAAAAGTATGAAGAGCTTCTCCTTAGCGCGGGTTATCGCAACATAGGCGAGCCGGCGCTCCTCCTCCATGTCGCTCTCGTCTGCCGAATTGATTGTTTGGTTTCCGGGGAAAATGCCGTCCTCCATGCCGGGCAGAAAGACAACCGGAAACTCAAGCCCCTTTGCGCTGTGAATAGTCATCAGCACAACCGCATCGGACGTCTCGTCGTATTTGTCGACCTCCGAGATAAGCGCAACCTCCTCAAGATATCCCGCAAGCGTCGCCTCGGGATTGTTTTTTTGGTATTCGAGCGCGCCTGAAATCAGTTCATCAATATTATCAAGCCGCTCGCGCTCGGCGTCTCCCCCGGCGATAAGCATGGCGCGGTATCCGCTCATCTCGGCCACCCGTCCGACTATCTCGGGAACGGTTACATATGTGAGCAGCGACGTGAGTTGGTCTATCAGCTCGACAAAGCGAGAAAGAGGGGCTGCCGAGCGGGTTAGCTCCTCATAGTTGCGAGCGTCTTTAATAACGTCAAACATCCCGCGTCCCTCGGCATGCGCAATTCGCGATATCTCGTTGATGGTGCGCTCGCCGATTTTGCGTTTGGGCTCGTTTATTATACGCTTGAGGCGCTCCTCATCGTTATGATTGATAAGAACGCTCAGGTATGCCACAATGTCGCGTATCTCCTTGCGGTCAAAGAACCTTATCGAGCCTATGGTGCGGTATGGCACGCCCGATTTGGCGAAGGCTGCCTCTATAACCTGCGACTGGGCATTCGTGCGGTAGAGCACGGCAAAATCCCGGCATTGACGCTTCTTCATCCTGACCTCGCGGCTGATTGTGTCAACTATGAAGCGCGCCTCAGCACTCTGATTTTCAAGCTCACGCACTGTAATCCTCTCGCCCTCGGGCTTATCTGTCCAAAGTTTTTTTCCGCGGCGGCCGCGGTTTCTTGCTATCACTCCGTTAGCAGCGCCGAGAATATTGCCGGCCGAGCGGTAGTTTTGCTCAAGCTTGATTACGCTCGCTTCCGAATAATTTTTATCAAAACCGAGTATGTTGGCAATCGTCGCTCCCCGGAAGCGGTAGATGCTTTGGTCGTCGTCACCGACCACCATCAGATTTCGATATCCCCCTGAGAGCAGTGAGGTGAGTGCGAATTGTGCCTCGTTGGTGTCCTGATATTCATCGACGCTGACATAGAGAAAACGCGACTGATATTTTTTTCTCACCTCTTCGTTTGACTCAAGGAGCTTTACGGTTTTAAAGATTATATCATCGAAATCAAGCGCGTTTGACATCGCAAGTCCACTCTGATATTCCTTATATATCCGCGCAATCTGCTTTTTTCTGAAGTCTGCACCGGCGGCTTCCGCATATTCGTCAGGCCCCATGAGTCTGTCCTTGGCGCGGCTTATCTCGTTCAAAACCCCCCTTATCGGGAGGGTTTTCTCGTCTATATTGCAGCGCTTCATCGCGGCGGCGGCCGCTTTTTTTGAATCATCCGTATCATAAATCGAAAAATTTTGGCCAAGACCCGCCTCGCTATAATAAACGCGCAGTATCTTTACGCAGATTGAATGGAAGGTTCCCGCCCAAATTCCGCTTATGTCCTCGCCGTCAAACTCGGTCTCAAGCCGGCTCTTAATCTCGCGCGCGGCTTTGTTTGTAAAGGTAATCGCGAGCATACGCCAGGGAGGACAGGGCGACTCAATAAATTCGGGCAGAATATCGGCAATCTGCTCGCGCGGCAGCGATGCCGCCTTCTCGAGCTGCTCAACTCTTGCCAAACTTAAATCATCGGGCAGATTGCTGCTCATATAAGCGTTTCCATATCTGATTATGTATGCAATGCGGCGCACAAGCACTGTGGTCTTTCCGCTGCCCGCTCCGGCGAGTATTAAAAGCGGCCCGTTGATTGTGAAAATCGCGCGCCGCTGCTCGGGATTGAGATCTGAATAATATTTATCAAAAAGCCGCCTTTTTGCGGCAAGATACCTGTCCGCCAGTTTACTCATCTGTTGTTTATACCTTTCTTACTGAATGCACTCCCTTAATTATACTATATTTTCGCTTAATTTGCAATAATAAAAACGCGCGGCGAGACTGTCTGTCACACGGCGAAAAAAGAGCCCCAAAAGAAGCGTTCACTTAGGGATTGAAGAAAAAACTAAAGTGAACAGCTTCAAGCGGGGCAAAAGCAAAAGACCAGTCACAATCAGGCATGAATGCTTGAAGCGGCTGGTCTTTTTGATCGATTATCATTTCTAAATGGATACCTTGAGCAAGGCATCATAGTTATGAATTTTAATAGCATCTTTGTTGTAGTCAAAATTCAGTTTATCAAGTTTATCTGATAAGCATTTTTTAGCATACGAAGGATTGCTATCAGTGTTTTTTGCTTCTAGTAACATAATTTGTTCTGACTTTCTCATTGGATGAATAACCATCCCATCAAATTCACTTAATTTCTTTCCAGGCAAATCTTTTTGATAAATTAATATGCTTGAAGGTATTGTAATACTCGTATCATTAATGTCATCTTGTATTAGACAGTCAAGCATAAATTCCACTTCATGACGTTCATCGGTATTTCCATTCCCTTTTGCTAAAAGGGATTTAATTTCAGCAGTGCGTTGTCTCTTACCTCGTGTGCATAACACACAAATTTCAGGGTTAACTGTTGCTTTAATTACGATTGGATTTTCGCCAAATAAATAATAGAGAAAAAATTTACTGGCGAGTAAATATCGTATGTCTGCATTTGAAGGGTGCGCAACTCGGCGCAAATATTTAATTGTAGATTTTAATACTCGAAACGATGCAAGAGCTTTATTCTGGCAATTCTTTTTTATTGAAACAAGTATTGTTCGTTCTCCAGAATTTCGATCGTAGTATCCTACTCTTGAGTTATTTATACGTTCCAATTCCAACAACAATCCTTGTGATAGTTTTTTGTCCTCAGCAGTAAATGTTAATTTCAGAATAGCATCTGGTGAATAATCACGTGTTTGGCGATGTTGTTTATTAAAAATGCTTTTTGAACATAACCAAAAATCAGAATAGTATTCTTTATACTTAATACTCTCATCTTTAGATAAAGTATTGACGATTTTTCGTGATATTCTATAGTAGCAAATAGCGTTTGAATTCTCATTATAAACTGTGTCATCAAGCATTTTCCCAATAGAAGTAATTAATCGATTTGCAGGTAATTGATCATTATAAATTGATAATAGCTCATGAAATAGGATAAGAACCGCTTCTTTATTGCACAAGTCAATTGTAATGGGCATATTTGCAATTTGTAAGTCATAAGCGATATAGGAAACATTGCGAACAGAGCGAAAAACTTTAAATATAAAATGCAGTTTACTACTATCACTAATTGAGTTTTCATTAAGATATGCATATATAAGTTCCTGTGCCAATATGACAGATTGTTTGCTCTGATCACAACGTTCAAGGACAAGTAATGAATTCAATAAATGTAGCCTATGATAATTTTGCTCACTCAATAAAGACTCTGCAGCTACTCTAAATCGATGGCTATTAGAACTATTCAATAGTTTATTTCTAAAATCCACATTTTCCTCTGCAAGCATTACAACTGCTCGCGAAGCAGTAAAGGTATTATAAAAATGTCCTAGATTATAAGCAATTGTAAGGATTTGCAACATATCCCCCACAGTTGGATTTTCTTTTTCTGATATATATTGCATATTATCCCCAAATTCCTTATCCTTTACAGGGTTATTATATGTTAGTTCGAGCTCGGTCTGTAAATTTTTCT
>JBNRMS010000016.1:0-6439 GCA_050309735.1 Eubacteriales bacterium
TATAGATACCGAGTGACTGATTTAATTTCAATCCACGCCCCCCGCGTGGGGGGCGACATACCATTACTATAGATACCGAGTGACTGATTTAATTTCAATCCACGCCCCCCGCGTGGGGGGCGACGATAGGCAAGAACTCACTCGGAGAAACACAGTTTATTTCAATCCACGCCCCCCGCGTGGGGGGCGACGAGATGTCAAAAATAACAAGTTTTTCTCTGCTTTTAACAGCTCCGCCATTTCATCGTTTGTACGATACCCGATATTTTTATATGTAACTCTTTTTAACAGGTTGAACAGCCGCGCGTAATCCGGGTAAATGTCAATTATCTTTCTGTTGATCAGCGTTTCAAATGCCGGTTGCGTTGCAGTGCAGAGTACGGCGGACACACCGTAATATTCGGTAAGTTCCTTGATTGCTCGTAAGCAGGGATTGAGATAATCATTCGGTATCATCTGCGCTTCATCGAAAATCACGACACTGTCTGCGATATTGTGCAGCTTACGGCAACGAGAGGTTCTGTTTGAAAATATAGATTCAAAAAACTGGACGTTAGTCGTAATTATAATAGGCTTATCCCAATTTTCCGATGCAAGGCGAAGAGTCGACGGGCTATCGTCTGTTTCAATATAATCAGCGGTTGAATAATGCGCCAACACGTTGTCCGCACCGAATATCTCCTCAAATATCCCGGCGGTCTGCCTGATGATTGATATATATGGGATGCAATAAATAATTCGTCGTTTTCCGTTCTTAATCGCATGCTTAAGGGCGAAGGCCATCGACGACAGGGTTTTCCCTCCTCCGGTAGGCACGCAGAGCCGGAAAATTCCCGGAGAGTCTTCAGCCGCGGCAATGCAACTCTGGTATATGCCCTTGCGCAGTAAGTTTATGCTCCCCGTTGCGTTATCGAATTTCCGCATATAATTCTCAAGTCTTGTGGCAAGTTCCGGCAAACCTTCACCGCTGCTTCTAACTTTCTGTCCGTCGGTCATAAACCGCTCGGTGTCAAGAAAATCCGCGTCTGTCAGACACGAAAATATCATGCGTATAAAAAATGCGGCTGAATATTCATCATCAAACCTAAACGGTAGGGGTAGTGAGGTTAAATATTCAGCGGAATCGAGTTCATTTATGCCTTCTGAGATATCGGCCGTACTTTTCTCTTGACGGTTCAGTTTTGCGTAAAGGGTAGCCCCATCTGAGTTGTCCGTCTTGTAACCGCCGTCCGGAAGTCCGGTATGATGGCCGGCGACGCAATATGACAACAGATAGCCTGATATGCTTTTAGAATTAAACAGCAAATACGCACCCGCAGCAGAGTGTTCATACTTTTCACGGCTTCCGCGAAGACGCCTTTGGAACGACTCGGCATATTTTCCGATATCATGAAGTATTCCGGCATTATAAGCAAACGCTTGCCCCCCGAAGCGGGCTGCAAATCCCGAGGCAAGTTCGGCAGTGCCTAGGGAATGGTCCTTTATGGTTTGTTTTCTCTTCCCGTCTTCTGTAATATGAGCAAGTTTCATATTAATAAAAAATCCTTCCCTGCTTGCTGCGAGTTTAAAAACAAACAGATCACATTTGAAATACATTTTCCTGGCAGTCAAGCATCAAAATTATCCATTTGTGTTAATTGTAACACAAATAGTTTAAAAAGTAAAGGATTTGCTGTCGCTATTTTGTATATCTTGTTAGAATATTAGATAATTCGAGTGAAAAATTAAACGCCATACAATTCCGCAACAACAGCTGACTTAACAGGATGCGTCTCAATCCGATTCTGATTTTGCGGCTGCCGGAATTATAGCGAATGATATCAGAGAAACAACAGCCAAAACAATGATTGTTAAACGAAGAGCTGTTTTTCATGATCTTTATCCTTAATATTAACATAATTTCAATAAAACAACCGCCCCCCTCTTATTCATTCACTCCTAGCTGCTAGAACCGGTTTTCGCTTAGTTCAACATTATCATCTTCTGTATTTCAATCCGCGCCCCCTGCACATGGAGCGACAGACAAAAGAAAAACCCTATTTGGCTTGTGCCAGATAGGGTTTTTCTTCTGTCTGAGCCCGCACTTAAGTGCGGGTGAGAAAATTATTCAATTTCGATTTTAACTGAGGTGTCAATATTTTTCTTCTTCGGAACGTTTACTGTAAGCTCACCGGCGTCAAGCTTTGCGGTAATGCCCTCGCTATCGGCCTCGGCAAGATAGACGTTACGCTGCATCGAGCAGTAGCGACGCTCCCGGTGGAGATAGTTTTTCTTTTCGTCTGTGGTGCTCTCGTCGCGACTTACCGTTATGCTGAGCTTGCCCTCGTCCAGCGAGATGCTGATTTCATCTTTTTTAACTCCGGGAAGTTCGGCCTCGACGATGTAGCTCTTCTCGTCCTCGCGAACATCGACCTTGAAGCTGTCGCAAGCAAGACTTCTTACGCTCGGCCAGCCATCAGTAAAAAAGTCATCAAGCATATTGTTAAAAATGCTGAGCGACGGGAATCCCAAGTCGTTCCTTCTTCTGTTGAAGGGTATTAATGTTGCCATACGTAACAACTCCTTTACTTTATATTTGTTAGCATTGCCATGACCGCTCTGCTAACCTCTGGGGGTATTATAACACATAAATTTTGGGTTGTCAATACTTTTTTCAAAATTATTTAGCACTCTTTATTATCATGTGCTAATTTGTTGGGATATATTTTCAAATAACAAGTTTTTGAAAACAAGAGCTCCCTTAGTAGCATTGTTACGGAAGCAAGATTTTATGTATGATATATTTATATTACAACATAACACAGCTATCGTATCAAGCGGGTGAATTGCGGCTTCTTATCAAATGTCTTTTGCTTTTTTAATCAAAATGCTGTATAATAGGCTTATCTCTTTGCCGTCCAAGCGCGACAGCAAGGTCATATGCCCACAAGACACCAAAGGATATTTTATAATATAGATGAATATTTGCAAATGAGGTGATGTATATGCAGCATTGCAGCCACTGCGAGAGCCACGCAAAGTGCCTTGAGCAGGTACCGATTTTTTCAAGTCTCAGCCGCGAGGAGCGAATGGAGCTCCTCGAGATTGCCGCCTCGCGCAGCTATGAAAAGGGCGAGATGATATATCGGGCGGGCGAGATAGGCGGAACGCTGTTTGTCCTCTATACCGGACGGATTAAGCTTTTTCGTTTGAACGCGAGCGGCAAGGAGCATATTCTCAGGCTCGTTGAGCCGGGCGAATTCATGGGAGAGCTGTCTCTTTTCTCGTCGCTGCCCCTGACCGACAACGCACAGGCACTTGAGCCCACAACCATGTGTACCCTGCATGGGGCGCGCACAAAAGAGCTGATGGCAAAATATCCGTCAATTGCCTTTAAGATTATAGACGAACTCTCACGAAGGCTCGAGAGGGCAGAAAATCGAATCGAGGATATAAGCTTAAGTTCGGTAACCAAGCGCATTGCCAAGGCTTTGCTTGAGCTGTCGGGCGATGAGCGCGAAATTATCCTGCCGATGACTAAGGGCAACCTCGCCTCTCAACTCGGCATGACGCAAGAAACGCTCAGCCGAAAACTTGCCGCACTAGAGGCAGAAGGGTTGATTCTCTTGAGTGGGCATCGAAAAATCATAATAAAGGACAGAGAGGAACTGGCGGCAATCGGCCTTGAGGCGTGATTACCTACACAAAATAAAATACCGCGCTCCCCCGAATAAATCTTCGGGGGAGCGCGCGGCTTTATTTCACTTGCGACTTTTTAACTTCAAATCCAAGCGCGACAATAGCCTTCTCGATGTCACCCAGCGTTAGTTTCTCGTCATCAAAGTCAAGCTTTAGCTTGCTCGAATTAAACATCACCCTAACGCTGTCTTTATCCACGCCCTCAAGGGCCTTTGTTGCCTTTTCAATCTTCTGAACGCAGGACGGACAGATTAATGTTTCAAGTTGCAGGGTTGCTTTTTTCATGTTTACACCACCTTTTTAAGTTTGTTTTTTAATTTATATCGCAAAAGTCTCATTCCGTTGAGTATAACCACTAAAATACTGCCTTCATGCACCAGCATACCAATAGACATATTCATCCACTCACTGAAAAACACGCCGGCAAGCAGGAAAAGCACAACTCCCACAGCGATAAAAATATTCTGTATCATATTTCTTGCCGTGGCCTTTGCAAGACCGAGAGCATGGGGCAGGCGGCCAAAATCAGAGTTGATCAGCACAACGTCTGAGGTTTCAATCGCTATGTCTGTGCCGCCGCCCATTGCGATTCCGATATGCGCCAGTGCCAGGGAGGGACTGTCGTTCACCCCGTCGCCCACAAAGGCGACGATTTTTCGTTCCTCCTCAATAAGCATTTTAATATAAGCCGATTTGTCCTCGGGCAGCATATTTCCGTGTGCTTCAGTAAGCCCCAGCTCGCGGCTCACCGCGTCAACGGTTCCCTGATTGTCGCCCGACAGCATGACAAGATTTTTCACGCCTAATTTCCTGAGTTTTAATAAGTCTTGCTTAACGCCGGGGCGGATTTTGTCGCGAATTCCCATAAGGACTTTAATCTCGCCGTCAACCGCAACAAGCACAAGCGAATTTCGGTTTTGCTCAAAGCGCGATATGTCAGCTTTTTTCGCCTCGTCAAGAACAACGCCCTCTCGCTCCATCAAGGCAACATTTCCAACCGCCACTCTGCATCCGCCCACTCTTGCCGTGATTCCACCCCCCTTTATAACCTCGGTTTGCTCAACCGGCAAGAAGTCAACCTCGCCGATTTCCTCCAGAACCGCACCCGCCAGCGGGTGGTCGGACTCACGCTCGATGCTCGCAAGATAAACAAGCGCCTCCTTTATCTTGTCTCCATAGTAGATCTTTTCGGAAACCGACGGGCTTCCTACAGTTAATGTGCCTGTTTTATCAAACACCATGGTATCAAGCCTGCTGAAATCGCCGATAACCTCGCTTCCCTTGAGCAGGACGCCATTTCTCGCCCCATTTCCGATGCCCGCAACATTCGATACCGGAACACCGATGACCAAAGCACCCGGGCAGCCGAGAACAAGAATTGTAATGGCAAGCTCGATATCGCGCGAGAAAATCCAAACGACAATCCCCAGAAGAAGAACTGCGGGCGTGTAATATTTTGAGAAACGATCGATAAACCGCTCGGCCTCGGATTTGGAATCCTGCGCTCCCTCGACAAGCTCAATGATTTTGCCGAAGGTTGTGTCCTCGCCCACGCGGTCGGCGACTATCTGAATGGTTCCGTTGTCAAGAATTGTTCCCGCGAATACAGAAGAGCCCTTCTCTTTTTCTACCGGAACAGACTCGCCTGTAATACTGGCTTCATTAATGCTGCCCTCGCCCGAGAGAACCCTGCCGTCAACCGGTATTTTCGCACCTGTTTTGACAAGCAAAATATCTCCGACATCGACCTCGTCTACGTCAACCTCTTCAAAATCCCCGTTTTCCATCTGCTTCAGAGCGCTCTCGGGTGCCATTTCGGTCAACTCCTTGATAGCGGCGCGTGTTTTATTCAGCGTCCGCTGCTCAAGATATGCTCCGAATAGAAACAAAAAGGTGACAATGGCCGATTCTTCAAAATTTTTAATAAAAAACGCACCGATTACCGCAATTGTAACCAAAACATCAATGCTTACAACCTTAACCCTCAATGCCCCATAAGCCTGAAGAGCAATGGGCAGGGCGCCCAGCAGAGAGGCGATTGCAAAGACCCACGCGGCAACAGCTTCATTTTTAAAAAGCAGCGCGCTTATAAAACCGCTTACAATTAAAAGGGCGCCGATAAATGCTATCTTGTTTTTCGCCCTGAGTATAATTCTCTGCATACTCTCACCTCTTATCTTTCCTGATTTTCTTTTGTTTAAGCGCTATATGCTCTGTCCAGCTCCTCAAGCATAGCATAAACGGCCTCATAGCTCTCACAGACATCCTCGGGAACAGTATAGTCCTTTGTAATTTCGCGCAGTCGAGCGAACTCCTCGCCAAGCTCCGGCAGGCTCGCCCCAGATAGTTTTATTTTTTCTAAGATCACATCAGAAATCTTATGTACCTCATAAAATTCCGGGTGGCTCTTGCCATGCACCCTCGCCACAACCGGCACATACATTTCAAGTTTTTGCAGATGTTTTGCCGCTGATTTGCCAAAGGTTTGTTTGTTTTTCATAATATCGCCCTCTCTCTTATATTATTTACTTATTTACTTAGTCGCGAGTTTCTCCGAAACCTGCCGATGTGCATACTATATCATAGTATGCCGGCAATTACTTTGACCTAAATCAAAAATAAATAATATTATCAATAATTTCCACATATCCCGCTCTTGCTGCATCAGGTGTTTTTGTTTTACAATTAACCGGGAGCTTTAAAGCGATATGCTCAGAATCAAAAAAAGCGGCGCGAGGGCTTTGCCCTCGCGCCGTTTATC
>JBNRMS010000017.1:0-81484 GCA_050309735.1 Eubacteriales bacterium
TAAGTTGTCGCGTTGATTTGTGATTCCTCCGTTCGGGGCTTCGCCCCTCTCTCCGTCATCACAAATCAAATTACTTAATCGTTACGAATTTACAATTAGTGCAACTTGCTATTGCAATTTACGAAACTATTTTACAGCAGGAATTTGAATTTTACTGTAATATTATCACCGAGAGCGCACAGGCAGAAAATATCGGGCGAAACTTATTTTTATAAGTTTCGCCCGGAATTTGTTTTTTGTTTAGATTTTAACTTAGAATCGGCTTTAATCGGCCAGCAAACCTGTGAGGTATTCGCCCACTCGCAAGCAGTAGCGAGCGATTTCGTCGCGAACCTCGAGGGGCATACGAAAGGTTTTTGTCTCGAAATTAAAGACCCCCTTATATTCGGCTGCCGAAAGGCCCTTCATGGCGTCAATCCAGTCGATTGTACCGAGGAAGGGCATCAAATGCTCGTCGTCTCCGGCGTGGTTGTCGTTTACGTGGAGAACGGTGAGCCTTCCTTTGAGGAGGCGAAGCTCTTCGGATTGAACAAGCCCCGTTGTGTTTGCGTGACCGAAATCCCAGCAGTTTTCCATGTCAAAATATTCGGAGAGGCGGAGTATCTCGGCTGCCGTCGAGCCGAAACGGTGATGCCCCTCCTTTTCAAGCGGGCTTCTCATATTCTCAAAGGCGAGCTTAACGCCATGCTTTATCGCGTGTTCTACAAAGGGTGTGTGGTACTCTATGTTTTTTTGAAAGGTTTTCTCGGCATCCTCGGGCAGGGCATCGAGCGCGCCTATCGGGTGTATTACGGCGTGCTTGATGCCGGCAAAGCCGGCTGCCTCAATCGAGAGCAGCATATTCTTTTTGAACTGCTCCTTGTCCTCTCTGCCGTTTACCTTGATTTTTTTGAATGGAAGATGCCCGTAGTCCATCAGGATATCGTATTTCGCGGCAAGCTCGGCTGCTCCGCCGATGATTCTCTTCCAGTCGGCCCCCATGCCGGGTACTGTTTCTATATCAAAATCAATCCCTTGGAAGCCGACCCGGTGGAAATGCTCGATCATTTCTGTGACTGTGAAAGAGCCTTTGGGATGTTTTGTGTGAAAACGTGAGGAGGCGCCGATTCTGAGCTTTTCTTTCATAATTATAGAAATCCTTTCCTGCTGAATTTATTTAGTGCTGCACGAAGCTGTGGCTGTCATACTGCCCATGACCACTGACATCCTCAATCCATCCGTCAAATTCCGGAAGCGAATATTTTTGGAACCATCCCGAAAGCTGCCCGCGCATCTCCTCAACACGCCCCTTCTCTGCCCGATCGTTGATAAGATTGTTTTTCTCGTCCGGGTCGTTTTTAAGGTCAAACAGCTCATCGCAGCCCGGCATTCTGCGGGCAACATATTTCCAATCCTTTGTGCGGATCATGCGAACCGGACCATATTCGTCAAAGACAACGACATTCTCGCGCTCTCCCTTTGCGCTCTCCCCTCTGAGTATATCGGCAAAGCTCTTGCCCGGCATCAGCTCGTCGGGCTCATAGGGGACACCTGCGAAATCAAGGATGGTGCCGAACACGTCATAATGGCTGAGCAGCGCTTCGGAAACCCGCCCTGAGGGTATTGTTCCGGGCATTGAAAAGATTCCGGGCACTTTGACCGAGGTGTCGTACATATTCATCGGATATGTGCCGTTTCCCTTGCCAAAAATGCCGTGATGCCCCATATTGCTGCCGTTGTCGCTCGTAAATACTATCAAGGTGTCCTCGCGCAGACCCTGACGCTCAAGCTCGGCTATAACCCTGCCGAAAGATTCGTCCATTGCGGTGACGGCGGCGAAATACCCGGTAAGGCTCTCGCGCCGGTAGTCTTGCCAGCACTCGCGTATCGGCGCATAATTGGCATGGATATATCTCACACCGTGGCGAGGCTTTTTCTTCCAGTCCTCAAACGACATATCAACATCGCGAACCCACGGGTGGGGCTCTTGGTTAGGTATTGAATCGAAGGGGCAGCCGTCGTACATATCGTAATATTTGCGAGGGTGGCACTCCTTTGCCCAGGGGGAGTGGGGAGCGGTGTAGTGTATAGACAGGCAGAAGGGCTTGTCTCTCTCTCGGCTATGCAGGAAATTTATTGCGTTGTCGGTTATATAGTCGGTTACATAGCAATTGTGCTTCATCACCATCCGCCCGTTCTCATAGACTATCGGGAACATATAGTTCTCAGCACCCTGACTGGTTGTCCGCCACCATTTAAATCCGGCCTGCGGTGTGGCGCTGTCTCCCATATGCCATTTTCCCGAGAGACCGCATTCATAGCCTTCCTTTGCCAGAAGATCGGTAAAGGTTGTCAGATTATCAAGATAACGACGCGGCCTGTCGCCCTTAAGCCCGATTGAAGGCCACCTGTATTCAAAGGGCATATCAGCCCTTTCTTTTTTGAATTCCTCGCGGATATCGTCTGCGAGTACCTCCTCGTCCATGTGGCCGGTGGCGAGCCAATCGTGAACTCCGTGTGAGGAGGGGATCCGCCCGGTGTAGAGCGACATCCGCGCGGGGGAGCAGACGGGCGAAGTGCAGAAAAAGTTTTCCATCCGCACACCGTCCGCCGCTAGTTTATCAAGCGTGGGGGTTTTGAGTTCTTGATTTCCCGCGCAGCCCATTGCCCAGGAACCCTGATCGTCGGTCACAACAAACAGAATATTCGGTCTCTTTACCATAAAAGCCTCTTTCTGCCGGCCAAGATCGGTGAGTGCCGGCCAACATATTTAATGATACATACATTATAACATAGTCGCAAGTGAATCTCTACCATGTGTTAGCTCGCTTTTGCGACATCGCAGGTTTCTTCGAAGCCTGCCAATGCGTATATTGTATCATAGTCGCAAGTGAATCTCTACCATAGTGTTAGCTCGCTTTTGCGACATCGCAGGTTTCTTCGAAGCCTGCCAATGCATATATTATATCATAAAAAGATAATTTTTTACAGTGGATATAAAAAAATATAAGTGTGCAAAAGTATCAGGCACAAGGGGGCAAGACAGCCGGGGCGCTTCTTAATATTTAGGTTATAATTTGATGTTTGTTGTGAAAAATATGAGAAAGCACCAAAAATTCGCCTCCCAGAACATAAGAATATTATAAAAATCCACAATTGACATAGCCCGGTCAATGTGATAAACTTAAACAAATACAGGAAAAGCAAAGGAATTTACACAATGATGTCCTTCACATCCGGTTCTATTATTGTCGTCGTCGGGCTCGTACTAATTATACGGGTCCTTATTGGCGTTTCAATGAATAGACGGTTGTGTAACAGTAACATTGTTTAATCAGCAAAACTCCCGCATGAACTGTGGGCTGGAATAAACGGTGAATCTTACGGTACACAGTGCCGTAAGATTTTTTTAGCTTTTCTACAAAACTCAGCATAAGGAGCCGCATACCAATGAAAATGAACGGAGCACAGATAATAGTTGAGACCTTGATTGAAATGGGGTGCGAATGTGTGTTCGGATACCCCGGAGGAGCAGTCCTTAGCATCTATGACGAGCTCTACAAGGCCGGCGGAAGAATTCGCCACATAATAACGGCGCACGAACAGGGCGCGGCTCACGCCGCCGACGGTTATGCCCGCGTCTCGGGCAAGGTTGGAGTTGTGTTTGCAACATCGGGGCCGGGCGCGACAAATCTTGTCACCGGTATTGCCACGGCACATCTTGATTCGGTTCCCCTGGTTGCCATCACCGGCAACGTCGCTCTGCCTCTGCTTGGGCGAGACAGCTTTCAAGAGGTTGACACAATGGGAATTACTATGCCGATAACAAAGCACAACTATATTGTCAAGGACGTAAAGGACCTGGCGCCGACAATCCGCGAGGCCTTCGCCGTCGCCACATCGGGGAGGCCGGGACCGGTGCTGATTGATATCCCAAAGGATGTTCAAGCCGGCGTTGCCGACTATACCCCGGCTGCCCCGATAAAGAAAGAGAGCCTCCCAATTCCGACCGACAATGAGATTGACAAGGTGGTCGAGTATATTAAAGAAGCCAGAAAGCCTTTTATATACAGCGGCGGCGGGGTTGTTCTCTCGGGTGCGGGCCGAGAGGTTGCGGCGCTTGCCGAGCGAGCCGGTGCCTATGTCGGCTTTAGCATGATGGGGCTTTCGGCTCTCCCGGGCGATCTTCCTTACTGCCTTGGGATGACCGGAATGCACGGCCGCTTTGCTGCGACAAAGGCAAATTCCGAGGCCGATTTGATAGTTGCCGTTGGCGTTCGTTTCTCAGACCGGGCGACCGGCAATAAAGCAAGATATTCGCAAAACGCAAAGATAATTCATATTGATATTGACTATGCCGAGATAGATAAAAACATACCCGTCTGCCTCGGGCTTACCGGCGACATAAAAGAAACGCTTGCGCGGATTCTCTCAAAGCTTGAGCCTCAGTCGCGCCCCGAATGGGCGGCCGAGGTCGGCGATATGATAAAAGAAGAAATTTCAAACTATCCTGTCGGAAAACCCCTTCATCCTAAAAACATTCTTGAGAAAGTAAAAGAGAAGGCGGGGGGAGACGCGATAGTCGCCACAGACGTCGGCCAGCATCAGATGTGGACGGCGCAGTATTACAGATTCGAGCGCCCGCGCACCTTCCTCACCTCGGGAGGTCTTGGAACAATGGGATTTGGAATGGGCGCCGCTATCGGAGGATATATAGCAAGGGGAGAGGGAAGGGCTCTGCTCATAACCGGCGACGGCAGTTTTGGTATGAATTTAAACGAGCTGTCAACCGCGGTGACAAACCGGATTCCGCTCGTGATAATCATCATGAACAACGGCACTCTTGGCATGGTGCGCCAGTGGCAGACCCTCTTTTATGACAAACGTTACTCCTCAACAACGCTCGGGAGAAGAACCGATTTTGTTAAACTTGCCGAGGCATTCGGGGCGGTGGGCATAAGGGTGAGTAAGGCGAGCGAGCTTGACCGGGCGCTCGAGACAGCCTTTGGTGTCGACGGTCCGGTGGTGGTCGACTGCATAATAGACATAGACGAATACGTTCTTCCGATGATACCGCCGGGCGGGTCAATCGAGAATATCATTGTGAAATAGGAGGGGAGGAAGATGAATAAAGACCGGTTTATTTTAGGCGTAATCGTGGATAACCGTTTCGGCGTTCTGACTCGTGTGTCGGGGCTTATTTCGCGGCGGGGATACAATATTGACAGTCTCTCGGTCAGCGAGACCGACGACCCCGCGCTCTCGCGCATGACTATAGTCGTGCGGGGCGACGATTATATTAAAAACCAAATAGTCAGACAGCTCTCAAAGTTGCATGATGTCAGGTGCGTTGAGCTTATGCCCGAGGACAGAATAGTGCTACGCGAGCATCTGCTGCTTAAAATCAGGGTTACTCCCGAAACCCGCCCTGAAATATCAGAGGCGGTTAAGGTCTTCCGTGGCAAGGTAGTCGATTTCAATGCCGAGTCGATGATAATCGAGATTACGGGAGAGCCGGCTAAGCTTGGTGCCTTCGTTGATTACGCAAGCACAATCGGCATTATCGAAATGTGCCGCGCGGGTGCGCTGGCCATAGGGCGCGGCGGGCTGCCGCTCAAGGGCGAAAAAAACGAATAAGACAAAAATTTATAATTATTATAACAGGAGAATTTATCATGGCAAAGATGTATTACGACAAGGATTGTAACCTCGGAGTGTTTAAGGGCAAGACGGTAGCCGTCATCGGCTATGGAAGCCAGGGACACGCGCACGCGCAGAATCTGCGCGACAGCGGGGTCAGAGTTATCGTAGGACTTTATGAGGGCTCAAAGTCGGCTGTTCGGGCAAAGGAGGCAGGGTTTACCGTTATGAACGCTGCAGACGCTGTGCTCAATGCCGATCTTGTGATGATTCTTATAAACGACGAGAAGCAGGCTGCCCTGTACAAAAATGACATCAAGCCGAATATCAAGCCGGGTTCCACCCTCGCATTCGCCCACGGCTTCAACATCCATTATAATCAGATAATCCCGCCCGCCGATGTCGATGTCATCATGATTGCTCCTAAGGGGCCGGGGCATACGGTGAGAAGCCAGTACCTTGAGGGCAAGGGCGTTCCCTGCCTTATCGCGGTTTATCAGGATCACACCGGCAGCGCAAAGGAAACCGCACTAGCCTACGCGGGGGGGATCGGCGGCGGACGCGCCGGAATTCTTGAGACCACCTTCAGAGAGGAAACCGAAACCGACCTCTTTGGCGAGCAGGCCGTGCTCTGCGGCGGCGTCACCGCCCTTATGAAGGCCGGATTTGATACACTTGTCGAAGCGGGATACCAGCCCGAGAGCGCTTATTTTGAGTGCATCCACGAGATGAAACTGATTATCGACCTTGTTGTGGCAGAGGGCATGGCCTTTATGAGAAACTCGATTTCGGACACCGCCGAATATGGCGATTATACCACCGGCGAGCGCCTTATCACAGCCGAAACCAAAAAAGAGATGAAAAGGGTACTCACAGAAATCCAGAACGGCACCTTCGCCACAAAATGGATTCTCGAAAACCAAGCAGGGCGCCCCTCCTTCCTCGCTCGGCGCCGTCTTGAGAGCGAACATCTCTCCGAGGGGGTGGGCGCACAGCTTCGCGAGGCTATGAGCTGGAAAAAGCAATAAAAAACACTGAAAGGATGTCGTCCCCGCGGGACGTGGTTGCGATAATATGAACAGCGACAAAATAAAATCCGGTGTCGAGAGGGCTCCGCAGCGGGCGCTACTCAAGGCGATGGGATATTCAGATAGTCAACTAAAAAAACCTCTCGTCGGGATTGTCAATTCCTTCAATGAAATTGTGCCGGGGCATATACACTTGAAGGATATCTCAGGCGCAGTGCATGACGGTGTTCTTGCCGCCGGGGGAACCCCGGCCGAATTCAATGTCATCGGCATATGCGACGGGCTTGCAATGGGACATGAGGGGATGAAATATTCGCTCAGCTCGCGCGAGGTTATCGCAGACAGTGTCGAGTGCATGGTTCGCGCGCACTGCTTTGACGCTCTTGTGTTTATTCCGAACTGCGACAAGATAGTTCCCGCAATGCTGATGGCTGCGGCAAGGCTTAATATTCCCTCGGTTTTTGTCTCGGGCGGCCCCATGCTCTCTCTGTCAGACGGCTGCGGAAATTCGCTCGATCTTAACAGCGCCTTTGAAGCCGTTGGGGCATATAAGGCCGGCACTATAGACGAGGATCAGCTTGCGGCAATAGAAGACTCGGCCTGTCCCGGCTGCGGTTCCTGCTCGGGTATGTTCACGGCAAATTCGATGAACTGTCTTTCGGAGGCGCTCGGTATGGCTCTGCCCGGAAACGGCTCGATACCCGCCGTATACTCAAAGCGCATAATTCTTGCAAAAGAGGCCGGAGAGCTTGTTATGAGAGCGCTTGAGCTGAATATTCGCCCGCGCGATGTTATGACAAGGACGGCATTTCTAAACGCTCTTGCCGTTGATATGGCGCTCGGCTGCTCGACAAACTCGGTGCTGCACCTTCTGGCGATAGCCAATGAAGCGGGCGTTGCGCTCGACCAAACCCTGATAAACGAGATAAGCGAGGCAACCCCCAATCTCTGCCGCCTTGCCCCGGCCGGACACCACCATATGCAGGACTTGTACAACGCCGGAGGCGTTTACAAGGTGATTGAAAATCTGGTTGGCGCCGGATTTGTAAATCCCGAGGCGCTGACAGTTACGGGAAAAACAATCGGCGGCAATATCTCAGACCCGGCCTTTTGCATACCTGTCACAAATAAGGACGTAATAAGGCCGATTGACAACCCCTATTCAAAGACCGGAGGGCTTGCGGTGCTCTTTGGCTCGCTTGCCCCCCGCGGCGGGGTGGTCAAGCGCAGCGCAGTAGCTCCCGAAATGCTCCGGCATAGCGGCCCCGCCCGCGTTTTTGACAGCGAGGAAGAGGCGATAGCCGCAATTTACGACGGCAAGATAAAGAAGGGCGACGTGGTTGTTATCCGCTACGAGGGACCCTCGGGCGGGCCCGGAATGCGCGAGATGCTCGGTCCGACCTCGGCTATTGCCGGAATGGGACTTGACAAGGAGGTTGCTCTTGTTACAGACGGCCGCTTCTCGGGCGCAACGCGCGGCGCCGCGATAGGTCATATTTCGCCCGAGGCCGCCGCCGGCGGCGCGATAGCCTATGTTGTCGAGGGCGATATAATATCTATTGACATTCCCGCTTACACAATAAATCTTGAAGTTTCAGAAGACGAAATGGAGCGCCGCCGGCGCGAAATGAAAATTAAGAAGAAAACTAATCTTAAGGGCTACATTAAAAGATACGCTGAAAACGTTTCCTCGGCCGACAGGGGAGCAATTATAAATTACGAGTAAAAGGGTTTGCCGGCTGCCTTTGCGGGGAAATTTTATCGGGGAACACTGTAGGGGCGGATTCCATATCCGCCCGACCGAAAAGATATCAATATTATTATCAAGGGCAGATATGTAATCCGCCCTGCCGGCTTGTCAAATATTAATAAGGTCACATCATAAACACACAAACACAATATAAATTCAACCAAGCATTTACTGCATATAGGAGCCACACATGGAAAGACGAATCAAAATTTTTGACACAACCCTGCGCGACGGCGAGCAGTCGCCGGGCTGCAGCATGAATATCGGCGAAAAAATCGAAATCGCAAAACAGCTTGAACTGCTGCGTGTCGACATAATCGAGGCAGGGTTCGCCATATCCTCGCCGCTCGACTTCAAATCGGTTGAAGCGATATCAAAAAATATAAAGGACTGTGCCGTTGCCTCGCTCGCCCGCGCGGTTGAAAAGGATATCGACGCGGCATACGAAGCGGTGAAGTCGGCCGTCTCGCCGAGGATTCACACCTTTATAGCCACCTCACCCGTACATATGCAGTATAAGCTGAAGATGACGCCCGACCAGGTGGTCGAGCGGGCGGTGGCCGCGGTTGCGTATGCTAAGAAATTTGTCTCGGATGTCGAATTTTCGGCTGAAGACGCGATGCGCTCCGACCCCGCCTTCCTTGCCCGGGTTGTTGAGGCGGCGATAAGGGCGGGCGCTACAACAGTTAATATCCCGGATACGGTGGGATATGTCGTTCCCGAGGAAATGGCGAGAATGATAAAATATTTGAAAGAAAATGTGCCGAGTATCGACCGGGCGACAATCTCGGTTCACTGCCATAATGACCTTGGAATGGCGGTGGCCAATTCGCTTGCCGGTGTTCTTGCCGGTGCAGATCAGGTTGAGTGCACTGTAAACGGCCTTGGTGAGCGGGCGGGAAACGCGGCGCTTGAGGAAGTGGTGATGGCGATAAAAACCCGCCGCGCCATGTTCGGCTGCTATACCGATATAGAAACAAAGCAGATAAACCGCACAAGCAAGCTGGTCTACAATATCATCGGGCAGACCGCCGCGATAAATAAGCCGATAGTCGGTGCAAACGCCTTTGCGCACGAGGCCGGAATTCATCAGCATGGGGTTATGGCCGAGAGAAGTACATATGAGATAATGTCGCCGGAGGATGTCGGAATTGCCAAGACTTCGCTGGTGCTCGGCAAGCACTCGGGGCGCCATGCCATAAAAGAGCGACTGCTCGAAATGGGCTATACCTTCACAGAGGAGGAGCTGAGTCTATATTATGAAAAGGTGAAGGCTCTTTCCGAGAAGAAAAAGTTTATCGGAAACAATGATCTTGAAACGATAGTCAATAACCGCGAGCGCTCGCAGAGCGTTTATCAGCTTGAGTATTTTGACGTCCATACCACTCGGGGCTCACGCGCCACCTGCGTGATAAGACTGAGGAAGGAGGGTGAGGTGCTTGAGGAGGTTTCGCTCGGTGACGGTCCTATCAACGCAGCCTATGCGGCAATCGACAAAATTACGGGCAACCTCTGCGACGAACTTTCAAATTACGCTATTCACTCGGTTTCGGGCGGAAACGACGCGCTCGGCGAGGTGACTGTTAAGCTAAGAGCGGGCGAGCGGACGGTGACCGGGCGGGGGCTTTCAACCGACATTATTGAATCAAGTATTCTTGCATATGTAAACGGCATAAACAAGCTGCTCGAAGTCTAAGGGGGAGGCAGATATTTTGAACAGACAAAGAATAGAAATACTTGACTCAACCCTGCGGGACGGAGCGCAGGGCGAGGGAATATCCTTCTCTGTCAATGATAAAATTCATATCGTAAAAACTCTTGACAATCTTGGGGTTGACTATATCGAAGCCGGAAATCCCGGCTCAAATCCAAAAGACCTTGAGTTCTTTGAGCGTGCCTCAAAGCTTTTGCTCAAGCGCTCAAAACTCTGCGCCTTCGGGAGCACACGGCGGCACGGTGTTGCCCCGTCCGAGGACGCAAATATCAAGTCTCTCCTTGCGGCGTCAACTCCGGTGGTTGTGATATTCGGCAAGTCGTCCGACCTTCATGTCCGCGAGATACTTAAAATCAGCCCTGAGGAAAACCTTCAAATGGTGCGCGATACGGTGGAATACCTCAAGCAAAACTCAAAAGAGGTGATATTCGACGCCGAACACTTTTTCGACGGCTATTTCTCCTCGCCCGAGTATGCCATGAGCGTCCTTCGCGCGGCCGCCGAGGGCGGTGCCGACGCCCTTGTTCTCTGCGATACAAACGGCGGCACGCTGCCGCTCGATATAGAGAAGATAACAAGGCAGGTTGTGGGGGTCTTTCCGGACAGGAAAATCGGAATACACTGCCACAACGACACCGACTGCGCCGTTGCAAACTCAATGCTCGCGGTGGGAGCGGGCGCGCTTCATGTTCAGGGAACGCTGATCGGAATCGGGGAGAGATGCGGAAATGCCAATCTCTCGGCCATAATCCCGAATCTTGTTCTCAAACGCGGGTATGACTGCGCAGCAGACCTCTTGCTCCTTTCCGAAACAGCCGGCAAGATTGCGGAGATATCAAACACGCCGCTTGGCGGAGGCCGACCCTATGTCGGCTCGGGCGCATTTGCGCACAAGGCCGGAATGCATATCGACGGAGTGCTCAAGCTGCCTAAATCCTTTGAGCATATCGACCCGTCGGCAGTGGGAAACAAGCGCAGATTTTTGATGTCCGAGGTTTCCGGGCGCAGCACGGTGCTCAATAAAGTAAAAAACTTCATCTCAGGGCTTGACAAGGACTCGGCCGAAATTTCGGCGATTCTTGAAAAGCTCAAGGAAATGGAGCATTATGGCTACCATTTCGAGGCGGCAGACGCCAGTTTTGAGCTGCTCGTCAAGCGTGTGCTCGGGATGTACCGCCCCTCCTTCAGGATAGTGCTCTATAAAACAATGGGAGAATTCCCGTTTCCCGAGGGCGGGATGCCGGCGTCGGCAACAGTCAAGGTTGAGGTCGACGGAAAAGAGGAGATAACAGCGGTGATGGGCGAGGGGCCGGTAAACGCCCTTGACCTCGCACTGCGAAAGGCGCTGGTCGTCTTTTATCCTGCCATTCGCAATATGCGCCTTATCGACTACAAGGTTCGCGTTCTTGAGCAGAACAGCTCAACGGCGGCGCGTGTGCGTGTGCTTATCGAAACTGCCGACGAAAATTCAACCTGGACGACTGTCGGCGTGTCAAACGACATACTTGAGGCGAGCCTTATCGCACTGGTTGACTCGTTTGAATATAAATTATCCATGAAAGAGGAGAGTGCGCATGAATAAAATGACAATGACCCAAAAAATCCTCGCTGCCCATGCGGGCAAGGCATCGGTGAGGGCGGGCGAAATAGTGCTTGTCGGGGTCGACATGGTGCTCGGAAACGACATTACCTCGCCCGTGGCGATAAACGAGTTCTCGCGCATGGGGCGCGATAAAGTTTTTGACGGCTCAAAAGTTTCGCTTGTGATGGACCATTTCGCCCCGAACAAGGATATCAAAGCAGCCGAGCAGTGCAAGGCTTGCCGCGAATTTGCCTCTGAGATGGAGATTGAGAACTATTTTGAGGGCGGCGAGATGGGAGTTGAACACGCGCTTCTGCCCGAGCGCGGTCTGGTTACGGCCGGCGACCTTATAATCGGTGCCGACTCGCACACCTGCACCTATGGGGCGCTCGGCGCCTTCTCAACCGGTGTCGGTTCGACCGACATGGCAGTCGGTATGGCGACCGGCAGGGCATGGCTCAGAGTTCCGTCTGCGATGAAATTTAATCTTTTTGGCAAGCTCGGAAAATGGGTCACCGGCAAGGATGTTATACTTCATATTATCGGGATGATAGGAGTTGACGGTGCGCTTTACAAGTCAATGGAATTTACCGGGGAGGGTATTGGCACTCTGTCGGTCAGCGACAGGCTCTGCATGGCCAATATGGCTATTGAAGCCGGGGCGAAAAACGGCATATTCCCGGTCGACGACAGGACAATTGATTATCTTAAGGCGGCCGGCGCTAAGCTTCCCGTTATATACGAGGCAGACGAGGGCGCCGAATACGAGGCCGTCTATGACATTGACCTCTCGAAAATAAAGCCGACCGTTGCTTTCCCGCACCTGCCCGAGAACACGCGCACCTTTGATAAGATTGATGAAATCAAAATTGATCAGGTGGTAATAGGTTCCTGCACAAACGGGAGATACGAGGATCTTGCCGCCGCCGCGTCGGTACTCAAGGGAAGGCACGTGGCAAGAAATGTTCGTGCGATTATCATTCCCGCCACCCAGAAAATTTATCTTGACGCGATGGAAACCGGCCTTTTAAAAATCTTCATCGAGGCGGGTGCCATTGTTTCGGCACCGACCTGCGGCCCCTGCCTTGGAGGACACATGGGAATCCTTGCCAGAGGCGAGAGGGCGGTGGCGACTACAAACCGCAATTTTGTCGGACGGATGGGCCATCCTGAGTCAGAAGTCTATCTTGCAAGCCCTTATGTCGCGGCAGCAAGCGCTGTGACGGGTAAAATATCAAGCCCTGAGGAGGTAATGGGAGAATGAAGGTCAGCGGAAAAACATTTAAATACGGAGCCAACGTCGACACAGACGTTATAATCCCGGCAAGATACCTCAACACAACCGACAAGAAAGAGCTTGCCGCCCACTGCATGGAGGATATAGATCGCGATTTTGTTAAAAATGTAAGGGTCGGCGATATAATTGTCGCAGGGCGCAATTTTGGCTGCGGCTCTTCGCGGGAGCACGCGCCGATAGTCATAAAAGAAAGCGGAATTTCGCTTGTTATCGCCGAGAGCTTCGCGCGGATTTTTTACAGAAATTCAATCAATATTGGCCTTCCGATAGTCGAATGTCCAAAGGCCGCTCGCGAAATTGAGGCGGGCGACACCGTCGAGATGGATTTCGACACAGGCCTTATAAAAAATATTACGCAAAACAAAGAGTACAAGGCACAGCCCTTCCCGGACTTTATACAGTCGATAATCAGGTCGGGCGGGCTTGTAGAGGCGGCGAGGGCGGGGGTTCTCGGCGAATAGCCTCGGGGCGTTGTGCCGTAGATTGACCTGCAGGTGTCATCTTGGCCACCCGAGAGCAGATGAGTAATAGTGAATAAAGAACGGAAGGTATAGATTATGAAGCTTGACATAGCCCTCCTTAAGGGCGACGGAATAGGACCTGAGGTGGTTGACAGAGCAATTGAGGTTCTCGACCGGGTGGCCGCAAAATTCGGTCATGAAATAAAATACACCCCTCTTCTTGCCGGCGGCTGCGCTATTGACGAGATAGGCGAGCCGCTGCCGGCTGAGACTGTTGACAGATGCCTTGAGAGCGATTGTGTGCTGCTCGGCGCCGTTGGTGGGCCAAAGTGGGACAATCTGCCCGGACATCTGCGTCCTGAGAGGGCGCTGCTCGGCATAAGGGGTGCGCTCGGTCTTTTTGCGAATATCCGCCCGGCTAAGCTCTATCCGGCTCTGGCCGACAGGTGTCCTCTGCGCGGAGGTGTTGATTTTGACATGGTAATCGTGCGCGAGTTGACCGGCGGGATGTATTTTGGTGAGAGCGGCCGTCGCGAGGGGAAATATGGCCCCGAGGCTTATGACACCGAGTGCTACAGCGTGGCCGAAGTAGAGCGGATCGGTCGCGTGGCCTTTGAGAGTGCCATGAAGCGGAGAAAAAAGGTTACAAGCATTGACAAAGCGAATGTTCTCGAGAGCTCCCGCCTCTGGCGCGAGACTATGCACCGGCTGGCCGCCGAATACCCGGAGGTTGAATATTCGGATATGCTTGTCGATAATGCGGCAATGCAGCTCATAAGGGATCCTGTGCAATTTGACGTTATCGTAACCTCAAATATGTTCGGAGACATCCTCTCGGACGAGGCCTCCCAGCTCACCGGTTCTATCGGAATGCTGCCCTCGGCCTCGCTCGGCGAGAGGAAGCGCGGCCTATATGAACCGATTCACGGCTCTGCTCCCGATATCGCCGGCAAAAACATGGCAAATCCGATAGCAACCATACTCTCATCTGCCATGATGCTGCGCTACACTTTCGGACTTGTCGCCGAGGCAGAGTGTATCGAGCGCGCGGTTGAAGAGACTCTTAGCGCCGGACAGATCACTAAAGACCTTGGCGGCACGCTCGGAACCGACGAGATAACC
Organism: Eubacteriales bacterium; assembly: GCA_050309735.1. Taxonomy (GTDB): domain Bacteria; phylum Bacillota; class Clostridia; order Oscillospirales; family CAG-272; genus UMGS1002. The sequence goes on from JBNRMS010000017.1 coordinate 14,574, forward strand.
GCAAAGATAATAAGCCGAATCTGATTTTTAATATACAATACTAAACACCGATTAAAACATTAAGCTAACAAGGGATGCGCCGGGGGGACTTCCCCCAAAAAGTTCCCCCGCCCCTCTCAAAAACCTTTCGAGCATTTGGCACAGCTAAATTTGGGAGCATGCCACCCCGGCCCCGGCCGGGCCCCACATCCCTCTTTGGGGTCGGGGTGAGGCAATCGGAGTTAAATGTTATAATGAGGTAATAGCATATAAGGCTAAAGATATGCCGGGGAAAGCTTTCAAAAGAAGGTTTTCCCCACGTGTGTCCGAGGAGAATAACAGATTAAGAATTTCTTATTTTTGTCAAAAACCGACCTTTTAACTCCTTGACAGGAAGGGGGGCGTATGTTATAATTTTCATAAAGAATAACAGGTCGTAAAAAAAGGAGTATGAAAATGAAGAAGCTCGCAGCGCTCTCCCTCGCGCTTTTATTTGTGATATCGCTCTCCTCTTGCAAGGGCGGAACGGGAGACACCGAAACATCTGACAGCGCGGACGGGTCTACATCATATAAAGTCGTAACAACCTCGCCCGAGACAACGGCGCAGGACACCACCGCAGACACCACTGCACAAACCACCGAGGACACCACACCGAGTACAACCGAGCCGCCCGTGCTAAGCTTTACGCCGGTTGATAAAACGGCTTATGTCATTGTCGATAATGTCTATGTGCGCACCGCCCCCGCAACAACCGGGAATGTAGGCGTGGCAACGCTGCATTATGGCGATGATATAAAGTGCGTTGGGATAAGCGACAATTGGTTTAAGGTGATTTATGCCGATAAGGAGCATTATATTTCGGCGTCCTGCCTTACGTTTGATAATATAACAGGCGACGATGTCGAGGCCGTAAACGACACGGTTTATGTCAATGTCGACGTTCTGACTCTGCGCCGCGGCCCCTCGGGTGATACAGAGCCGATGGGTTATGCCTCGAAGGGCGATGCACTGACGCGGGTCGGCAAAAACGAATATTGGAGCAAGATAACACATAATGGCAATATTTATTATGTCGGCAACAGCGCGATATCAACAACCCCGGTGGAGGTAACGACCACTGCAGGAAACTAAGTAATATAAAACCTGCCGCCCCGGTGCATTTTGCACCGGGGCGGCGTGTTTTATGTCATATATGTGAGGGAAATGTTTGTTTTTAAATCCGGCGAAAATTCTTGACAATCCCATGAACGCATGATAACATAATATCGGAAATAAATAGCGAGCAAGGGGGCATTTGCATGAACGACGGCAGCAACAGAGGGCGCACCTACGGCATGATTAACCAACTAAAAAACAGCGGCTCGAATGTGAGCGATATGGTCGATTATGAAAAGCTCACTCCAAAGGAGAGGAAAAGACGATTTATAAAAAGCCGCACCGCTCGCGAGCACTACCGCAAATATGGCAAGAAGGACTCCGCTCTCGCTTCTCTTGTTTTTCAGGAGGCGATGGTAAGTCTTTTTGCGATTTTATATTTCGGGGTTTTTGCTCTTGCGATTGGTCTTGGCGCCGTTGGATTTATCATTGTGGCAGGGCCTTTTATGGGAACGCTGCTGGCTATTTTGTTTATCTCGGTTATTATATCCCCGCAGGTAAAAAGGGTTGCAAAACGGCTCTCCTTTCGCTCAAAGCTAAAGAAAATGTGCGAAAAAAAGGGGCTGCGGCTTTATTTTTACGGCAGTCCTCTCGCCTCTCTCTATCGCCCGCGGGGGCGGGCGGATTTTGCGGTCGAGACTGGCGATATACTCTGGGAGGTTATGTTTTTTCCGGCGCCGAGCCGGGTGTCGGCCGTCACCTTCGGTTCGCCCGAGTATGCCACAGTTGCCACACGCATACTTAAGAGCCGGATAACACTGGCGCTCGGTAGCAAGGAGCGCTTGCGCCGGCGCGACTATCGCTTTGAGGCGGGCGCGAATATAAAGTCAAAAAAGGTTTTCAAGGTTCTTTTGCTCAATCCGGTGCCTTATCTGCTCAAATATTACGACGCAAAGGACAAAAAGATTATCGAGGGCGGCTCAGGCATTGAATTTTTCGGATATTGTGCCTATTCAGGCAGCGCGTTTATCAATATTATAGAGAGGACTTTGAAAGATTAATCTTTTATACTGCCTAATTGGTGGGCGTCGCATCGCACACGAAAGAGCCGAATCGGCGAGCGGTTGAGATATTAGTTTTATCGGATAAAATAATAAGAGCCGGGAATGCGCCGGCTCTTAATCTATCATTAAATTATTAAGTAAAACCAAATGCTCCAAAGGTTTTTTTGGGGGTGTGGGGGGAACTTTTTCAAAAAGTTCCCTCCGGCGACTCTCCCGCCTCCCCAATCATCTCGAGCAATTCCTCCTCGCTTATCACCCGAATGCCGAGCGCGCGCGCCTTTGTCAGCTTTGAGCCGGCGTCCTCGCCCGCGACGAGATAGGAGGTTTTCTTTGACACAGAGCCGGTGCATTTGCCACCGTGCTCTTTTATTTTTGCCTCGGCCTTCTCGCGCGTCATGGTGGGGAGAGTGCCGGTTAAGACGAAGGAGAGGCCGGCAAGCTTATCGTCCGCGCGGCGGGCGGTGCTGAGAGTTAAAAGTCCGGCGTCCGATAGGCGGCGGCAGAGCTCGATGTTCTGCGGGTGGGAGAAATAGTTTATAACGCTGTCGGCGGTGATTTCCCCGAAATCCTCAACCTCGCAGAGCTCCTCGCGCGTTGCGCTCATGCAGGCTTCAAGGCTCCCGAATTTGGCCGCGAGCGAGGCGGCGGCAACCTCACCGACATTCCGGATTCCGAGCGCATATATCAGCCGCTCAAGTCCGGCTGATTTTGAACGCTCAATAGCGTCAACAAGCTTTTTTGCCGACTTCTCACCCATGCGCTCAAGACCTTTGAGCTGGTCGGCCGAGAGCGAATAGAGGTCGGCTGCATCGCGGATAAGCTGGTTTTGCAGTAGCAATTCGACTATTTGAGGCCCGAGTCCCTCAATATTCATCGCACCCTTCGAGGCAAAATGCTCGATTCCGCGCGAGAGCTGCGCCGGGCAGGACGAATTAGTGCAGCGCGCGGCGGCGGCCTCTGTGGCGTCGTAGAAAACCGGCTCGCCGCAGGACGGACAAAATTCGGGGATGACAAACTCACGCTCGCGCCCGTCGCGCTTCCCCGGGTCGGCCGAGACCACCTCGGGGATGATATCGCCGGCCTTCTGCACAGTGACAATATCGCCTATCATAATCCCGCGCGAGCGGATATAGTCAAGATTGTGAAGGGTTGCACGCGAGACGGTTGTTCCGGCAAGTCTGACAGGCGCAAGTATCGCGGTGGGGGTTATCGCGCCGGTGCGCCCGACCGCAACCGTGATGTCAAGAAGCCGGGTTTCCTTTTGTTCGGGCGGAAATTTGTAGGCGACCGCCCAGCGCGGAGTGTTTGTCGCCTCGCCAAGACGTGCGCGGTGCGCGAGCGAATCGAGCTTGACCACGACACCGTCGATGTCATATGGCAGGCTGTCGCGCAGCGAGCCTATATAGTCTATATGGCTTATGATATTATCAATCCCGGAGGTGAGCGCCCGCCCGCCGAGCACTCGAATGCCAAGCTCCTCAAGGCGAAGAAGGATTTCGCTGTGCGAGGCGGGGGCCCTCCCGTCCCCCCAGGGGCTGCCGCTCTGAAGGTTAAAGACAAAGATATCGAGCCGGCGCGATCCTGTGATTTTTGGATCGAGCTGCCGGAGCGAGCCGGCGGCGGCGTTGCGCGGATTTGCCAGGGGGGGCTCACCCGCCGCCTCTCTCTCCCGGTTTATGCGCTCAAAAACCGGGCGAGGCATAAACACCTCGCCGCGGACGGTGAAGGTCAGCTCCTCGGGGAGAGCGAGAGGAATCGAGCGAATAGTTCTGATATTCTGTGTTACGTCCTCGCCGACAAATCCGTCTCCCCGCGTTGCGCCGGTGACAAGTCTGCCCTTTTCATATATCAGCGAGACCGAGAGCCCGTCTATCTTAGGCTCGACAGACCAAAGCGCCCCAGGCAACTCACCCTCGATTTTGCCTACAAAATCGGCCAGCTCGGAATATGAGAAAACATCGGTCAGTGAGTCCATTCTGGTGCTGTGGGCTACCTTGCCGAACTTCTCAAGCGGCTCACCTCCGACCCTGTGAGTGGGCGAGGACGGGTCGTCCAGTTCGGGATGCTCCCTCTCAAGGCGGAGCAACTCGGCGTAGAGCTTGTCATACTCATAGTCCGAGATTTCGGGGGCGTCGTATATATGATATTTTTCCGAGTGGTATGCCACTTTTTCTCGCAAATCGTCAAGCGTCTTTTTTATGTCCTTCATATCTTTACTCCAGGCGTAGATTATAGGTTTTTGCTGTTTTTAAGTATAGCACAGAATGCCCTCCCGGTCAATTGTGCGATGTGAAGAAAGGTGGTTGGGATTGTGGACAAAACGCGACGATAAATTCAATATTGTGACTAATATCTGAATTTTATTTTTGCCCTTTACAAAAGAGGGGGTAGGATGATATAATATTATTGACTAACCGGAGACGGTATAACCCATAATAAAAGCAAGATTACCGGGACAAACGCTCTCCGGGAAGAAATAAGACAAGGAGGCGCGAATATGAAAATCACAGTAGTCGGCAGACATATGACGGTCGATGAAAATCTCAAGTCTCTTGTAGCCAAAAAGCTGTCGCGTTTTGACAAGTATTTCGTGAACGAGGGAGAGGCCACAGTCACATTCAGCAGAAAGCGCAACAAAGAAAATCTTGAAATCACCATTAACGCCGCGAGCACCCTGTTCCGCAGCGAGGTTGACGACGAAACCTTCCAGAATGCGCTTGACCGCTCGATAGAAGCTATCGAACGGCAGATCAGAAAGAACAAAACCCGCCTATCAAAGCGGCTGCGCGAGGGTGTTTTCGACGAGCCCGGTTTTAGCTACAGCGAATCGGTCGAGGAAGAGGAGAGCGAGTTTGTCATAAGGACAAAGAGCTTTAAACTCAAGCCCATGTCGGCCGAGGAGGCGATTCTTCAGATGAACCTGCTCGGGCATCAGTTCTTTGTCTTTGAAGATCAGGACAGCGGAGACCATTGCGTGGTCTACGCCAGAAAAGACGGGGCATACGGCCTTATTGTGCCCGAAAAATAAATAATTAACATACCCGGGTGCCGCGCTCTGCGCGGCACCCTTTTTACCCCTCTTGTATTTTTGTTATCATCGGTGTATAATAATGTCAGAATCAAAGGGTTAAGGGAAAACAAGTTTTCCTTTAAATAACCAGCTTGTGTCCCCGCGGTATGGGTGACGGCGGCACAAGCTCGGATAAGAACAGAAAGGCATGGTCATAAATATGAAAATTCTCATAGCCTACGTGTCAAAATCGGGAACCACGAAAAAATGCGCTGGGATGCTTGCCGAAAAACTGCCGACGCACAATGTCACAATAGCCAATCTGGAAAAGGAAAACCCGGATATTTCGGGATATGATTTTGTGGCAGTCGGAGGACCTGTGAGATACGGAAAGCTCTGCGGGGAAATGGCACAATATATCAGCAGAAATGCCGAGGAACTCAAAAAAATACGGGCGGGTTATTTCATCACCTGCGGCTATGTCGATAGCGGCGATGAGTATATACACAAGCTGATTTCGCCCGACCTTATTGAGCGGGCAGATGCCGCCGCCTGTTTTGGCGGGGAGCTGATATTAAAAAATCTGAAGGGGTGGGACAGGTTTGTCGCCCGAATAATTGTCAGCTATGTGCTTGACGACGGCAAGCGAGACGGCGAGGAAAAGGTGCGCAGTCTGCCCGAGATAATGCCCGACAGCATAAGTCGTTTTGCCGACGCAATAGCCGAGAGGTTTTAATGCTTGATATCGAGGCGAATTGATAGTCATGACCCGGTTGACTTATAGCGCCGCAAACCGATGCGGAAAAAACCATAACAGGGCAGGATAAAAAGGAGCGCTATCAGCGGCAAAAACATATAAAGTATGTTCTCCACCCTGCCGAGCAAATACAAAAGGGGATAATACTGAAATAGAGCCAGAGGTATAACATAGGTGAGAAATTTCAGAATCCCGTCCCCGTAAATCGAGAAGGGATAGCGGCCGAATTCGCGTCCGCCGTGTGTTAGTATATTCATAAATTCAAGGCCTTCGGTTGTGAAAAAGGCGAATGAGGCGTATAAGAGGTACAGACCGAAAAAGATAACCGAGCCGCAGGAAATCATCAGTATGAGCGTTAATGCTTTATCGGGCGTCCATGTTACGCCGCTTTTCGGTATGGCATAGCACAATACCGCCGCAGCCTGAATAAATATGCCCAGCCGCAAAAACTCGATGTGCGACGCCAGAACCTGAAAAATTATGCCGCGCGGCCGCACAAGGGCGCGGTCAAACTCGCCGTTGCCGAGCAGCCGGGGGAAAATATCAAAGCCGCGGGCAAAAACCTCGGCAATAGAAAAGGCCATTGTCACCACCGAGGTGCATAAGAGAGTTTCTGCGAGCGTGAACCCTTCTACCTCGTTAAAACGCGAAAACATGAACAGAACGCTGAGGACGGTTGCAAAAGACATTATAATTCGGGCGATTACATTCAGTATAAATGTAGTTTTGTACTGCATTTGGCTCATAAGGTGCATTGAGAAAAACTTGAAATAAAGCTTCATACATTATCCCCCCTGCGTGACGACCCGACCGAGCGAGTGTCTCATTAAGAGCTTCCCAAAAATCATCATCACCGCAAACCAGAATATTTGCAGCCCCACCCCGTATATGGCATCAATGCCGGCTATGTCGCCGCTGTAAATCCTCAGCGGCATATTCTGCATGGCCGCGAAGGGCAAGAGCTCGGCGACCTTTCTTATCGGCTCGGGGAAAAAGGGAATAGGTATATATCCTCCGGCGAGAAAATCTGCGAGGATAACGAAAATCACATTGTAACGGCTCATGGTGTAAAAGGCAGACATATAGTCTATTAAGCAATATGCGGTGACGGCCAGCATTGCGGCAGGCGCCGAGATGAGGAAGAGCCCGAGTTGAAAGAGATCGGGCGGCAGCGTCATTCTGAAGGGTTCGGGCAGGATAAAGGCGACAATCAATATCGGGGCGCACCTAAGGGCTGCTCTTGAGACCCTGTCGGCTATTGTTTCAAAAAACCAGCGGTTGTATATGCCCATCGGTCGTGCCAGGTCGTATGCAATATTTCCGCTGACAATTGTTTCGACTACCCTGCCGCCCACTCCCCAGGGCATAAAGAGAGCTAAAAAGGCCTGCTGAATCCATATGTAGGAGACAAGATGCGAAAACTCCATCGGAAATGCGGCGGGATTTGCCCGGTAGAAGGCCGAGAAGGCCAGTATCTCCATAAATCCCCACGCAAACTGGGTTGTTAACCCGGCGAGCGCCGCCGCGCGATATTGCAGTCCGTTTATGAAGCGAATGCGAAAGAGCGAGAAATACTGCTTCATATTTCATACTCCCGGTAAAGCGCGGCCACCATTTCCTCGGCGCTGATGCCCGACACCGAGACGTCGTTAAGCTCGGTCTCGGCTCCGAGGCGCGAGATTGCGGAAGAAACAGAGATTACCGACGGGTCGAGCAGAATAACAAGCCGCCCCTCCTTTGCTTCTGTAACCGTCATCCCCTCAGAAACCTCGGGCGACCTGCCGCTGTATTCGACAATGAGCGTTTTCTTTTCGGACGAATGCTTTTTTAGCTCGTCAAGGCTACCGTCGAGCAGTATTCTGCCTTTGCCGATAAGAAGAATGCGCTCGGTGAGCGCTTCGATGTCCTGCATATCGTGCGTGGTTAGAATAACGGTTGTGCCATGCTCGGCATTCAGCTTCTTGATAAAACTGCGAACGGCGATTTTTGACACCGCGTCAAGCCCTATTGTCGGCTCATCTAGAAATAAAATTCTGGGCATATGCAGAAGAGAGGCGGCAATCTCGCAGCGCATTCGCTGCCCAAGACTGAGTTGCCGCGCCGGCGTTTTCAGTATCTCCCCCAAATCAAGAAGCTCGCACAACTCCTCAAGACTTCTTTTGTATGTTATCTCATCTGTTCTATAAATGTCGCGGATTAGCTCAAAGCTGTCGATAATCGGCACATCCCACCAGAGCTGGCTGCGCTGGCCGAACACAACCCCGATCTCGCGGACATGGGCAACTCTGTCGCGCCATGGAACCCGGCCGTCGATTTTGCAGTGGCCGCCATCGGGCGTCAGAATGCCGCACATGATTTTGATGGTTGTGCTTTTTCCGGCTCCGTTCGGCCCGATATAGCCGACCATCTCACCGTCGCCAACCTTGAAGCTCACGTCTTTTAGCGCGTCGATTCTGGTGTATTCCTTTTTAAACAGAGATGCGAGCGCGCTGCCAAAGCCCGCGCCGCGCCGCGCAACCTTGAAGGTTTTGCAGATTCCGCTAAGCTCGATCATTTTCTCACTTCCTCTTTTAAAATTTATCTCCTCCGCTGCCCGGGGCACGGCAGTCGCGATATACTCCGGGCGGCATAAAGGCCGAAAAAAGCGGCAGACACAGCCGCATCCGTAGAGGATGCGGCGCGCTTATTTTGGGTGACCCTATGAGTATATCCGAGCGCGGGAATTTTGTCAATTGCTTTTTATAAATATTTTTACATATAAATGTAAACTTGTGATGAAATCTTGAAATCTGTAAGAAACCATTGACGGAAATGAAATAATGTGTAACATGAAAATGCCGGTGCGCCGGTAAAACACAAAGCGGAGGATTATTATGCGTAAACTATTAACCGTTCTTATCTTCTCGGTTATAGCTCTTTTAGTGTTTTCGTCCTGCTCGCCGGGGAATTCGAGCGAAAAGGGAGAGGGAGGCACCTCACCCGACAACGGCTACCCGTCGGGCAGCGTGCAGTTTATCTATTTGTTCCAAGATGGAAAGCTATATGCCCCGACCTATCAAGACTACGACTGTATCCGCGACGGAGACGCTTATATCAGGGGAAGCAATTTTGAGATTGTCGGCGAAACGGTCGGCGAGGACAACGAGGAGATACCGACCGAGGAAATGGTTGCAAGCCGCCTGCCTGTCGGCACGCCGATTTATCGCGAGCGCTTCTCGGGCGATATTTTTATACTGCGTGAGGATAATATGCTTATGCGGTGCTTTGAAGTTAAAAAGACAACTCCCGGTTAAAATCCGGTAAAAATAGAGAGCGGGGCACGGGCGAGAGCCTGTGACCCGCTTTATTTGCCTTATTTGCGTTAAAAACATTGATTATTGCCGGGTTATAGGTTATAATACTTGAAAGACAAATCTTTGGGGTTTACCGGTGAGCAGATGAACAAATACCGCAAGCTGATGAGAGACACAGTAATATTAGGATTTGGAACCTTCGCATCGAAGGTTCTTGTTTTGCTGCTTATCCCGCTCTACACCTCAAGGCTAAACCCCGGACAGTTTAACCTTGCCGAGCTTATCTCGCAGACCGCCAATCTCCTAATCCCACTCGCCTCGGCAGGTGTTTGCGACGGTCTTTTCCGCTTCACCCTAGGCTCGGCGGCTGATAAACCCTCGGTTTTTAAAAATGGTCTCACCGTTCTTGCCATCTCAACGGCGCTCTTTCTTGCGCTCTCGCCGCTGCTCCTTCTGATAGAATATTTTCGCGGCTATGTCTGGCTTATCATATCCTATGTCCTCGCGGCTAATCTCCACTCGGCGCTCGCGCAATATCTGCGCGCCTGTGACCGCATGAAGCTTTTTGCCGCGCAGGGAATACTGAATACCGCACTTGTGATATCCTTCAATCTTGTCTTTCTTCTCGGCTTTGACATGGGGGTCATCGGATATGTACTCTCGGTGGTTATATCTGACATTATTGTTTCGGTTTTTCTTATTGTTTATACAAAACTCTGGCTTGATTTTGGCTCGGGCAGGATTAGCCTGTCGCTGACCCGTGATATGCTCAGATACAGCGTTCCGATGATACCAACCGTTATCTTCTGGTGGGTTACCAATGTGTCGGGGCGATATTTTGTAACCTGGTTTTGCGGCGAGGAGGCGGCCGGATTGTTTACCGCCGCATATAAAATTCCGACTCTGCTCACGCTTATCACCACCGTTTTTTATGAGGCGTGGCAGTTCTCGGCCGTCAAGGATGCCGAGGAGAAGAAGCAATCAAAATTTTTCGGGAGCGTGTTCAGCTATTATTCAAGCCTGATGTTTATGGCAGGAGCGGGGGTTGTGCTTTTGTCCCGGGTTTTTGTGTCGCTGCTCTTTGCTAAGTCATATTCGGGTGCGTGGTCATATATCCCGGCGCTCTCTGCGGCGGCGGTTTTCTCGGCGCTGACCACTTTTATGGGCAGTGTTTATCTGGTCAAGAAAAAGAGCGAGCTGTCGTTTATGACCTCGCTGCTCGGGGCGCTGACAAACCTTGTGCTGAATCTCACTCTTATTCCGCTCCTTGGCGCTCAGGGTGCCGCGGTGGCGGCGGTGGCGAGTTTCTTTACCGTCTTTATCATTCGTGCCGTGTCTGTACAGAAGCACCTCGTTTTTTTTGTCAACTATTTGCGCCTGTCGGTCAACACTGCTTTGCTCTTTTTGATGTGCGCGGTCACAGTGATTGCCTTCCCATATTGGTGGATAGTCAGCTCGGCGCTCATGGCGCTGATGCTTGCCGTCAACGCAAGAACGCTTCTTCGGTGCGCCGTCGGCGCGATACGGCAGCTTGGCTTCTCAAGACCGGCGCCTGACAGGTCATCCTAAAGCAATGATTCTGAGGAACATTAGGGAAATCTCAGCGTCTTTATTTATACTAAGCACCAATTAAAACATTAAGCTAATGAGGGATGCGCCGAAGGGAACTTCCCCAGAGAAGTTTCTCCCCAGACCCCTGGGGGAACTTTCAAACAATGAGGTAATAGTGTTATATAAATAACGGAGGGAATTTCTATGAATTCAAGCAAGGCTATCCTATTCCTGACTGTCCTGTTGCTCCTCTTGCTTTGTCTGACGGGTTGCGCTAAATCCGAGTTCAGGGCACTTGTGGTAAGAGTTTCGGCAGACTCTGTTTTAGTAATCCCCGAGACCGGCAGCCCGCCGACAGGCTCGGCTGACCTTATCAGTTTCAGCACCGCCGGGCTTGGCCTCACGCTCAGGGCCGGTCAGATAATCCTGATAGAGTATGACGGGGCCGTTATGGAATCCTATCCCGGGCAGATAAGGGCGAGCGGGGTGAAGATAATCGGCGAGGCCGGGGCGCTGCCGATTGAGAAATTGACCGAGATGATCTGGGCGCCGCCGGCTAATTCCGAGGACGCAAAGCTGACCTTTGGGCTCGGCGGCAGGTTTTCAACCATCTCCGAGACAGGGCCGGTATACTACGGACAATATAGAATCGAGCAAATCACCGGCGGTGCGCCCGGCGAGGTCGCTCTCATAATCGAGGGCACAGGAAACAAGGATTACAACGGCACCCGAGGCGCAAGAATCGTTGAATATAACGACACTCAATATCTCTTTATCGGCGATAAGTTTTATTATGCCGCAGAAGAGTCGGCAGGCGTCGGCGAATCCACCGGATATGTCGTTGACAAACCTGTGATTTATCTTTACCCCACCGAGCCGATATGGGTTAATGTCAGGCTTTTCTTTGACGGCCAACTGACTGCAACCATTCCCGAATATCCGGCCGGAGGCTGGGATGTTTTAGCGCAGCCCGACGGAACGATTATATCCCCCGACGGCATAAGCTATCCTTATCTTTTCTGGGAAGGGATGCCAAATCACCTGCTTGAGATAACGCAGGGATTTTGCGTCGCCGGGGAGGACACCGAGAGCTTTCTTCGCGAGAAACTCGCACAGCTCGGACTGATTAGTGCCGAGGCAGAGGAGTTTATCGAATTCTGGCTGCCTCGCATGCAGGGCAGCCCATATAACCTTATTCAGTTTCAGACAGACGATTACACCGACATGGCAAGGCTCAAAATCACTCCCGCGCCCGACTCGCTCCTGCGTGTTTTTATGACATACCAGCCAACCGTTTCATATGCCGAGATACCCGAGCAGGAGCTTGCCGGCTTTGAGAGACGCGGCTTTGCCGTTGTCGAATGGGGAGGGTGCGAGCTGCCGGCGTCGGCGAATGATTGAAGTGTGAGGGCGATTGTGGTGATATGAGCGGCATTGTGTTGTTGCGCTTGAAGTCCGCAATGACAGCGTGTCTTTGAGGTTGTACGGGGGCGCGATAGCAAAAAAGAGAGTATTTTTAGAACGATAGATGTAGGGGAGCACAATGTGCTCCCGCCGCTTCCGGAATTATCGGAAACCGGCAAACATGATAAATGGATTATATCAAAAACAGGGGGAGCACATTGTGCTCCCCTACGAATTTTTATTAAGTTTATGGCAAGCCGCGTGTTCCGTAAGAGTCTTTGCTGAATTTGCGGAAAGCCGCGCGTTTTGTGAGAAGATTGGCGTTTGGTATGAATTTTCCCTCAAGCCCTTATCTTTTTTGCGCGAGAGCCGAATAGCTCTCAGAAAAGCGGAGCTTGAAGTCGGCGTCGGGCATATCGTATCCGGCATCGAGCATCGCCTCAACTACGGCGCCGTAAACCGGGGGAACATCGGCAAGGATCATTATCGCACGGGGCGAGCTTCTCTCGCGCACCGATACAGAGTATTCAGGGAAGGCCGAGAAAAGTCCGCCGCCCATTACAACCTTGAACCCGCCCTCAAAATGCCGCTCGGCAGCGATTGTCAGCTCTGCGAGATTGTCGACGGCGGCATCATATATCTGCTCGCAGACGCGGTCTCCAAGTCTGCGCCCCTCAAAGACATTATGCGCCAGCGACGCGATAAATGGGCGACCGCCTCTGTAAATTTCTTTAAGGCGGTTTGCCGGGTGGTCGCCCAGCTCTTTTGTGATCATTTCGGTAAGTATTGTGGGCTCGCCCCGCCCGTCGTATTCGCGGAAAATCATCCGAAGGGCCTCGCGCCCCAGAACAAACCCGCTGCCTCCGGTGTCAATAAGATAGCCCTTTCCGCCGATGTGCATGGGCTGTTTGCCCGCAATTCTTATATATAGCGTTGCCCCCGTGCCGGCAATCATGCCGCAGCCGTCCTCAGTCCCGAGCATACTTGAGACAAGATTCGGTCCGTCGTCATATATCCTTATGCTGCGAGCAAGCCCCTTGGGGGCAAGAAAATCGTATAAGTATCCGCCGAGGTGGCAAATTCCGGCAATCCCGCCGTTAATGGCGGTTATCTCCTCGGGGAAGCCGGCGCGCACCCGCTCGATGGCCCCGTGAATTCTCGCTATTGCCTCATCGGTTCCTATGTCAAGTCCGTTAGCTCCCTTTGATATGTCGCGGCGGTGAACTCTTCCGGTATTGTCGAGTAGAATTGTGTCGGTTTTGGAGCCGCCTGAGTCGATGCAGATAAAATAATCCATGAAAACCACCTCTTTTTTATTAATAAATCCGAGATAAATAAAAGTCCTGAGCCGCCTGACTTTGCTTGTGTGAATTATATCATAGTCGCAAGTGAATTTCTCCCGTGCGCTTCTTTACCGTTGCGACATCGCAGCTTTCGAAGAAAGCTGCCCGCGTGCATATTATATCATAGACGCAAGTGAATTTCTCCCGTGCGCTTCTTTACCGTTGCGACATCACAGGTTTCTCCGAAACCTGCCAATGTGCATATTGTATCATCTAATATAAAAAAAGTCAACCGAGATACGTTTAATCAAGCACCTCAAAATTTGCCGATGGCTTGAAATGTTATCTTGCTTGTGGTATAATGAGGGAAGAAAATATAAGTTTAAGCGTACGGAAAGGAATATTCATATATGAAGAAAATAAGATTCGCGGTGGTTGGTCTTGGAAACCGGGGCTGGGGACTTATGCGAAAGGCTATAATGCCTGTTGAAGGGGTTGAGATAGTCGGCCTCTGTGACCTTTATCCCGACAGAATTGAGAGGGCGGGCGAATATGTCGCTGAGAAAACCGGGAAGCGCCCCTTCGGGTGTACTGATTACCGCGAAATGCTCGTCGCAACAAAGCCCGACGCGGCACTTATCGCCACCGGGTGGGGGGCACATACCGAGATTGCGCTATTCTGCATGGAGCGCTCTATTGCCGCGGCGGTCGAGGTGGGGGGCGCTTATTCTGCCGACGAGTGCTGGAGCCTTGTCGACACCTACGAAAGAGTACGCACTCCGATAATGCTGATGGAAAATTGCTGCTTCAACAAGGGAGAGCTGCTTGCGACGGCGCTTGCGCGCGACGGGCTGTTTGGCGAGATAGTCCACTGCTCAGGGGCATACGCGCATGATCTGCGGCACGAAGTTCTCTCAAGTGAGGAAAACCGCCACTATCGCCTGCAATATTATAAGGATTACAACTGCGAGAATTATCCGACTCACGAGCTCGGCCCGATTGCCAAGCTGCTCAATATAAACCGCGGCAATCGAATGGTATCGCTCGTCTCGGTGGCGAGCTCGGCGCGCGGCTTTGCCGAATATATAAGGAGCCGCCCCGACACGATAAACAAAAACCGCATCGGCGAGATATATCGGCAGGGTGACATTGTCAACACGCTTATCACCTGCGAGGGGGGAGAGACAATTTCTCTGCGGCTTGACACCTCGCTCCCCCGAACCTATAATCGCGAATTCACCGTGCGCGGCACTAAGGGAATGTACGAGATGGGCAACAACATGGTTTTTCTTGACGGCATGAAGGAATATTTTGACACCATGAAGGGATATCTCACCTATCAGGACAACGCGCGGGAGTATGAGGAGAAATATCTGCCCGAGGAGTGGCGGAAGATGAGCGAGGAGGGGGCAAGGTCTGGTCACGGCGGGATGGATGGGGTTGAGTTCCGCGCGTTTTTTAGGGCGCTGAGAGAGGGCTGCGAGATGCCTATTGACGTTTACGACATGGCGGCATGGAAGAGTATAACATATTTAAGCGCTAAATCTATTGCCGAGGGGGGAGCACCGCAGGAGATGCCCGATTTTACGCGCGGGGCATACCGAAACAGGCCGCCGCGTGACGTAATTGACCTGTCTTTAAAATAAAAATTTATTAAGCAAGACAAAAGTGCACCAAAGCTATTTGCTTGGCGGCGACAAGACAGTGCGCCCGCCCCGTTTTCTTTAATTTGAGAGTCTTCTTGAGCGCCAAAAACAACAGGTTTTCCATTGATTTGCGAGCCTTTGTTAATTATTTGTCAAATATCACAAAAAGGCATATTAAACTAATTTAAAATACGGGATTTTAACATGTCGCACAATATTGACAATTAATTAACAATAGGATATAATGATGTCGGATAATAAATAATAATGTATCCGCACACATTTAAACTAAAAATCAAAATCCATGAAAGGGTGTATTTAATATGGAAAAACTGAACAGCACGCCTGTCGACAACATCGAGGCGCTCGAATCCGAGATAGCGAAAGTGCGCGCCGCCCAGAAAATCTTTGCCGGATTTAATCAGGAGATGGTAGACAAAATTTTCTTTGCCGCCGCCGTCGCCGCCAATAAAGAGCGGGTCTCGCTTGCAAAGCTTGCAGTCGAGGAAACCGGTATGGGAGTGGTTGAAGATAAGGTTATCAAGAATCACTATGCCTCCGAGTACATCTACAATGCATACCGCGATACCAAAACCTGCGGAATTATCGAGGAGGATAGTGCATATGGCATCAAGAAGATTGCCCAGCCTCTGGGCGTTATCGCCGCAGTTATCCCAACGACAAACCCAACCTCAACCGCAATCTTCAAAATCCTGCTCGCGCTTAAAACGCGCAACGGTATTATAATCAGCCCCCATCCCCGCGCTAAAAAATGCACTATTGCAGCGGCAAAGATTGTGCTCAGGGCGGCTCTTGAAGCCGGCGCGCCCGAGGGCATTGTTTCGTGGATAGACACCCCCACGCTTGAGCTGTCAAATCTTGTTATGAAAGAGTCGGATGTGATTCTTGCAACCGGTGGCCCCGGCATGGTGAAGGCCGCCTATTCGAGCGGCAAACCCGCCATCGGCGTCGGCGCCGGAAACACACCGGCCATTATAGACGACACAGCTGACATTAAGCTTGCGGTCAACTCGATAATTCACTCCAAAACCTTTGATAACGGCATGATTTGCGCGTCTGAGCAGTCGGTTATAGCGCTTGACGGGGTTTACGAGCAGGTAAAGAGCGAATTTGCCGCGCGCGGCTGCTATTTCCTCAATCCCGAGGAGATAGAGAAGGTCAGAAAAACCATCATAATCAATGGTGCGCTTAACGCTAAAATCGTCGGACAAGGGGCTCCTAAAATTGCCGCAATTGCGGGTGTTGAGGTTCCAGAGAATACAAAGATTCTCATCGGCGAGGTTGAGAGCGTTGAGCTTTCGGAAGAATTTGCGCATGAAAAGCTCTCGCCTGTTCTGGCGATGTACCGCGCAAAAGATATCGACGACGCCTTTACAAAGGCCGAGCGCCTGATTGCCGACGGCGGCATGGGTCACACTTCCTCAATATATATTAACGAGGCCACCGAGGGGGCAAAGCTCGACGAATTTGCCGCGCGCATGAAAACCTGCCGGATACTGGTAAACACCCCCTCCTCGCATGGCGGTATCGGCGACCTTTACAACTTCAAACTTACCCCGTCACTGACGCTTGGCTGCGGCTCATGGGGAGGCAACAGTGTTTCCGAAAATGTCGGCGTAAAGCAGCTGCTCAATATAAAAACGGTTGCCGAAAGGAGAGAAAATATGCTCTGGTTCCGCACACCCGAGAAGATTTATATCAAAAAAGGCTGTCTGCCGGTGGCTCTCTCGGAGCTTGGCGGCGTGCTCAACAAAAAGAAGGTCTTTGTTGTTACAGACAGTTTCCTTTATAAGAGCGGCATGATAAAGCCTGTCACCGACAAGCTTGACGAAATGTCGATAAGGCACACCGCTTTTTACAATGTCACCCCCGACCCGACACTTGCCTGTGCCATGGAGGGAGCGGCTATGATGAGCGATTTTGAGCCAGACTGCATAATCGCCGTCGGCGGCGGCTCGGCTATGGACGCGGCTAAGATTATGTGGGTTCTCTATGAGCATCCCGAAGTAAACTTTGATGACATGGCAATGCGCTTCTCAGACATCCGCAAGCGTATCTACACCTTCCCGAAGATGGGTGAGAAGGCCTACTTCATCGCCATCCCAACCTCGGCCGGAACGGGCTCGGAGGTAACCCCCTTCGCGGTTATAACCGACGAAAAAACCGGAATCAAGTATCCGCTTGCCGACTATGAACTGCTTCCCAACATGGCAATAGTCGACGCCGACCTGCACATGACAGCGCCGCGCGGGCTTACCGCAGCCTCGGGCATCGATGCGGTGACCCATAACCTTGAGGCATATGCCTCGATGCTTGCCACCGACTATACAGACGGACTTGTCCTTCGCAGCCTTAAAATGATATTTGAATATCTGCCCCGCGCCTATGATAACGGCGCAAATGATAGCCTTGCCCGCGAGAAGATGGCAAACGCGGCGACAATGGCGGGAATGGCCTTTGCAAACGCCTTCCTTGGCATCTGTCATTCGATGGCGCACAAACTAGGCGCCTTCCACAACCTGCCTCACGGTGTTGCAAACGCGCTGATGATAGGCGAGGTGATTCGCTTCAACGCGGCCGAGGTTCCGGTTAAGATGGGCACCTTCCCGCAGTACGATCATCCGCACACACTTGCTCGCTATGCTGAGGTTGCCGATTATCTCGGTCTTGGCGGCGAGAGTGACGAGGATAAGCTTGAGAGACTAATCGAGGCGATCGACGCGCTTAAAGAGAAGGTCGGAATCAAGAAGTCTATTGCCGAATATGGTGTTGATGAGGCGGATTTCCTTGAGCGGCTTGACCAGATGACCGAGCAGGCCTTCGACGACCAATGCACCGGAGCAAACCCGCGCTACCCGCTGATAAGCGAAATCAAGCAGATGTACCTCAACGCATACTACGGAACGCACAAAAAAGTTTGATGAATAAGGGGGAATCAGGATGAAACTTGATAATATTATTGCAGAGAGAACCAACAAAACCATATACCGTGACGGCGATGCGGTGATTAAGGTCTTTGGCGAGGGTTTCGCCAAGTCGGATATTCTAAACGAAGCGCTCAATCAGGCGCGTGTAGAGGAAACCGGACTCAATATCCCGCGAATCCGCCAGGTTTGTATGACAGACGGGAAATGGGCGATAGTTTCCGACTTTATCGAGGGAGAGACGCTTGACAGTCTTATGGCCAAGAATCCCGAAAAAACAAACGAATATCTGAATCTTTTTGTCGATATCCAGCTTCATGTACAGTCTAAAAAATCTCCCCTGCTTCCCCGCCTGCGCGACAAGATGTTCCGCAAAATTTCACAGACCTCGCTTGACGCCACAACGCGCTATGACCTGTCAATGCGGCTTGAGTCTATGCCTAAGCACGACAAGCTCTGTCACGGCGACTTCAATCCCTCAAACATTATTATAAAGAGCGACGGCACGCCCTATGTTATCGACTGGTCACACGCCACTCAGGGCAATGCCTCGGCCGACGCCGCCCGAACCTACCTTCTCTTCTGGCTCGCGGGCGACTCTGAGAAGGCCGAAAAATATATGCGCCTCTTCTGCAAAAAGAGCGACACCGCCCGGCAGTATGTCGAGAAGTGGCTTCCTATAGTCGCCGCCTCACAATCGGTCAAGGGCAATCCCAACGAGAGAGGACTTCTGCTCTCATGGGTGCATGTGGTTGATTATCAGTAAATCTAATAAACAAACAAACGCAGGGGCAGGATTGCCTCTGCGTTTTCTCTGTTTAATATCCCTTCTTGCCTACGAAAAAGCGCCATAGCAGCTTGCGGATAAATTCGGCGGGGAAGACGAGAAGCGAGATAAGGGCGGTTGTGAGCAGTTCGCGCGGGGTGAGGGGGGCGGTTCGGAGAACGCTGCCGCCGAGATAGACAAATATAAGCTGCACCGCAAGCACCGAGAGCATAATCAGGATGAAGCCGCGGTTTCCGCCAATCCCGGCAAAAAGGCGCAGGCGGTCGGTTCTGGCGTTGAAGCAATTGAAGACCGAGGAGAAGATAAAGAGCGCGAAAAAAGCGGTTAAAAAATAGATATTGCCGGGCGACGGCCTGAATTTTGACACAACTGCGGGCAGCTTTAGAAAAGCTATGCAGAGCGCAATCGTGAATCCGCCGAGAAATACAATTTCGTTGACCATATATGCGTTTAGAATAGGTTCGTCGCGCCGCTTTGGCCTCTCCTTCATGCAGGAGGGAAGGGCGCGCTCGCCCGCAAAAGCAAGACCGCCGAGCGTGTCGATTATTATATTTATCCAGAGCATTTGAACGACAGTAACAGGTGTGTCGATCCCGATAAAGGGGCCGGCCATCGAAACACCGACGGCGCAAAAATTAATGGTGAGCTGAAGGGTAATAAATTTTCTGATGCTCTTGAAAATATTTCGCCCGTAGAGTACAGCTTTTGTGATTGTGGCAAGATTGTTGTTAAGGATTATAATATCTCCGGCTTCTTTGGCAACCTGCGTTCCGCAGCCCATTGCAAATCCGATGTCGGCGCGGCGTAGAGCAGGGGCATCGTTTATACCGTCGCCTGTCATCCCGACCACAAGCCCCAGCTCCTGCGCTACCCGAACAAGCCGGCTCTTATCGGACGGCAGCGCCCGCGCGAGAACACCGAGGCGGGGAAGTATTTCTTTGAGTTTCATGTCGGACATGGCCGAAAGCTCGGAGCCGACAAGTACAATATCAACCCCGCCGCCGAGAATTCCGGCCGAGCGCGCGACCGAGGCGGCGGTATCCCGGCTGTCACCGGTAATCATTACAACCTGAATCCCCGCCCCCCGCAGCTCTGATACCGAGAGGGGCGCCTCTCGGCGCAGTCTGTCGTCAAGCACGACAAGGCAGACAAAGACAAGAGGGCCGAGTGCCGACAATTCGAGCTTCCCGCCTGCTCCACCCGGGCTCTCGGCTATTAGTATTACCCGACAACCCGTTAAATTCAGCTCGCGGACAAGGCGGGAGAGCTGCTCGGTGTCGGCAGCCGCCCTGCCTCCGCCGGGCAGGTATGACTGTCGGACATAGGGGAGCAGTAGCTCGGGCGCACCCTTTATCAGCGTCACCCTCTCCCGCCCGCCGACTGCGGCGGCTGAGTATTTGTGCGCGCTATCAAAGGGCAGGCGCGAGAGGGTGCGCCAACCGGTCGGCCTTTCCCTGCCGGCAGCGGCAAGCAGGGCGCGGTCGGTTGAGTTGCCCCCGCTTATTGTTCCGCCCTCGTATGTCGCAGAGCTGTTCAGAAAAGCCGAGAGGATAAAGCGCTCATGAATAAAGGAATTCTTTTTTTTCAATTCGCCGGCGCCGGTATATTTCTTGCCCTCGCCCGAATATATCTCGCCCACGGCAAGCCTGCCCTCGGTCAGCGTTCCGGTTTTGTCTGTGAAAAGTATGTTCATGCTTCCGGCCGCCTCAATTCCGGCCGGCTTGCGGACTAAAACATTATCACGCACCATGCGCCGTATATTTGCCGAGAGAACTACGGCTATCATCATCGGCAGCCCCTCGGGAACCGCAACGACAATCACGGTCAAGCCAAGCGTGAGCGCGTGAATCAGCGTGCTCCACATAAAGCGCCAATCGGACAGCTTCATTATGATAATGTCGCTCCTAAAGCCGCTGTCGCGGGCGATAACATCGAAAAGATAGGCCGCCGCCACAAGGGCGGCAAGGATATAGCCGAGTTTGCTTATCTGCCCTGCCAGTTTAGCAAGACGAAGTTTAAGAGGGCTGTCGCGCCGCTCCTCCTGAATCTCGCGCGAGATTTCGCCAAGCAAGGTGGCGTTGCCCACCGACGTTATCACCGCCTCTCCCTCGCCCGACATCACCGCGCACCCCCCAAGGAGCGCCGAGGGGGCGGAGGGGTCGACCCGCCTGTCGGCCGACGGGGATTTTTCAACCTCGCGGCTCTCTCCTGTCATAGCCGACTGGTCAACCATGAGCGAGCCCGAGATAATAAGTCCGTCGGCCGGAACTCTGTCGCCGGGCGAGAGCAGGACGCAGTCGCCTACCACCACCTCTGCCGATTTTATTCGGTGGATTCTACCCTCCCGCCGAACACGGCAGTATTCCTGACCCGCCTCGGCATTAAGCTTTTCAAAGGCGGCCTCGCCGCCGTACTCCGAGAGGGTTGAGATGAGGGTGGCGAGGAAAACCGACGCTGCGATTCCGGCGCATTCGACCCAGTCGCCCCCCCGGATTGTAAAGATTATATTAATCGCCAGCGCGGCGATAAGAATTCTTATAACCGGATCCCACATATTGCGGAAAAAATATGCGGCAAAGCTCTTTTTTTTCTTTCGGCTCATGATATTCGCGCCGTATCTCTTGCGCGAGGCGACAACCTCGGCCTCACATAGACCGCCGCGCGGCGGCAAAAGTGGGGAGACTCCGCCCACTGTCCTTGTCCGCACGGCTCTGGCTTCGCCGCCCGATTGCTGTCGGCCTACCCCTGCTTGAGAAATCACCCTTTCTTTAACCCCAACGCCGCCCATATTCCCCGTCTCATCCTTTCCGCGGAACAGAAAACGCCCCGCATAACACCGTATATCGCTACAGTATGTATATTCGGGACGTGCTTATTAAATGATATCGGGAGCAAGAAAAGGGGGGCGGCGAGCAGGCGTCGGAGCCGCACAAAACCATCCCCGTGTTTCTAGAAACACGGGGATATAAGTTTTATGAAACGAACATATGCTCTACTACTCTTCTCACTTAGCTTCTTTTATTTTAGCGATCTGTTCGGCCGTCAGCGCCAACCTCGGCATTCCCGGAGGCACCGCTGTGTTTACCCTGTAACCTCGAAATAGGCGAAGAGCGGCGTGCAGGTTTTACCTACATAAACAATTGCCCTGTATTCCCCGGCTGTTAGTTTTGGGAAAATTCTTTTTTTCTTTATTGTTACATGTGCTCTTTCGCTCCCTGAACCGAAGTAATGCCATTCATTATCGGTGTAAAGATAGTGAATCCGCTCCCACACATTGCCGCTTAGCCGTTCTATTCTCGGGGTATTGCAATAATAAAATGTATCGAACCCTTGCCCCGCCCCCGTGTCAAAACGGGTCAATATTTCAGCATTAACGCATTCTACCTTTATAATAATTTTCTCAATATCTTTGCTATACTGCCCACATTCGGGATAACAAATAAAATCGTCGCCGCTGTATATCACATCGGGAAAGCCTTCGGGGTATGTCGGATCGGGACTTCCGTCGGGATGGTCTTTCCAATTATCATAAAATTCAGGCGGGTAACCGAGTCTCATCCATTCGTCAAGATTATGCGGTGTATTATCATTTTTTTTACAAGAAGCGAAAGGCACACACATAGCGACTGCCATGCATAAAAGAACAAACTTTTTCATAAAATTATACATTGAAAGCCTAAACGTTACACGCAGGCAAGTTTTGCTGTTGTGCATGGTTCCTACCTCCGTCTTTCATATTATTTTGTTGTCATTATGTATCTTTTCCATATTTTATCACTACGCCAAGGGTTTGTCAATGATTTTAATCAAAGCTTGTATGTTTTCACTATAATGTTTGTACGTTTTCACTATAAAATTTGTGACATTAACATCATTTATAAGGTCGAGATTTGTCTTTCTCTCTTTTTTGCCGAACGCTTTTTCATTTTATTGCCGCTATAGCTTTCTCAAAGGTCGGCGGGAAAACTAAGTTTTTTACAAGTAAAATCCGGTTGAAAGCGTTTTTATCTTTCAACCGGATTTTGTTTATCATGCAATAAAAGTCAGTTATTCCGCCTCAATCTCGTTCTGCGCCGCAACAAGGCTTGTTCCGCAATATTTTTCGCGGAGCTTGGGCTTTTCAATCTTGCCGGTGGGGTTGCGGGGTACAATATCGAAGATTATTTTCCTCGGCCGTTTATAGCGGGGCAGGGCAAGGCAGAATTCATCAAGCTCGGCCTCGGTGAGCAACTCGCCCGGCTTAACCTCGACTATCGCCGCGGCAATCTCGCCCAGACGGACGTCGGGCAGTCCTATCACCGCTGCGTCTTTGATCATATCGTGTTTTCTGATGAAGTTTTCGATTTCAACCGGATAGAGGTTTTCTCCGCCCGTGATAATAACGTCCTTCTTGCGGTCTACAAGGAAGATGAAGCCGTCTTCGTCCTCGCGCGCCATATCTCCTGTCAGAAGCCAGCCGTCTTTGAGAATTTCGGCGGTTGCAGTTTCGTTCTTATAATAGCAGCACATGACGCCGGGCCCCTTTACGCAGAGCTCGCCGACCGAGCCACGCGGTGTGGGTTTGCCGGCTCGGTCGATAATTTTGGTTTCCCAACCAAACCCAGCCTTTCCTATCGCGCCGACCTTATGTATATTTTCGACCCCGAGGTGTACGCAGCCGGGTCCTATAGATTCGGACAGGCCATAGTCGGTGTCGTATTCGTGGTGCGGGAAAACTGCCTTCCAGCGCTTGATCAGTGAGGGCGGAACCGGCTGGGCGCCGATGTGCATAAGACGCCACTGCGAGAGGTTGTAGTCATCAGGATTAATA
Organism: Eubacteriales bacterium; assembly: GCA_050309735.1. Classification (GTDB taxonomy): domain Bacteria; phylum Bacillota; class Clostridia; order Oscillospirales; family CAG-272; genus UMGS1002. The sequence continues at coordinate 38,201 of JBNRMS010000017.1, forward strand.
TCGCCCCGGTCTATCGCATCAAGTATGTCCTGAGCCCACGGCACAAGCAGCCAGACTATGCTGCACCTCTCCTCTGAGACTGTGCGAAGAATCCATTCAGGCTTTGCGCCCTTTAGCAGCACCGAGCGCCCCCCGACAAGCAAGCTGCCAAACCAGTGCATTTTTGCGCCGGTGTGATAAAGGGGCGGGATGCAGAGAAAAACGTCGTCATGGGTCTGGGAGTGGTGGGTTTGCTCGACTATGCAGGAGTGGACGAGCGCCGAGTGCTTATGCAGAATAGCCTTTGGGAAGCCGGTCGTGCCCGAGGAGAAATAGATAGCTGCGTAGTCGTCGTCGCAGATGTCTATGTCGGGTGCGCGCGAGGTGGCGTAGGTGACAAGCTTGTTGTAGCTCTCGGCAAAGGTAGGGCAGTCGTCTCCTACATAGAAGCGGTGTTTAACCTTTGGAATCCGGTCGCTTATCTCCTCGACCCGGCCGACAAACTCGGGGCCGAACACCAGAACATCGGCGTCGGACAGGTCGGCGCAATATTTTATTTCGTCGGCGGTGTAGCGATAGTTCATCGGAACGGCAAGAGCGCCCGACTTGAGAATGCCGAAATAAATCGGTAGCCATTCAAGGCAGTTCATCAAAAGGATCGCAACTTTGTCGCCCTTCTTAATGCCGCGCGAGAGCAGCAGATTCGCGAAGCGGTTGGCTTTTTTATCGAAGTCGCCCCAGGTCATCTCTGTGCGAAAGGGGGCGTTTGCATTTGCCTCGATAAGGGCATATTCCTTCCAGGTAACCTGTTTTTCGTCGGGCAGGGAAGGGTTAATCTCGACAAGGGCAACCTCGTCGCGGTAAAGCAGGGCGTTCTTGGCGAGAGTTTGGGTAATCGGCATTTGTGTGAGTGTTCCTTTCTGAGTTTTATCAGGCGCCCTCGCCGTCAAGTTCGGATATCGGGCGGTTGTAGCAGGCGAAGGCATCGTCTATGAATTTTTTATCAGGCGCTTTTGTAAACAGGCTTACCAGCGGCACTATTATAAAGCCCGAGAGCATAGCAAATGCGCCGCAGTTTATGGGCGACTGAAGTATTTCGGGGAAGCTTGATTTAAAAAGCATATTTGCAATCATCAGTGTTACGCTGAAGCCAAAACAGACAAAGGCCGCCGCCTTTGTGCTGCGCTTCCAGTAAAGGCTGAAAAGATAGGGCGCGAGGAAGGAACCGGCAAGGGCGCCCCATGAGATTCCCATGAGCTGGGCGATATGTGCGAAATTGAATTTATACTGGAGAATGGCGATAGTTGCCGAGATAATTATGAAAAATGCGATAAGAACGCGAATATAGAGCATTTGCTGCTTTTCCTTCATGTTCTTGATGATGTTTCCCTTAATGAGGTCAAGTGTCAGTGTCGAGCTTGAGGTCATCACGAGCGCCGAGAGGGTTGAAATTGAGGCAGACAGCACAAGAATAACCACAAGACCAATGAGAATAGGGCCGAGATTTTCAAGCATGGTGGGGATTATTATATCGTATCCTCCCGAGGAAATGTCGATATCAAATATCCGGCCGAAGGCGCCGAGAAAATAGCAGCCGCCGGCGATTATAATTGCAAAGAGGGTTGAAATAAGCGTGCCGTTTCTAATCGCGGCCTCGTCCTTAACGGCATAAAATCTGCCTATCATCTGAGGCATTCCCCATGTTCCGAGCGATGTAAGGACTATAACTCCGAGCAGCGAGAGCGGGTCTGCCCCGAAAAAGGAGGCGAATCCGCCGGGGTTAACCCCCTCTGCGCTGACATTTGAGAGCTTTGCGACAGCCTCGGTGAATCCTCCCTGCACATTCAGCAGCGCAAAGATAACCGCGACTATACCCGCGAGCATGATGATGCCCTGAATAAAGTCGTTAACCGCCGTGGCGACATATCCGCCCAGCACGACATAAACACAGGTCAGCGCCGACATCAGGACTATGCACCAGGCGTAGTCAATACCGAATGCCATTGTAAACAGGCGGGAGAGACCGTTGTAGAGCGAGGCGGTGTAGGGGATGAGGAAAACAAAGACTATTAGCGAGGCGGCGATTTTAAGCGCGCGGCTCGAATAGCGTTTGCCAAAATAGTCGGGCATAGTTTTGGCGTCGAGCCGGTGTGTGATTATCCGGGTTCTGCGCCCGAGCACTATCCAGGGGAGCATCGAGCCGAGAAAAGCATTTCCAAGGCCTATCCAGGTTGAGGCGAGTCCGAATTTCCAGCCGAACTGTCCGGCGTATCCGACGAATATAACTGCTGAAAAATAAGATGTTCCGTAGGCGAAAGCGGTGAGCCAGGTTCCCACTGCGCGCCCGCCGAGCACAAAGCCCGACACATTTCCCGCGCGGGTGCGGCACCGTATGCCAACATAGATTGTGACCGCGAAAAAGAGGGCGAGCATGGCGACCTTGATTATCATAGCGGCTGTTTCTGACATAAAATATTCCTTCCTTAAATAATTTCCGCGGGTATTCCCGCTGATTTTACGGGATAAAATCCCGATTCTCGGAGGACATAAAAAACGCCCTCCGTATCTAAATGATACAGAGGACGACAATTCGATTGCCGTGTTACCACCTCAGTTTATCGAAGCCTCGCGGCTCCGACCTCATCGGGTACGATAATACCCCTCCGCGCTAACGGGCGGTCCCGTCGGAGCCTACTTGTGATTGAAGGGGGCTGACACGCACCCGTCGCAAACTTTCGGTCCGCTCCTCGCGGAATGTATTCGCCCTGCCTTGCATTGCCGCCTTTCACCATCCGGCGGCTCTCTGAAATGCGCGGGCAGGCCTACTTATTTCCGGTCACTGCATTTATGGCGAAATTATAACATCATTTTTCGAGCTTGTCAACTGTAGGTTATAACCAAAGATGCCTCCCCTTTTTGTGAATTATGACGGAAATTCTTAAAATTATCGCTCCGGGGGACTTTGTTTTTGGCTGTCTATTGAAAAAAGAAAGGCCTTTTGTTATAATTATAACCAAATATCACATTTCTCAATATTGGGATGGGAAGCTTGGAAGGAATCAGGCTTTCTTTCAATTTAACAGGCAAATTAACAGGCTTTGTGTCTTGGCCGACAAGCTACGGCGCAAATCTTAGCTGCTTGGCTAAAAGAAAGGTATGGTTTTTTGAATGAATAAGAAAAACACCGCAAATATCCTTGCCGCACTGCTTGCACTTTTGCTGCTCACCCTGCCTCTTTCGTCCTGCGCTGGGGATGGGGCAGACGGGCTCTCGGCCTATGAAATTGCTCTGAAGAAGGGAATGACAACGGCTCGATCCGAGGAGGAGTGGCTGGCAACCCTTCGGGGCGAGGCGGGAAAATCTGCCTATGAGCTTGCCGTGGGCGCCGGATTTGAGGGAACGCTTGAGGAGTGGCTCGCCTCGCTGCGCGGCGCCGATGGCAAGGACGGCGCCGACGGCAAGGACGGTGCGAGCGGGAAATCGGCATACGAGGTGGCTGTTGCTGCGGGCTATACCCGAACCGAGGCAGAGTGGGTGGCAGAGTTGCTCGGCTCGCGTACCGAGCCCGGCACCGGCACCGGTGTAGGCATCTCGACAGTTTACATAAACGCCGAGAAGCATCTCATAGTGCGCCTGACAAACAACACGATAATCGATGCGGGATATGTCGGGGCGAACCCCGGCTCGTCGGGCGTCACCGGCGGGCAGACCGACCCTGCAATCGGAACTATTGACAGCGAGGGATACACTATTGTCAACCAAACAGTGGCTGTTATTGCTGGAAATCTCAATCTGCGCTCCTCGCCCGATTCGTTGAGCAGCGCGAATATCCTTAAGGTTTTGAGCGAAGGCGATGAGCTTGTCCGAGTCGGCATAGGAACGGGAGACATCACATGGAGCAAGATAATGTATGAGGGAAAGGTCTGTTATGCGTCGACAAGATACCTTGAGGTTGTGTCGCGCACGGGAGATATTGATTTGACGGGGATTGAAATTCCTAAGGTCAATCTGATGGATTCGTATACGCTCATGGTCGGCGTAAAGACCTGCTTTGTGATCGACCAGTTCACCGTGGGCTTATCGTCGGATATGTATCCCTCTTTCACCTACAGCGGAACCGGCACAAAGCAAATGACCGCAGGCTCGCTTGCCATAACTCCGACAGTTGCCGAGACGGCCGACCTCGTCTTTAATATACGCAAATATATTAACGGCAACCTGACGGTTATCTATTCAAAAAATGTCAAGCTTATCTCAATAAGTCCCCAGAATCTGTCGCTCAGAGGACTTATTATCGGCGACAGCCGGATATCGGACGGAACTATTGTAGACACGCTCAAGTCAAGTATGTCCTCCTCGCTGACCCTTATCGGAACACTCAAAACCGGCTCGGGCAATGCCCACGAGGGGAGGGGGGCGTGGTCAGCTGCCAATTATGCGACCTATTCAAAGACCTCAACCTCAAACAACCCCTTCTACAATCCCGCAAAAAGCAAATTTGATTTTGCCTATTATCTGACAAGCACATCGCAGCCGGCGCCCGATTTTGTTGTCTTTAATCTCGGCGCCAACGATAATTATAACTCGCTCTCGATAGTTTACTATCGGGATATGGTAGACTCAATTCTTGATTACAATAATTCGTCGGGCAAATCTGTCAAAATTCTGATAATGACCGAATATCTCGCCCCGCTCGACGGCTATATTCTCTCGGCAGGGAACCCCGATATCGCACTGAAGCGCGAGCTGCAATTTGAATATTTCAATATGCAGTTTGCCGCCTTCGGAGGGCGCGAGAGCGAGGGGATTTATCTTGTTCCCACCCATATCGCGGTAGACAACACGACCGACCGGATAACCTCGGATGCCATGGTTTCAACCCGGGCTGGCGTCTATGTTAAGGCGATAAGCGATATAATTCACCTCTCGGCCTCGGGTTATAAGAAGGAGGCAGATGTGCTTCGCGGATATATTAACTCAATATTTGCGGCAAATTAACAGTGCGTTCACAGGCAGGGCAAAGACCGGCATTGACAAAAGACGCTTTTCGGGGTAAAATAAGCTCAAGCACACTCTTTTATGTTAAGGAAATTATTAAAATGAAAAAAATCGCTCTATTTATAATTGCGGCTCTTCTCCTGGTGGCCACCCTCGCCTCGTGCGGCACCGACCGAGGTGAGGGCAAAGACGAAACCGACATATATGATTTGATTGACAGCATATCTCGCGCACTTGAGGACGGTTCTTATAACACCTCGCCCGGCATAATCACTCCCGAGCTTGAGTTTCGGGCATATGATTCCTATGCCGAGGTTATCGGCTGCAAAAACGCGATAGGAGAAGTCGAGATTCCGGGCGAATATGAGGGAAAACCCGTGACCAAAATCGCCGCCGAGGCCTTCGCCGATTCGCGCAGCATAACAATGATAAGACTGCCCGAGGGGCTTCTTGAAATTGGCGACAAAGCTTTCTTCGGCTGCGTGTCGATTGCCGAAATAATAATACCCGACACTGTTAAAAAAATCGGAGACTATGCCTTCTTCGGTTGCTTTGCTCTCGGTTCGGTCGAGCTTGGCGCCGGCGTTGAAACTATCGGCACCGAAGCTCTCGGATACTGCTTGTCGCTCTCGCAAATAAAGGTGGACGTGTCAAATGCCGCTTATTCGGATATCGACGGCGTGCTTATGAGCGCCGACAAAACAGTGCTTGTTTCTTACCCGGCCGGGAAGCCCGGCGGAGAATACACCATACCCGACGGCGTTTTAACCGTCAATAATTTCGCCTTTGCCTATGCGCAGAATCTTGTGCATATAACAGTTGGCGACACGGTTAACTCGCTTGGCGACAACACCTTCCGCCAGTGCGCGGCGCTCGAGAGCGCAACCCTTGGGAGCGGACTTACCCATATCGGAGCCAACACCTTTGTGAGCTGCACATCACTTACAAAACTCACCATATCCGAGGGCGCTGTGACAATAGGATATCTTGACGGCGAGGCCGAGCGCGGCGGCAGTTTCTCGGGCTGCGTGGCTCTTGCCGAGATAAATCTGCCCTCAACCATCACTGCAATCTATGCTCAAAGCTTTAGCGATTGCAAAGCTCTTAAAACAATAAATTTCGCCGGCAGCTCTTCTGATTGGAATGCGATAACCCGCGGCGCCGGAAACGACGCTCTGAGTTCGGCTTCGGTTAATTACGGAAAGTAAGCCCGAGGGAGATGCTGAGGGCCGGGGGGAACTTTAAGGAAAAGTTCCCCCCGGCCCCTCGCTTTGTCGCTTTGTTTTTGTCTGTCTCTGTCCGGATTTGAGGCATGATGCAAAGCGACGGGCTTTTGGGAGTGCCTTAGATAAAAAACCGAGAACAAAACTGAGAATAAAACTGTTTGCCATCAATGAATGAAATACGCTTAAAGGATGAGAAAATAGCATATGACAGCAAAACAAGAACAAGTCCTATAATCCTTGACATTGCATATCAATATTGTTATAATATATATCTATCATCAAAAAATCTGACACAAAAGGGAGGCCGTATATGCACATAACGATCACCGGAAAAACCGGCAGCGGAAAGACCACCATCAGCAAACTCATCCGCGACGAAATGGGCTATGAGCGCTATAGCACGGGCGAATATTTGCGTGAGATCGCTCAAAAGATGGGTGTCGATATGGTACAAATGAACCAGATAACAAAAGACGACCTCTCATATGACCGGCTTATAGACAGTGCCGTAGAGCGCATTTCAAAGGAGCGCGCCGGTGACAATATAATCTTCGATTCGCGCATGGCATGGCATTTCGCGGGTGACAGCTTCCGCATATTTATCACGATTGACCCCGATATCGCTGGGCGACGGGTTTTTGATGACCCGCGCGCTGAAGAGCCCTACAAAAGCCCCGAGGAAGCGACGCTCCAGCTAAAGCGTCGGAGCGAGGCCGAAAATATGCGCTTCCGCACGATATACGGTGTTGATAACTTCGATTACGCGAACTTTGATCTTATTATTGACTCAACCTATGCCGAGCTCCCGGACTATATCCCTATAATAAAAGATTCGCTCGCCGCCTATACGGCAGACCGCGAAAACTACCGGCGCCGCATATATATTTCTCCCAAGGCGCTCTACCCTGTTGAGCACTGCTGCACCGGCGGGGGCCGAGAAATCATAATAGTCCCCTATCGTGACAAGCACTATATTGTCTCTGGCCATGCTCGCGTTACAGAGGCGCTCCGAGCCGGCGAAAAATATGTCGTCGCCGATATTCCCGGGGAGAACATTTGAAATAAAACAGTTTTTTCAAACAAAGCGCGATTGCCTGCAAGGCATGATTATTAAGTGAATAAAGAATTGCGGACATGGGTTCGCGCTTTCTTTGGGCAAAAAACACTTTGACGCGCTGAATTGTTACAACGCTATCTTGACAACCGTTTAAATTTGTAGTAAACTATATTCAACTGTGCCGGGCTGCTGTCTGGGTGCAAATACATTTTTATTTAGAAGGTATGGTTATAGTTATGAAACGTATTTTTTCTTTTGTTTTTGCTTGCATTTTCCTCGCGGGCATTCTCGTCTCTTGCGCAGGTTCGGACTCTGACTACGGCGAGATAAAGAAGGCCGGAAAGCTGGTGATAGGCATCACCATTTATAAGCCCATGAATTATTATGAGAGCGACGGCAAAACTCTGACCGGTTTTGACACCGAATTCGCAAAGGCCGTTTGCGAGAAGCTTGAGATAGAGCCGGTTTTCCAGGTTATCGACTGGGATATGAAGGAGACCGAGCTTAAGGCGAGAAATATAGACGCTATCTGGAACGGTCTTACCGTTACCGAGGAGCGCCGCGAAAATATGGACTTCACCAATACATATCTCTTCAACCGCCAGTGCGTCGTTATAAACAAGAAGGACGCCGATAAATTCGCCACATCGGCGGGTCTTGTTGGTGCGCTTGTGACTGCTGAGGGCGGTTCGGCCGGCGAGAGTGCGATTGAGGCAGACGAGAATCTCTCAAAGGCAAATTACACCGCTTCCTCCTCGCAGTCTGAAGCCCTTGTTGCTCTGAACGCCGGCAACTTTGACGCCGTTGTGCTCGACTATACGCTTGCCAGAGCCAGTGTCGGCAAGGGAGATTATACCGATCTTATGATAGTTGAGGAAATTGAGCTTGAGGACGAGGAGTACGCAATTGGCTTCCGCGTCGGCTCGGATATGACAGAGAAGGTCAACGCCATTATCGACGAGCTTATAGCCGACGGAACTCTTGCCGCCATTGCCGCCAAATACGATATGACAGAGCTTTACGAGGCGGCTGTTTCAAAATAAGGCGCAGGGTGCGCTCTTGCATAATCTAAAAAGAAAAATAAACGCAAAGTTGATGTTATAAAATGAGTTTTTGGGAAATTACCCTTTTTCTGCTTGAGGGATTCGGCACCACGCTGCTGCTCTTCGCGCTGACGCTGGTTATGTCGCTCCCCCTCGGCCTTGTTTTCACCTTCGGTGCGATGTGTCGCTTCAAGCCACTGCGCTGGCTGACGCGGGGGTTTGTCTACATAATCCGCGGAACTCCGCTTCTTCTTCAGCTTATGATAGTGGTTTATCTTCCCGGCCTTGCCCTCGGTCACCCGCTTACGCGCTGGCCGATTTTTGGCGGGAATGTGGCCCTGGCATATTTCACAGGGGTGCTTTTCGGTTTCGTTATAAATTACGCCTGCTACTTCTCAGAGATATACCGCGGCGGCATCGAAAATATTCCGCGCGGACAGTTTGAGGCGGGGCAGGTTCTGGGGATGACCAAATCTCAAATTTTCTTCCGCGTGGTTCTCCTGCAGGTGATAAAAAACATTCTCACCCCCATCTCGAATGAGACAATCACCCTTGTCAAAGACACTGCGCTCGCGCGCACACTGTCGGTTGTCGAGATTCTCTTTTGCGCCGAACAGGTGCTTGTCGCCGAATTTATCATCTGGCCGCTTTTCTATACAGGTCTCTTCTATCTCGCCTTCAACACTCTGCTGACCATTTTTTTCAACTATTTTGAGAAGAAGCTCAGCGTTTTCCGTGCATAAGGCCAAGGGAGGTGAGAGTAATGCCGATACTTGAAGTTAAAAACCTGCAAAAACATTTCGACGACACCGATGTGCTGAAAAATATCAGCTTCACGCTTGAGCGGGGTGAGGTTCTTGCCATCATCGGCTCGTCGGGGAGCGGGAAGACAACCCTGCTCCGCTGCCTGAATTTCCTTGTCCGGCCCGATAGGGGGCAGATTTATGTCAACGACAAACTGCTGCTCGACGCCGACGACAAAAACACGCAGAACGAGGACGAGATACGCCGCAACCGGCTGCATTTCGGACTGGTCTTTCAGGCTTTCAACCTTTTCCCGCAGTACACCGTAAAACAAAATATAACCCTTGCACCCACACTTGCCCTTAGAGACGAGATAAGGGCGATAAGAGCCGAGGAGGGTGCGTCTTTTGCGAGGGCTCACCGCGCAGAGCGGTACAGAGAGATAGACGCCAAGGCAGATGCCCTGCTTGAGCGCGTCGGCCTGACCTCTAAGCAAAATGCCTATCCCTGCCAGCTCTCGGGCGGACAGCAGCAGCGCGTGGCAATCGCCCGCGCGCTCGCCATGACCCCCGACATACTCTGCTTCGACGAGCCGACCTCGGCTCTTGACCCAGAGTTAACCGGAGAGGTTCTCTCGGTTATCCGCGGCCTTAAGTCGACAGACAGTACAATGATTGTCGTAACCCACGAAATGGAGTTCGCTAAAAATGTCGCTGATAAAGTAATATTTATGTCAGACGGGGTAATTGCCGAGGAGGGCCCTCCCGCCGAGCTTTTCAACAACCCCAAAACCCCCGCGCTGCAGGGCTTTCTCAAGCGTGCGGGCGATGCTTGATAGTGAGCGGGCTGTTTTTCGCTATTTATCATTTTTCATGTCTGAATCAATATAGTATAAACCAAAAAACAGGAGAGTTCCCATGTCAGAATCAATCCGCATGGTAGTCAAAATAGGCTCGATGGCCCTCATTCGCAAAGAGGAAAACGACATCGACTATAATATAATATCCCGCCTTGGCCGCGAGCTCGCTCCGGGCGATATACTTGTCTCCTCGGGAGCCACCGAAATCGGGCGCCTTGACTATATAAAGCGCACAGGCACCTCGCTTGTCGGCGACCCCGACGAGGATAAAACCGACTATGCCGCCCAAGGGCAGGTCATTCTGATGTCGCATTATCGCCAGTTTATAAAGCCTGAATATTCGGTGCGCCAGGTTTTAGTCGAGCACACACATTTCAACCGTCCGGAGAAGCGCGCCCATATAGCCTCGCTCCTTCGGCGCGCCGCCGGGCAGGGCGCGATACCTATTATAAATTATAACGACCCGGTGTCGGACGAGGAAAACCGCAAAATGGAGCTGTCGGCGCTGCGCCATGAGGCCGAGGGGATTGTTGAGTGTGTCGATAACGACGAAACCGCGGCTGCCGTGGCAGACCTTGTCGGAGCAAAACTCCTTGTTATTCTGACCTCCACCGAGGGAATATATAAAGACCCCGCAGACCCGTCGACACTGGTGCGTGAGGTTACCGGAAAAACCCCGGATGAGCTTGAGCAAAACATCCGCCTCTTGCAAGAGAGCTGTGTCGGCGCAAGCCGAGCGGGGGCGCACGGTGCAAGGGCAAAGCTTGAATACATGATTATGCCGGCGCGACGGGGCACCCGAATTATAATAGCCCATTCGCGACACCCTCTCTCGGGCCTGATAAAGGGCAGCATACCCTGCACAAGGATAGGTCTGGCAGACAACAGTTACAACGATTGATTAAATTATTTAAACTATATAAAAGACATGGCGAAATTTGCCACCTACCCGGACAAACAAGCCGTTCAGTGCGATAGGGCATTGAACGGCTTTTACTTATCAGGGTAAAAACAGGATGGCTTTATGCTATTAATATTTCAATTATATTGTCAGCAATGCATAAATCAAAAAATACAATTTGACTTTTTATGTGAAATATTATATAATATGCACATTGGCAGCTTTCGAAGAAAGCTGCGATGTCGTAACGGCGAGCTAGGGCATGGGAGAAATTCACTTGCGACTATGATATACATTATTATTTTTTTCAGACTCGCGTTTTGCGTGATAAGATTACAGTTTACGGAGGTAAAAGTATGCCACATACAAAAAGGAACTATTCTGAAATAACAGATGAAATAAGAAATCTTGCCGGGCGCTGCATAAGCGGCAGCAATATAACCCCGTCTATGTATACAGACTACAATGTTTTTCGCGGATTGCGCGATTTAAATGGCAAGGGGGTTCTCACCGGCCTTACAGAAATATCCGAGGTATATGCCAAAAAGATTAAGAACGGCAAGGAGATTCCCTCTCGCGGAAAGCTTTTTTATCGGGGGTATGACATTGAGGAACTTGTCTCAGGCTTCATGAATGATAAGCGCTTCGGATTTGAGGAGATAACATATCTTTTGCTCCTCGGTGATCTTCCCACCGCCGAGGAACTTGAGTCCTTCCACGCGACACTGGCAGGCTACCGCTCGCTGCCAACCTCTTTTGTGCGCGATTTGATAATGAAGGCACCGAGCATGGACATGATGAACTCGATGGCGCGAAGCGTGCTGACAATGTATTCATACGACAAAAATCCCGACGACGCGAGCATTGAGAATGTTATGCGCCAGTGCCTGCAGCTTATCGCGACCCTGCCCATGATGGCGATTTACGGCTATCAGGCCTTTGATTATTATATCGACGGCAGCCGGAGCTTCTTTATACACGAGCCCGACACCTCACTGTCCAACGCCGAGAATATACTGCATATGCTGCGCATTGACAGCAAATACACAAAACTTGAGGCAAATGTTCTCGATCTCTCGCTTGTGCTTCATGCCGAACATGGCGGCGGAAACAATTCAACCTTTGCAACCCGTGTGGTTTCCTCGTCGGGCACCGATACATATTCGGCGATAGCGGCGGCACTCGGTTCGCTAAAGGGGCCCAAGCACGGCGGGGCCAATATCAAGGTTTGCCAGATGTTTGATGATATGAAAGAGAAGGTGGGCGACTGGGAGGACCAGGATGAAATTGAAGCCTATCTCCGAAAACTGCTGCGCAAGGAAGCCTTTGATCGCTCGGGGCTTATTTACGGCTTCGGTCACGCGGTCTATTCGCTGTCCGACCCGAGGGCGGTTATCCTTCGTCGCTTTGTAAGAAAGCTGTCTGACGAGAAGGGGCGGAAAGACGAATTTGCTCTTTATTCGGCGGTTGAAAAAATTGCGCCGCGCATGATATCAAGCGAGCGCAAAATGTATAAGGGTGTTAGTGCAAACGTAGATTTTTACAGTGGATTTGTCTATGATATGCTCGGTCTTCCCGAGGAGCTTTACACTCCACTCTTTGCAATCGCCCGCATTGCCGGATGGAGCGCGCATCGCATAGAAGAGCTGATTTACGGCGGGAAGATAATCCGTCCGGCTTATAAGAATGTATGCCCGAGAAGGGAATATCGTCCGCTCGCCGAGCGGGGGAGGGGAGATGAGGAAGATATCTGATTTCCCGCCCGCCCTGCTCTAATTTACGGCATCCCCGAATATCTCGCTGAAAACCTTCTGGCAATAGCTGTATGAGAAGAGCGGGTCGCGTTTCTGCACAAGAGCGTTTGCCGCGGCAAGCTCCTCGGAATAATCATAAAATGAATAGACTGTTATCCCCGCGTAGCCCTCGTTGAGTTGTGTCACAATCGGGATTACAGACGCCTCGCTGACATACACCTCTCGATCCTCGCCCCGCGACAGTCTAATCAAAGCCATACCGCCGAGCATACGGTTGCACACCCCGCGGCCGGTCTCGGCGGTTGAATTCACGAAATTTCCGAGCGACCAAAAGACCGGCATAGTCCGGCCATCTTCCTCGTACCACTCTAACGGCTGAATCACGTGCGGGTGTGTGCCGATGACCAGATCGGCGCCGCACTCAAAGAAAAGTTTGCACCATAGCCGCTGACCCGACGACGGTGAATGTACATACTCAATCCCCCAATGCGGGCAGACTACGACAAAGTCGGCAATCTCTTTTGCCTTTTTTATATCCTCTCTCACGGTCTGCTCGTCAAGCAGGCTGACTATCCACGGCATATCGGAAGGAATCGGATTGCCGTTTGTGCCATAGGTGTAATTGAGCAGAGCGACCCTAAATCCCTTCCGCTCGACCACACATATGCCGGCCGACTCATCTTCTGTGAGGGCGGTGCCGGCTATTTTTATTTCGGGATAGTGCTCGGCAAAATAGGAGCGGCAGGCGATTACTCCGGATTTGCCTTTGTCAAGTGTATGATTTGTAGCCTGCAAAACGACATCAAAGCCGGCCCACGCAATGGCATCTGCAACCTCAAGGGGAGCGTTGAAAAGGGGGTAGCCCGAGAGGCCGAACTCCTCGCCCGCGAGCGGGGTTTCCTGGTTGATAATTGAGATGTCTGCCGAGGATATCTGGTCGCGCAGCTTTGCAAAAATGTGGGTGAAGTCATAGCCCCCGCCCGGCTTCTCGCCGCTCATTTGAACAAAGCGGTGAAGGAGGAGATCTCCGGCCATGAGGATTGTTATGCTCTCGGAACTGTCGGCGGTCAGGGCAGCAGATTTGTCGGTTGTCGGTTCGGTTTGGTGTAGGGTTGCGCTGTCTGAGACATGCTCCTTGCATTTCTCGCACGCAAGGGCAGAGGAGCAGGAGGACAGGGCGAAGATTAACAAAATAATTGAAAATAGCTTTTTTAGGTGTGAGGTCATTGTTTTCTCCGGGGGAATATAAAGTTTTTTGCTTGACAGGAGGCAAGCGTAATGTTTTTCACCCGCCCTTCGTTAAGCGACTTTTGGCGGCCTTGATTTATCATCGCCTTCGGTCGGGCGAATAATTCAAGAAAAAATCATGAAATGAATAAAGTGGCAGCTGAGTAATTATGAAGAAAGGTCAAAAATGGAACATTTAATGGCTCTATAACGTCATATAGAGCAAAAGTAAACTCGCCGCAGCATCAAATTCTAATAATTTTGGGGGATACATTATTATGAATCAAAAGCAGTACATAAATCCGGGAAAGAATACTGTAATCCGCGCCGCCTGCGTTTTTCTGTCGGCGCTGATTCTTCTTGGCGTTATTTTCCCGTTCGTAAATTTGAATAATGACAAAGGCGAGCCCGAGGGCTTTGTCTTTTCGGGCTCAGCCTTCACCTCAGACGGAGTAAACGACCTGCCCGAGGAGTTGTCCTCGGTGAGCGTGACGGCTAATAACGACCGCTCGGCGATAATCCCGGTCGATTCATATTTCACAATCAAAACAACGGGCGCAACCGACCCCGAAACCCTCTCAAAATATCTGACCGTGACCCCGACTGTATCCTTCACTCTTAGCACACTGTCGCCGACCGAATTTCTTCTCACCCCCGCCGCCCGGGAGCTTGACGCCGGCAGGATTTACAGCTTTACGCTCGGCAACCCTGAAAATCCGGTCAGCAGCTACACTTTTCAGACCGAGAGCGAACTGGCCGTCAAAAGTCTGCTTCCGGCAGATCTTGCGGTGGGTGTTCCTCTCAACGCAGGAATCGAAATTGCCTTCACCGAATCTGTAAGGAATGTAAAATTTGAAAATTATATAAGCATATTGCCGAAAATTAAGGGGAATTTTGAGCTTTACCCCGACGGGCGCACTGTGGTTTTTGTTCCCGACGAAAATCTCGCTCCGAACACTGTTTATACAGTGCAGGTGAAACAAGGGATAACCTCCTCCTCGGGCAGAGAGCTCAAGCAAGCTCATGAGGCAAAATTCCGCACCGGAACCGAAGAGACATCGAGCGGCAAGGAGACTATGAAAATATACTCCGAGAACACCAAGACTATATTCTCGCCCCACGAGTATCCGACTATTTATTACAACCTATCAAATATAGATAGAAAAACACCCAAACAGAGCGACATCGCAGTTGAGATTTGGCGATACAGCTCTGCAGACGATGCGATATCTGCCATGAAGGACTATGAAGGGCAGCGCGCCAACTATCTATATTCCGAGGATAATTATCTTTTCCCGACTAAGGGACTGACGAATGTCGGCAGCTATAATATAGCCCCGGTGAGCACAGGCAGCAACAACTATTCTGTTCAGTCATATTTTTCGCTCCCGCAGCTTGAGGAAGGGATATATCTTGTTAACTATATTGTATCCGGGCAGTGGGGCGGCGGCGAATACAAGAAAAGTATGCAGACCATAATTCAGAGCACAAACCTGCGGGTTCATACCGAGAGCAGCTACGGAAATACGCTTTTCTGGGTCAATAACCTAAAAGACAGCCGACCCGACCAAGCGTCCGCCGGCCCGGCAGCCGGAGCAACCGTCACCGCCCAATGCTTTAATCGGATTAATTCCTGGAATACCGAGGGCGGGGCAGCGTCCTACACGACGCTTACCGGCATAACAGACGCCAGCGGACTGGCAATTATTGAGAACGGCGACACAAACGCGGCATATGTGAAAATTGAGCATGGCGGCGAGGAGACAATAATCCCCCTTTTGGCAAATGCCGATGCTGAGATTAAATATTTCTGCAAATATATATTCACAGACCGCGAGGTTTATTTTCCGGACGACAGTGTTAATTATTACGGAGTCCTCACCCCCGGCGGTGAAGAGGTGCTGCCCTCCCGGCTCTATGTCTATGTCGGCAGTATACCCTATGGGTCGGTGGCTCTTGGCACCGACGGCTCCTTCTCGGGCAACATACCAATCGAGAACTACACAGGGTACGCCCTTTATATCAGGTTTTGCACGTCGGATGGAGCGCTTGTCGCCTCGAAATATGTAAGGGTGACGCAGGAGGATAAGCCGGTTTATCGCGCATCACTTAGCTTTGATAAGCTTTTCTATGAGTTTGGAGATACAATCACCGCCACCGTTACTGCCTCCTTTTTTGACGGTACCCCGGCGCCCGGTCTTCGCTTCAGGATGAGAGCCGACAACCCTTTTGTATATGACGGTGAAGTTGTCACCGGTGCCGACGGGAGTGCTTCGATAAGCATAAAAACGACGGCATACCCCGGCGCAAACTCGACATATCCAATTTCGATATGGGTTTCTGCCTACTTGACGGGATATGAAACCTCCTCGCTTAGTCTTTACAAATCGGTTTATTATTTTCACAGCGAAAACCAGCTTCGCACCGAGCGGATAAACGGCGACTATTCGGAGGTTTACCTCAATAAAACCGATACCACACGCCTTAGGACTCAGGCTGACCTCAACTATCCCGCCTTCCCCGAGAATATATACGGAGCCCCGGCTCGGGGCAGCGTGAAGGTTAGCCTCATAAAGCGAGAGTTCTTGCGGGTGAGAACCGGCACAAGATACGACCCGATAACCAAAACCACAATAGAAGACTACACAACCCGGTTGTCCGACAGCGTGATAAGGAGCTACACGGCCGAATTTGAGGACGGCAAAATCAGGCTTGAGCATATGAGCGCCGAAGGTTTTAACGGATACTATTTTTATGAGATATCCTACTATGACGCCAAGAACGGCGCAGATTATGTGTTGGCAGTCTATGCTCTTAAGAATAATTACAGGCTGCATGATAACGATTCGTGGTACTACTACAAAATTATAACAGACAAAGAGGCATACTCGGAGGGCGATACCGTCAGCGTCTCATATCTTTACAACGGCATAGCGCCAAAGGGCAAGATTCTCTACACGCTTTACGATTCAGAGGGCTTTGCCGGTAGCATGGTTGGAGAGTCGGACTTTAGCTTCAGGTTCACCGACAGCATGGCGCTCTTCTGCCAGGTATATGCCACAGCTCTTGACGGCTCGGAGTTCAAAACGCAGTCCGGGCATATCAGGTACGATTACGAGGCCGACAATATACTCGCGGTCGAAGTCCTGCCCGACAAAGAATCCTACGCGCCCGGCGAGGGGGCGGCGGTTAGACTGCGCGTGACAGATAAAGAGGGGCGGCCGGTTGCGGGAGTTGTCCTTCTCTCGGTGGTAGACGAGGCCTGCTTCGCGCTCGGCGATCAGACACTCTCGCCCCTTGGTTCTTATTTCTCCTCGGTCGGCGGCTCGCAAAGGCTTCCTTATGACCTGCTTTCGAGTTATTACTCTGATTATTGGTATTACTACGGCTACAGCTCCCCGATAATCTCGATATCGGTTAACGGGAGATTTAATATATTCCGCGAGATATCGATAAACAACGAGACATTATACTATCTCACCGACAGCGTGGCAGCCGAGGCGGCGGATAGTCAAAAAGCACCTCAGAATAGCGGGTCGGCTGAGAGCGCTATATATATCCGCGAAAACTTCTCCGACAACCCGGTTTTTGAGGTAATAAAGCTGGGAGAGGACGGTACGGCACTCTTTAGCTTCACAGTTCCGGACAATATCACCGAGTGGAGAATAAGTGCGCTTGCATATGGCAATATCTCCTCGCAGAAGGTTACCGAGCGCAAGCTCGGCAGCCGAGTGTCGGGCGTGATATGCACTCTCCCCTATTTTATCAATCTCTCGGCCTGCGAATACTATATCGAGGGAGACGACGTCACCCTCTCAGCGCGCTCCTACGGCAGAGCGCTCGTCAGCTCACAAGCCGTTGAATACAGCGCTACTGTCTATGATGGCGCGGGCAAGAGAGTAGGCAGTCTCAAGCTTTCGAGCAAGAGCGGCGAGCAGGCTTGGTTCAATTTCGGCAGACTGCCGACAGGCAGCTACAGCGCCGAGGTGAGCGCTGTTTGCGGCAAATACAGCGACGGCGTCCGGGTGAACTTCTCTGTGGTGGTAAGCGGCAATATAGTCGACGTTCGGCGCGATATATCAATTGACCAAATAAAGACGCTAACACCCCTTACCTATCCGCTCACTCTCTCCTTCTACAACTCGGCCTACGACAAATATATAGACGCTCTGAATCAAATCAACCGCAATTATAGCGACGCGCGGAGCGATGCGCTGGCGGCTCGCTATGTAGCGCTCACAGCATCCGAGAAGCTTTTCGGCTTGGGCGGCATAGGGTCGACCGCCGAAATTTCTGCAACCCTTAATTCAAGGGGGAGCGGACTTATTCCCCTTCTTGAATACAGCGAGGGCGACATTGAGCTTACGGCCAAGATCTGCGCTGTTGCCCCCGAGGCGCTCTCAAGCTATCGCAAGGCTGATATAATAAATACGCTAAGCTCCTATATCGACGCCAAGAAATATACCGACCCGACCGAGCTTGCCGCCGCCCTCCTTGCCCTTGGAGCGCTGGGTGAGCCGGTGCTCGACCGGGTATATCATATCGCTTCAAGCCACACCTCCTTCACCGTTGAGACAAAGCTCTATCTTGCGGCGGCTCTTACCTATATAGGCGACTTTTCAGCGGCAAACGAGCTTCTCGCGCTGATAAAAACCGAGGCGGGCAGCGAGGCCGAGGGCGGCGAATATTACATCAAAGGCGATAACACCGAGGAGAGCATAAAGCTCACCTCGCTTGCCCTTCTCACCGCCTCCCGGCTCTCTCGAATTGATGCCGAGAAGATGATACGATATCTGCGCACTCATGTTTCCACACTTGAATACTACGGCCTTGAGATTGCCGCTTATGTGAAATATTTCATGCCGACCGAGAGGGTCGAGTCGCTGCTCTCCTACCGCTTCGGCGAGGGTGAGGTTGAGAAGGTTTCCGTTCGTGCCGGCGGCGCATATGTGCTGAGGCTGACAAAAACCGGATTTGATTCGCTCCAGATCCTTGAGGCAGACCCGTCCCTTCGTGTGCGCGCCGCATATGGCGGCTCGCTGGCCGACGCCACAGACGGCGGGCAGAAAACAGGCGAGCTGACCATTACCAAAACCATAACCCCCCACGATGCTGCGGGAGGACTTTATAAGGTGACGATTAGCTTCAGCGGCAAAACAGACCGAGCATATTCAAGCTTCAGTGTCTCGGACTGCATTCCGACCGGCGCGCGATTTGTGTCAAATCATATTGGCTATAACGACGGCTGGGTGACCGTTTCCGGTTCAAAGCAGATGAGTGCCTTCATTTATCATGAGGGCGGGCAGAAGATGCGCGCTTCAATCTGGATCTCGGCACCGTATATGAAAAAGGCAAAATGGAATGAAATAGTACCCGAATATAGTTTCTCGGGCAGCCTTTCCTATATCATACGGGGGGCCGTGACAGGTTCTTTTGTGACCGAGGAAACCCTGATTCAAAATTTCACTACCGGCAGCTATGCCGTCAGCGATCGGATGTACATTACAATCGGAGACGGTAAATGGACTGTTGACAGCATAGAATAATATTATCACCTCGTTAAAACATTAAGCTAATGAGGGATACGCTGGGGGAAACTTCCCCCAAGAAGTTTTCCCCAGACCTCCCTCAAGAACTTTTGGAGCATTTGGCGCAGCTAAATTTGGAGCATGCCGGGCCGCCCCCGGCCGGGCCCCACATCCCTCTCCGGGGGCGGGGTGAGGCAATCTGGTGTTAGGTTCAATGTTATAAAATGTTATAATTAGATAATGGTATAAAAAAATGTGGCGGGGAGCTTCTTGATTGAAGCTCCCCGCGGTTTTCATAGTTGCGACCATGCCCTTTTTGCTGCCGTGGCGATTGCGCCGCCATTTATAAAGGCAGCAAAGGCGCAAAACTATTATCCCAATGCAACGTCGAGCACCATCATCAGCGAGAAGCCAAGGGCAACGCTGATTGTCGCGATATTGCTGTGTTCGCCCGTTTGGGATTCGGGAATAAGGTCGTCGACGACAACATAAATCATCGCCCCCGCCGCGAAAGCAAGTATGTAGGGCAGCACGGGTGTGATGAGCGAGGTCAGAAGGATGGTCAGAAAAGCGCCTACCGGCTCGACCACGCCCGAGAGAAAGCCGTACATAAACGAGCGCCGCTTTGAAACACCGTTACTGACAAGCGGCATTGATATTATCGCACCCTCGGGGAAATTCTGAATAGCTATTCCGATAGAGAGCGCAAAGGCCGCCGCCGGGGTTATGCCTCCGCTGCCGCTCATCATCCCCGCAAACACAACGCCTACCGCCATGCCCTCGGGTATATTGTGCAGCGTGACGGCAAGCATCAGCATCAGCGATTTGCTGATATTGGAACCTACCCCTTCGGGCTGTTTTGAATCTACATGAAGATGGGGGATTAGCGTGTCGAGCAGGAGCAGGAATAATATTCCGCCAAGAAATCCTACAAGAGCCGGAAACCACGCGGGCAGCGCCCGCCCCTCGGCCATGTCGATAGCAGGAATCAGGAGCGACCAAATCGACGCCGCAATCATAACCCCCGAGGCAAATCCGAGCAGTGCTTTTCGCATTACCGACTTCATCTCCCTTTTAAGGAAAAAGACCATCGAGGCTCCCAGTGTTGTTCCGATCAGAGGGATGGTAATGCCTATCATCGCATTTTGAACATTGTCCATTTTTTTGCTTTTCCTTTCCGACTTGCTTTGATTGTTTGTTAACATTATTCTACCACAAAAAACAGAGAAATCAAGGGGGGAGGCATTCAGGCGGCTTTTTTTGCCTTTTAATTGCCCTCGCCCCGATATTATAATATTCGGTAAAATGCGACAGTGTTCGCGAAAAATAAAGGTATCAAAAAAAGACGCGCGTGTGCTCTGTGCAGAGCACACGCGCGCCGTGGGCAGTGGGTTTGATTAGTATTAACGACAAGGAGAGCTGAGGCCGCACCGCAAATTATAATGTTCGGTGGATTGCCAAGAAGGGCGCACTGTCCTGCGGAGCAGACAGATTCTGCCGGGAAAAATCGCGATGCATATCACTCAAGCTCAAACGCTCCGGTATAGAGCTGATAATATGTCCCCCTCTCGGCAAGGAGTTTTTCGTGGCTGCCGCGCTCGATTATGCGGCCGCTATCAAGAACCATAATGACATCGGAATTCATAACAGTTGAGAGCCGGTGCGCGATTACAAAGACTGTGCGCCCTTCCATCAGTTTGTCCATCCCGCGCTGGACTATAGTTTCTGTGCGGGTGTCGATTGAGGAGGTTGCCTCGTCAAGAATCATAACCGGCGGGTCGGCAACGGCGGCGCGTGCAATGGCTATTAGCTGGCGCTGACCCTGCGAGAGGTTTGAACCGTTTCCCGATAGTTGTGTATTGTAGCCGTCGGGCAGGCGGGAGATGAAGTCATCGGCTCCGGCAAGGATTGCGGCAGTGCGGCAGTCGTCGTCGCTGGCATCAAGCCGACCATAGCGGATATTGTCCATAACAGTTCCGGTGAAAAGATTGGTTTCCTGAAGGACGATGCCGAGCGAGCGGCGCAGATCGGCCTTCTTTATTTTGTTTATATTTATGCCGTCGTAACGGATTTTACCGTCGGCGATGTCGTAGAAGCGGTTTATGAGGTTGGTTATTGTGGTTTTCCCGGCGCCTGTTGCGCCGACAAAGGCAACCTTCTGACCCGGGGCGGCATAGACAGAGATATCGTGCAGCACGGGCTTGTCTTTCTCATAGGCGAAGTCGACATTATAAAAACGCACATCGCCGGCAAGCCGGGTATAGGTTATTGTGCCGTCCGAATGCGGGTGGCGCCAAGCCCAGATGCCGGTGCGCTCGTCGGTCTCGGAGATGCTGCCGTCCTCGGCGATTTTTGCGTTTACGAGAGTGACATAACCCTGGTCGACCTCGGGTTGCTCGTCCATCAGGGTAAAGACGCGGTCAGCTCCGGCCGTGCCCATGACAATAGAATTTATCTGATGCGAGACCTGATTTATATTTCCGGTGAACTGCTTTGTCATATTGAGAAAGGGAACGATGATACTAATACCGATAGGCAGACCCGAGAAGCTGAAGTTCGGAGCGTTTGTTATGAGCAGCAGCCCGCCGACCAGTGCGACAAGAACATATAGAACACTGCCTATATTCATGATGACCGGGCCGAGGATATTGGCATACGCATGGGCGCGGCGGCTGTCCTCGCAGAGGCTGTCGTTGAGCGCGTTGAAATCGGCTCGGCTCTCGTCTTCATGGCAGAAAACCTTGATAACGCGCTGGCCGTTCATCATTTCTTGGATAAAGCCCTCAAGCCGTCCGGTTGCTTTCTGCTGGAGCATAAAGTATTTTGCTGAGCCTCCCCCCACCTTCTTTGAAACGATAAAAATCGCGCCGACGCCGCCCAGCACAAGCAGGGTCAGCCAGCCGCAGTAATAGGTCATAATGCCAAAGAGGGTGAGCACTATCATGCTCGACTGGAGAAGCTGGGGCAGCGACTGTGATATAAGCTCGCGCAGGGTATCGACGTCGTTTGTATAGTGGCTCATAATGTCGCCGTGCTTGTGCGTGTCGAAATAAGCAATGGGGAGCGCCTGCATATTATCAAAAAGATTTTTGCGAAGCTTATGAAGGAAGCCCTGCGTGATATAGGTCATGAGCTGAGTCCAGGTCAGCATTGAGAGAATCGAGAGCAAATAAAGGGTTATGAGAAGCAGAATTGAGGGGATAATCTCGGCTCTTGCCGAGGTCCAGTCGCCGGTTTTATACCATGCCTCTATTACGGTTATAATTTTCTGAATAAAGAGCGAGGGAATGGCAGAGACGGCCGAGGAGAAGAGAATGCAAAATATTACAACAGGTATAAGCCCTGGATAATATCTGAAAAGCAGCTTGATAAGGCGCAAAAAAGTGCCCTTCCTGACCATCGGGTTTCTTTTCTTTTGGGTGCTGAGGGGCTCAGACATTCTCACCGCCTCCTTTCGTCTGCTGCTGATAGATCTCGCGGTATATTTCGTTTGTGGCGAGCAACTTATCATGCGTGCCCGAGCTGATTATTTTGCCGCTCTCAAGCACTATTATCAGATCGGCGTCGACAACAGACGCCACCCGCTGAGCTATTATAATTTTGGTGGTTTGGGGGATATATTCACGCAGGGCGCTGCGAATGCGCGCGTCGGTTCGGGTGTCAACGGCGCTTGTCGAGTCGTCAAGTATCAGAATTTTCGGCTTTTTAAGAAGCGCTCGGGCAATGCACAGGCGCTGCCTCTGGCCGCCTGAGAGATTTGTGCCGCCCTGCTCTATTTTTGTATTGTACCCGTCGGGGAAGGAGCGGACGAATTCGTCTGCTTCGGCCAGGCGGCAGGCCTCTATGAGTTCATCATCGGTGGCCTCTTTGTTGCCCCAGCGGAGGTTTTCGGCCACCGTTCCCGAGAAGAGCTGATTTTTTTGAAGCACAACCGAAACCTCTGAGCGCAGGGTTTCAAGGTCGTATTGTCTCACATCGACCCCGCCGACCTTGAGATAGCCCTCGGTCACGTCATAAAGCCGGGGGATGAGTTGAACCAGCGTTGATTTTCCCGAGCCGGTGACGCCCAGCACCCCCACAGTCATACCCGATTTTATATTCAGATTTATATTCGAGAGGGCATATTTTTCGGCGCGCTCGGAATATTTGAAGCTCACATCGCAAAATTCGACCGAGCCGTCTGAAAGCTCATAGACAGGATTTTCGGGGTTTCTCAGTGCCGGCTCCTCTGTGAGCACCTCGGTTATCCTGCGCGCCGATTCGGAAGACATTGTAAGCATCACATATATCATCGAGAGCATCATCAGTGAGTTTAGGATTTGGAAGCCGTATGTCAGCATAGCCGAGAGCTGGCCAACGTCAAGGTTAAGACCCATGCCGGTGATAACCAGGCGCGAGCCTACAAGCAGGACAAAAATCATATTAAAATAAAGGCAAACCTGCATAATCGGGCTGACAAGCGCTACTATGCGTCCGGCCTTTGTGAAATCGATCCTGATATCCTCCGAGGCGGCGGCAAATCTGGCCTTTTCATATTCCTCGCGGACAAAGCCCTTAACGGCGCGCATTGACATCACGTTTTCCTCGATTGACTCATTGAGCTTATCGTATTTCCGGAAAACCCGCCGGAAAGCCGGCATGGCAAACTTTGCGACCATAAAAAGTCCGAAAATAAGAATAGGAACGACGACTACGAACATAGCCGCAAGCGCCCCGCCCATGATATATGACATTATAATCGAGAAGGTAAAGACCAGGGGCGAGCGAACCGCCACTCGAATTATCATCATGAAGGCCATTTGGACATAGCTGATATCGGTGGTCATGCGGGTGACGAGCGAGGCGGTTGAAAATTTGTCGATATTGCCGAAAGAGAAATTCAGGACGCGATCAAAAAGGTCGTGGCGCAGATTTTTTGCAAATCCTGTCGAAGCCTTTGCCGAGGTGAAGCCGGCGGCCGCCCCGAAGGCGAGCGAAACGAAGGCCATCGCAAGGAGTATTAGACCGTATTTGAGGATGACATCGTATTCGCAGCCGTTTTTAATTTCATTTATCAGTCGTGCGATAAAAAACGGGATGAGGCATTCTATGATTGCCTCGCCCGCAATAAAGGTTGGAGTGAGCAGAGCTGCTTTTTTATATTCGCGTATGCTGCCTGCCAGACGTCTTATCATTCTTGCATTTTCCTTCCGGGAGTTTTTTGTTTCAATGCTCCCAAAGTGTCATTGCGGGTAAAATCCCGCAATGACACCTTGTAAACAGATAAAAGTTTGAAAGAAAACTTATTTTCTTTCAAACAACCGGCCTTATGCCTTTCTGCTATTCTCAGCAAGTGCGATAAGGTGCCGGCCAACGTCGGCCATGAAGCCGAGTGCGGTGGGGTAGAACTGGTCGTCGAAGTTTCTGAGGAAGGCGCCTTCGGTTTCAAAGGTGAAGTCGCCGGTATAGTTTATTTCGCCAAGAGCCCGGGCAATCTCGCCCCAGTGGAGCAGGCCTGTTCCGGGTAGAAGGTGCTGATCATCGCGGTAGTTATTGTCATGTATATGAAGCGATTTGAGGCGGTCGTGCCCGAGGGCATGAATCATTTCCTCAGCCTCCCCGCAACCCACAATAAGGCCAACATGTCCGACATCAAGGCAGGCGACTATATACTCGCTGTCAAGCGTGTCTATGTATCGGATAAACTCCTCGGCGCGCGAGCAGGTGTCGTTAACCGGGTGTTTGCGGAGCGGGTCAGACCTCCACATGTTTTCAACCGCAATCTTAATTCCGTATTCACGTGCATAGGGGATAAGGCTGCGGTAATACTTCATGTTTATCTCAAAGATTTCCTCCTCGCGCCCGGCATATGTCATATAATGAATCGGGTGGACTACCGCGATTTGGGCGCCGAGCAGCGCGGTTATCTCAAGCGAGCGGAGAATGCGCGGGTATGCTATGTCGTCGAAACGCGTTTCCCAGGTTTTGACCGGGAAGGAGAAGGGCGTGTGTGTCTGATTGAATTCGATGCCGATTTTCTCGGCATACTGTTTTATATACTCGGCGCGCGAGCGGTAGTCATCGGTGTTAAATATATTATCGTCGGCTGTCATTTGATTCAGGGAGTAGTCAAGCGCGTCGAATCCGGCGTTTTTATAGAGTGTTACAGCTTGTTCGGTTCCGAATCGGCGCTCGGAGTAGCCTATTGTGTTTGATAATTTCATTTTTTCAATACCTTTCTTTGAATATGACAAATAATACACATTGGCAATTTTCGCAAAAACCTGCGACTATAAATAGATTGTAGTACTTTTCCCGTTCAATGTCAATACATATATTGCATTCCTCGGCGGCTTAGGCCGTCGGTTTTTTAGCATTGACCTCCTGCCCTGCACGCGGTATTATCATCATCGGGCTGCTTGGAAATAATATCGGGCAGGAGCTCTCTGTTTTTCTTTAACCACGCGTGTGCAAATGGGCAGGTGGCGCTTGCCGTTAGTTTTCTCGCGCGCAAATGCGCTACAAAAGCCTCCATCATCCTCCCGGCAATACCCTCTCCCCTGTGAGCCGGATGAACAAAGGTGTGGTTGATAACAGCCTCGCGCTTTTCCGAGAAAACATAGGTCAGCTCTGCTAAAAGCTCACCGTCCCGGTTAAGACAAAACATCCGCCCGTCCTCGTGTATCCAATTCATATAAGCCTCCTTATTTTATGAGACATTGCTTGACTTGCCCTCGCGCGAGTTTCGACGTGGCAGGCTTTTTGGGAACCTGCTAATATTATAATTATATCACATTATCAGCTCTAAAACAATCACAACAACACAAATAAACTTCACGAAAAGTGCATCAATATTTTTTTATTCAAACGCATAATTGCCCGCTTTTAACAAACACTAACAGAGCAAGCAAACTGCTTTAAACAGTGTTCGCATAAGGACAAGTCTGAAAGAAAACAAATTTTATCAGACAACGAGCCCTGTGTTCTTGCCGCAGCAATTTTGTCGCAGCAAAGTTGTCGGCACGCCGGAAAAGAGACATAAGGCTCGGCACGATAGAAAGGAATGGTTATATATATGAAAGCAACAGGCATCGTTCGTAGAATAGACGATTTAGGCCGAGTGGTGATTCCAAAAGAGATCCGCCGGACAATGAGAATACGGGAAGGCGACCCGCTTGAGATATACACCGACCGCGATGGCGAGGTGATATTCAAAAAATATTCGCCGATAGGGGAATTGGCCTCTTTCGCTGCGCAATATGCCGAAACCCTCCATAAAACCTGCTCGATGGCGGTTGTAATCTGCGACCGCGACGCAGTTATCGCAAGTTCGGGTGTTCCCAAGAAGGAATATAACGACAAACAGCTCTCTGACGAAATGGAGACGATAATCGAGAACCGAGCACTTTATTTATGGCGCGAGGGCGGGGAGAAGCTTCCGATAATCGCCGACAGCGAAAACCACTATGTAAGCTGCGCAATGCCGATTCTGGCCGAGGGCGATTTAATCGGTTGCGTGGCATCTGTGGCCGATGTAAACGGTGAGCGCCCGCGTGACATGATAGGGGGTGAGGTTGAGTCTAAGCTGATACAGACCGCGGCCGGCTTTTTGGGCAGGCAGCTTGAGGGCTGATACTGATTTTCGATTAATAGGTAAAGTGGATAAAAGAAAGGCCGGGGGGGACTTCTTGAGCGAAGTTCCCCCCGAATACTCATTTTGTGTATATATCGGCTATGGCAAAAACCGGTTTTCTGAATCTATTCCACTCCTCGCGGCGCAGCTCTTACGGCGGGAACAAGAGCTATCTATATTTTCATACAAGGCGGGTGACAAGGCGAGCATTCTTTTATGAGGCTGATAAGCGGGGAATTTTGTGAAACAACTTGATTTATGGTCGAGTATAGGCTATAATTATATAATGAAGTTATGTGCCGGAGCCGCCTGAGAGGGTGCGGCCGCGGAAAGGATAGAGCTACATAAATGAAAAGAGTTACAAAGGAAAATTATTATCTTGATATCGCACGAACGGTTGCCGAGCGTAGCACCTGCCTGCGGAGAAAATACGGGTCGATAATAGTTCGCAATGATGTAATAGTTTCAACCGGATACAATGGCGCACCTCGGGGCAGAGCAAATTGCGATGACCTCGGCTATTGTATGCGCGATAAACTGAATATACCGCGCGGCCAAAGATATGAGCTCTGCCGCTCGGTTCATTCCGAGGCAAATGCAATAATCTCGGCCGGGCGCGAGCAGATGCTGGGGGCAACCCTTTATATGGCTTGCGTGTCTCCCGAAGACGGGAGCATTATTCCCGGAACAGACTCCTGCATGATGTGCAAGCGTCTGATAATCAATGCCGGAATAGCGCGTGTCGTCGTGCGCGACACAGAAACCGAATACCGCGTTATTGATGTTATTGACTGGGTTGAAAACGACGATTCGCTCAGCGGGCGCTTCGGATACTGATTAAAGTAAGGAAGTGAAGCATATGAAAATCAGAAAAACAATTCGCGCGGCGGCTGCAGTGCTCCTTCTTACGCTGATTCTCTCCTCCTGCACTCTCTTTCTTAACACGCTGACCTATGACAAGGACAGGAACCTTTTCACCGATAAAAAAACCGGAATAGCTTATACAAACGCGCCGTCTACCTATGAGCCGGTTGAGGCGGGCGAGGAATACGCGGTGTGGAAGAGCGCGGGGGCGAAGGTTATATTCAGCGAAATAAAGGGGATGAACCCGGCCGAGTGGCTCATGGAGGAAGGGAAAACTGTTTTTTACGCTGAGGGTGTCGTGCTGCCCACCCTCTCGGAGATGAAGCCTCATCTTGTATATATCTGCATCGAACAGGCATATACAGTCGTGCTCTCAACCATTGAGGATGCCGGGGATATTGCCGAGCTGACAGAAAGATGGGAGAGCGGGGAGTCTGTCGTCTATCCCGCGATTTCGCCCGACCTTTCCTATCGCATAAAATTTCTCTCACAGGACTATCCCGGGCTTTACTACAGCCTGATTTATGCCAAATACAGCGACGGCGGAGCCTACCTATACAGCCGCGACAGTGGCAGATGCGTTGAGGCAGGGGACATAATAAGCTTCACCGTCACGGGCTGAGCAAACTCGCCATATGGAATACGATATAAAACCCTTCGGGGTTGAGCATATAAGAGAGGCAGCCGAGATTGAGGCGCTCTCTTTCTCCGACCCTTGGAGCGAGAGGGGTCTGCTTATGCTGACCCGAGAGGGCGCTGCGGCCTATGCTTGTGTCGAGCGCTCGGGTGGCAGGCTTGCCGCCTTCGCCGGAATGGTTACGGTGCTTGACGAGGGGCAGATTGTCAACGTGGCAACCCATCCCGATTTCCGGCGGCGGGGCTGCGCGCGCTCGGTGCTCCGGGCGCTGATAGACTATGCAGACGCCTCGGATATAATCCTTCTCTCGCTTGAGGTTCGCGAGTCAAACTCGGCGGCAATTGCGCTTTATCTGTCCGAGGGCTTTTATGTTGCCGGGCGGCGGCCGGCCTTTTATCGCAACCCGAGCGAGGCAGCGCTTGTGATGCTGCGTGATAAAACGGGGAAAATAGTTTAAGACGCCATAGTTTGAGGTATAAAATCTTCAAATGCTGTTTTTGCGCTCTCGGATCTCTTGCGGATTCGGGTAATATAGCAGGTGCCGAAGATGCACCTCTTGGAGCCTAAAGAAAGAAATGGTCATATAAATGTTTGTTTTAGGAATAGAAACCTCCTGCGACGAAACCTCTTGCGCCGTCGTAGAGATGGGAGAGCGAGTGCGCGCGATACGCTCGAATATAGTCGCCTCGCAGATAGAAACGCATCGCATCTATGGCGGTGTTGTGCCGGAAATCGCGAGCCGAGCGCATGTTGAGGCGGTGAGTGCAATCACCCGCCAGGCGCTTGATTTGGCAGGGGTATCTCTTGCAGATATCGGCGCTGTGGCGGTGACAACTCATCCGGGGCTTATCGGGGCGCTGCTTGTCGGGGTTAATTTTGCAAAATCGCTTGCCTTTGCTAACAATATTCCCCTGGTTCCGGTCGACCACATCAAGGCGCACGCCGCGGCCGCCTATCTCTCGCATCCCACCCTTGAGCCGCCCCATCTCTCTGTTGTGGTGTCGGGCGGGCACACCTCGATTTACAGGGTCGACTCATATACCGATTTTCACGAGATCGGAGGCACGCGCGACGACGCCGCGGGCGAGGCTTTTGACAAGATAGGCAGAGTGATCGGTTTATCTTATCCGGCCGGCGCGGCTCTCGACCTGCTTGCCCGAGACGGTGACGACCGTGCCGTTGAACTGCCCTCGCCCGCTCTGGCGGGCGACACGCTTGATTTTTCTTTCAGCGGGATAAAGACGGCCGCACTAAACTATATTAATAGTCAAGCTCAAAAGGGAAACGAGATAAATCGCGCAAATCTTGCCGCCTCGCTCACCCGTATGATAGTCGAAGCGATAGAAAAGAAGACCGAGGCAGCCTTAGGGCTCACCCGAATGCGAGCCCTTGTGCTCTCGGGAGGAGTTGCGGCAAATTCGCACTTGCGAGCGGCACTCGCAGCTATGTGCCAGAGGCGCGGGGTGGATTTCGCCGTTCCACCGATAAGCCTTTGCGGAGATAACGGTGCTATGGTCGCCGCCGCCGGATATTTTGCCTATCTTGCCGGCGAGCGGGCGGGAAGCGCGCTCAATGCCTCAGCGACATGAGGAAGAGAATTACTTGAATTATATAATGAAAAGCGGGTTTTCCACACCTGTTTTCCACAGGCCTGTGGAAAACAAACAAAAACCTTCTTACCAACGAAAGGAGCCACCCAATGGATAATTTTGATTTTGACAGAATAATGGCCGAGGAGAGCGAGCTTGGCGACCTGATTGACAAAAGCGGTTTCAATAAAAGCAATGTCTCCCCGGCTGTGATAAAGCGCCTGCCGCGCTATTTCCGCTATCTGCGCGAGCTGATAAGGGGCGGGAAATCGAGGATAAGCTCGGGAGAGCTGTCCGAGATTATGCGGGTTACGGCCTCACAGATAAGGCAGGATCTCAATTGTTTCGGCGGCTTCGGTCAGCAGGGCTATGGTTATAATGTCAACTATTTATATGCTAAAATCTGCGAGATACTTGGGGTTGGAATGGGTTTTCGAGCCATAATTATCGGCACGGGAAACATCGGATCGGCTCTTGTTCGCAACCCGATGTTCGAGAAGCGAGGGGTTGATGTTATCGCCCTGTTTGACGTTGACCCGGCGGTTATCGGCAAAAAGGTCGGAGGGATAGAGGTTTTTGATATGGATAGACTTGAGAGTTTTTGCGTTGAAAACCACGCCGACATAGCTGTTATGACCCTGCCTAAGGAGGCGGCTCAGCAGGCTGCAGAGCGCGTGGTTAAGTGCGGCATACGCGGAATATGGAATTTCACCGGAAAGGAATTTGATTTTGATAGGGAGAAAATAATTGTCGAAAACGTTCACCTGGGCGACTCGCTGATGACGCTGAGCTATGAGCTCTGCCGCCTTGCCGAGGCCGACGCTGCCGCCGGGGAAGGCTCGGATGATAATGAGGATTAATTTTGATTTTTCGGGCGGGTCTGCTTCTTTTCCGGCCGCGGCGGCAGCGAGTGTCGGTCGCGCATCGGAAACGGCGCTGCGCCTCTTAATCCTGCTTGCCGCCGAGAGCGAGTGTCGCGAGGATTTCGAGGGGAGGGCCGAATATATCGCAAAAAAACTCAAATGCACGCGCAAGGAGCTTGATATGGCGCTCGGGTTTTGGTGCGGCGCCGGAATTCTGGATGTCGGGCACAATAGCTCCGAAGATGCAGATTCAGAGGGCGAGCCTTCTGAAAAGGCCGAGGATGAAAAAACATCGGTCACTGTCGGGGAGAGCGCTTCCCGGCAGTCCGGCAAAAAGAGCGCTAAACTGATGCGCGCTGCCGGGATTCCCGAGTACACCTCTGAGGAGCTTGCAGATCTGCTCGAACGTGACCGCGGGGCAACCGGGTTTATTGACGAAGCGCAGCGGCGGCTCAAGCGAATGTTTAACCCGCGCGAGGTTTCGATTCTCATAGGCCTGCGAGGATATCTTGAGCTTGAGGACGAATACATATTTTTGCTGCTCGACTACTGCGCCCGAATCGGCAAAACCAGCATTCGCTATGTTGAAACTATGGCATTCGGAATGTATGACGACGGGGTTGTGGGTGCCGAGGCGCTCGCCGAGGCGCTCGCCGAGCGCGAGGCGTACGGCGAGTTTGAGGGAAAATTCAAGGCAATGATAGGAGCGAGGGGACGGCGGCTAACCGCGAAAGAAACACGCTTTCTCGGGCGCTGGAGAGGCGAGATGAAGTACGACTTCCGCATGGTCGAGCTGGCATATGAGAGAACGGTCGATGCAATACACGAGTACAGTCCCGCCTATATGAACTCGATTCTTGAGCGCTGGTACGCCGCCGGGATAAGTACACCCGAGCTTGCCGAGGCCGAGCGCGAAAAGAAGCGCTCGGGTTCTGAGGAGAGTAAGAGCTATGATATCGACGAATTTATTGAGGCGGCGCTTCGCCGCAGCATGAGTGATTCGGAGGCGTAATTTATATAAAGCCGGGGACGCAACGCTCGCCCCGCGTACACGGAGGTGCCAATGGGGTATAACAAAGAAAATTACAGGCGGATAAGAGCCGAATTTGAAAATAAATACCGGATTGCAAGAGATGAGGCCGACCGTCGCCGCGAGGAGGTTTGGCGCTCTGTGCCGGGCGTGCGCGAGCTTGACAGGGAGCTTGGGCGGGTGGGGCTTGAGATAATGGAGGCCGTTATGTCGTCTGGCGGCGACACCGGGGCGCTGGTTGCCGCAATACGCAAGAAAAACGAGCGCCTCCAGGAGAAGCGGCGCGAGCTGCTTGTTCGCGGCGGCTATCCGGATGACTATACCGACGTTCGCTATGCCTGCGATCACTGCCATGACAGCGGATATGCCAACGGACGGATGTGCGAATGTATGCGGCGAGAATTGATAATTGCCGGGTGTGAATCGTCGGGCATAGGACAGCTTATGCGTGAGCAGAATTTTGATAATTTCTCGCTTGAATACTATAGCAAAAATATTCAGACCTATTCGGAGATGGAGCGTGTGCTCTCGGTGGCCTTCAAGTTTGCAAACAATTTCACCGAGACCGGCTCGGGGAATCTTGCCCTGATTGGCGGTACCGGGCTTGGGAAAACACATATTTCAAGTGCCATAGCGCGGCGGGTTATCGAGCGGGGTTATGATGTGTCTTATGTCAGCGCTCAGGGGTTGATTTCGGATTTTGAGAAGGACCGCTTTGGCAACAGCAGCACCTCGGGCGGGGGAGGCGAGGTTTCGCGCTATTTTGAGTGCGACCTTTTGATTATCGACGACCTTGGCACCGAGATGACAAATCAGTTCGTCGTCTCCTGTCTTTACAACGTGATAAACACAAGGCTCAATCTTCGGAAATCGACTATAATCAACACAAATCTTTCGCCCAGAGAACTAGAGGCGCGCTACACCGAGCGAATAGCCAGCCGGATTATCGGCGAGTATAAATATCTGAGATTTGTGGGGACAGATGTGCGCGCGCAGAAGCTTGGGCTTAAAAAATAATAAAATCAAAGGTATAAGCGAATACTAATCGCGTATACCTTTCTTATTTGGAGAGGTTATGCGTATAACCTTTATTTTTAGGAGTTTGAAATGGAGAATACCGGAACTATTACCCGCACGGGAGAGCTTGCGGGAAAAATTTACAAGAACATGAAAATGGGAGCCGATTCAGTACTGAACCTGCTTCCCAAGGTCGAGGACGAGCGGCTCAAGTCTCACATGACGGCTCTGATCGACGGTTATGAAAAATATGCGTCTGACGCAAGAGGATTTCTTGTGAGCGAGGGGGTTCCCGCGCGCGAGGAGGGTGCGATGGCAAAGATGGGTGCGAAAATGGGGATAGGGATGAAAACAATCACCGATTCGAGCACAAGCCGCATTGCCGAGCTTCTGATGGAGGGGGCTGTGATGGGGATTTGCGATACCACGCGGGTGCTGCATGAGTATGAAAACAAGGATTGCCGCCCTGAGGCACTGCAGCTTGCAAGGGATATAATCGGCTTTGAGGAGAAAAACTTTAATGAGGCTAAGGGCTTTGTGTAGATGAGAAGTGCCGATCTTAGCGCGTGAGAGGGCTTTTTTGTGATAGGGCAGGCGGGGTGCTCCCCCGCCTGTTGTTTTTTGTCAAGCCCCAAAGGTGAGCCGCCCTCGGGCTGATGCGAATGATGAATATAGGAAATTTCTCTTATTCACAGCCCTCCGCTGTCTGCTCGCTCTCGGGCTGATGAGCCTCTTTTCGGGTTTTTATTTCATTTTCGATTTTTTTCTTCTCGGCACGAAGTTTGTCGATCTGGGCAATTATAATGCTTGACTTTTCGGGGTTTTCGGAATTTTCCTTTTGAGATTTATAGACAAGGCGTCCGAGTTTTTCGTATTCCTCGCACAGGCGAAGCTTTATTCCTTGAATCCGCAGCCTTGCTGTGGCAGCATCGGCCACTTCTCCGGCCTTGAGAGCCGCTTTTGACGCTATCTTAGTGGCGTCTGTTTTGAAATCTTCCCATCCGGACATGCTATGTACCTCCATTAATCAGATGTGTGTGTTCTTATCATTATTATATAATTTTTCTGGCGGAAAGTAAACAGTTTCGCGAAAAAAGATGTCCTCCGCGCGATTGCGCGGAGGACGCGGGTATTGTGTGTCGTTTATTTCAGGGAGGAGACAAACTTTGATATGGCGGTTTCGTAGGTTTTTATGCCGGTTGCGAGCGTGGGCTCAATAAGCTGTGTATCTTCTGTTTGTGTGGCTATTTCCGCGAGGAAGCTGTTGGGGTCATATACCTGCGAGGAGATGACGCGCTCGAGACCAAATGCCATCTTTTCATGTATTAGGCCAAGCCTTTCATGAGGATTTGATGTACACCTATCATATATAACCGCAAAAATTAAGAAAAGGATTCAAATATCAAAATAATTATACATAATGACCCGTCTCGCGGAGACAATAATTAAAGCCATCGCATTTTTTGCGGCGGATAAATTGGAAGGGAAATCATATGCGATGAACATAGGAAAGGATAATTACAAAAAGTATGCCGATGCGCGCGCGCCGAAATCTCCGATAGTGAAGGATTGTGTCGCGGCTTTTCTTGTCGGCGGAATTATCTGCACGCTTGCCGAGGCGCTGACCCGACTTTATTCAGGGCCTCTGGCTATCGAGAAGGAGGAAGCATCGACCCTCTCGGCCGTTACGCTTGTTTTTATTGCGGTGATTCTGACCGGCCTTGGTATCTTCGATAAAATCGCCAAGTTTGCCGGCGCCGGCACTCTGATACCCATAACCGGATTCGCAAACGCCGTTGTTTCGCCTGCGATGGATAGTCTGTCGGAGGGGCCGGTTGTGGGTGTCGGAGCGAAGATATTCACGGTTGCGGGGCCCGTCTTGCTTTATGGAACTCTGGCGGGGGCGGTGTATGGCGTGATTCTTTTTATTGTGGGCCTTTTTTGATTAGCATTTTTTCCATTATAGGTTATCGTCGGATAAATGTCAATAAACCGCCATTTTACGCCGCCGAGCAAACTTTAAATAAACAGGAATAATACCACATCAAAGGCGCATAATAAAAACAAAATAAGCCGCGCAACAATGCGCGGCGAAAATGCGAAAGGATTTTAAATATGCAGCTTACACAGAAAGAAACAGATCTTCTAAAAGATCTTAAGGATCAGGAAAAACTTTGTATAGATAAGTACAACAAACACGCCAACTGCGCTTCCGACCCGCAACTCAAAACCCTCTTTTCAAATCTCGCCCAAATTGAGCAGCAGCACTATGACACTTTAGTCGGAATTGAGAGCGGACAACCCCCGCAGATGAGCGGTCAGCAGCAGGGTCAGCAGCAGCCGACCTTCAAGGCTCACTACGGTAACACCGAGGACGAAAACAAGAAAAACGATTGCTATCTTTGCACAGACCTGCTCTCAGGAGAAAAGCACGCCTCTCAGCTCTACAACACCTCTGTTTTTGAATTCAAAGATCAAAATCTCCGCGACGCCCTCAACCACATTCAAAAGGAAGAGCAGGGGCATGGCAAGATGATTTATGATTATATGAGCGCTAATAGTATGTATTCGTAATAATAAAAATAGATACGCCGAGGGAACCTACTGTTAAAAGTTCCCCCGGCGTATTGTTGTTTTTTTAATTTTCGGTTTAGTTGCTCTCGTTTTCGCTGTCGGCCTCACCCGCGGCCTCGCCCTCGGACGACTCATCGCCCTCCTCCTCAAGCGCCACCGGCGCTCTGCGAGGCTCGGTGATTGAAACCAGCATGGCATCAAGCGGGCTTAAAATTTCGATATCTGGATTTTTTGCAATATCAAGATCGCTTATTCGGACGCTGTCGCCCGCCCTCATCCCGTCAACATCAATTTCAATTTTATCAATCAGATGAGAGGGAAGCGCGCGGTATGAAATCTCGTCCTGCGGCTGCAGAACCATGTCCGAAACCTTTTCTCTGTTCAAAAGCGTGACCCTTACCGTGCTTGTGACGGCCTCTCCTGCCTGAAGCTTTTGAAAGCTCAAATGCTCAAGATCGCTTGTTGCCGGCTTGTATGTGGCCTCGCGCAATAAAACCATAAGTTTTTTCCCGCCGATAGATAATTCGGCCTTGCTTCCCACATCATGGGACTTCAAGAAACGGACGGCTTCTGACTTTGTGAATTGAATGCTCAAAGATTCCTCAAGATCCTTCCCGTATATAACACCGGGAACGATTCCATTTTTTCTCAATTGTTTGACCTTCAAGCCCGTATTTCGGTTTTCCGCATTCAAAGTAAACATCATCAATCTCCTTCGTTCAGCCGAAAAAATCATTCTCCGGCTGTGAATTTTTACTGTATTTTAAGCCATGCAAATACAGCCATATATATATTATAACACAAAATCAAAAATAAAGCAAATTTCATTAATTCTTTCGGTAATGCCCGGCGCGGCTATTTGCCGCGGAAATAAAGTTAATTTTAGTTGACAAATAAAAAGTGATATGTTAGTATATATCTAAAATAAAATGTCTGAAAAGCATTGTGAATCCCGGCGGTAAGGGGGCGGAAAAAGACTAATTTCCCGCAGGGTATAAGGCTTGAGCGAAAGATGATATCTCTTTTTCATGAGCTTTGTGCCAGAAATCTGTGCGGGGCGGCAGTCCGGCATATGCCGAGCCGACACAATTTCACCGCTCTCAGAAAGGTATGGTCATAATCATGGGAAAAAGAATTGTCATCCTCGGCGCCGGATATGCCGGCGTGCTCAGC
This sequence comes from Eubacteriales bacterium, assembly GCA_050309735.1. GTDB lineage: Bacteria > Bacillota > Clostridia > Oscillospirales > CAG-272 > UMGS1002. Next base: position 74,876 of record JBNRMS010000017.1, read on the forward strand.
GCGAAAAAACTCGCAAAAAAATTCAAGAAAAACAAGGATGTTAGCATAACTATAATAGATAAAAATCCTTACCATACAATGCTAACAGAGCTGCACGAGGTAGCAGCGGCCCGAACGCCCGGCAGCCATGTTCGGATAAGTCTTGCGAAAATTTTTGCAGGCCGCCGCGTTGATATAAAACTTGACACAATAACGTCGATTGACTTTGAGGAGAAGCAGCTCATCGGGCAGAGCGGCAGCTATAATTACGATTATCTGGTTATCTCGGCCGGTTCGAAACCGACCTGTTTTTGCATTCCCGGCGCCGAGGAATTTTCATATAAGCTCTGGTCGTTTGAGGACGCACTGCGTCTGCGCCGGCACACCGAAAATGTCTTCAGGCTTGCGGCGGGCGAGAAGGATGCCGAGAAAAGGCAAAGCCTTCTGACCTTCTATATCGTTGGTGCGGGCTTGACAGGGGTTGAGATGGCCGGAGAACTTGCCGAGTGGGTTCCGATACTTTGCGATGAATATGAAATCGAGCGCAAGGATGTAAGAATTGTAATTGCCGATATGCTTGACCGCGTGGCGCCGAGCTTTCCCGAGCGCATTTCGGCAAAGGCAGAGAAGCGTCTTATTAAAATGGGGGTTGAGCTTGTTCTCGGCACCGGCGTCTGTGAGGTCGGCTCCGATTTTATAGAACTGAGGCAGGGGGAGACGTGCACACGCATCAAAACGGCGACGGTTATATGGACGGCAGGGGTTGAAGGCGCCGAAATTGTGCAGAGCGCCGAGGGGCTGCAGAAAGCCGGGCGCGGCCGGATAGAAACAGACGAATATCTCCTGGCAATAGGCAGAAAAGAGGTGTTTGTCGCGGGCGACAACCTCTATTTCATACCCGAGGGCAGCAACTCACCCGTTCCGCAGATGGTCGAGAACGCCGAGCAGAGCGCGCACACCGTTGCGCATAACATACATGCCGACATAACAGGGGGCGAGCCTGAAAAATACGCGCCCAAATTCCACGGCGTGATGCTTTCAATAGGCAGCAGATACGGGCTTGCTTATGTGGGAACGGCTAAGAAAAAGTTTTCTCTCGCCTCCTTCTTCGCAATGTTTGCAAAGCATTTTATAAATCTTGTTTATTTTCTTCAGGTTGCCGGATGGAATAAAATTGCCGGATACATGAAGAATGAGTTTTTCACCGTGCGCCATCGGCGCAGCTTTGTCGGCGGCCACTTTTCTAATAGAACGCCAAGCTTCCTTTTGGTCGCACTGCGAATCTGGCTCGGGATGGTCTGGCTCTTTGAGGGAGTTATGAAAATCGTTGCAGGCTGGCTTAGCTCGCCTCGGCTCAGCGGCTTTTTCAGCGGAGCGACTGCGTGGTTTGATTCGATACTGAGCGGCGGCGCAGCCGACACCACCTCGGGTGCAACGGCAAATGGGGGGGGCGAGGCTGTAGCGGCAGCGGGAGAGGTTATATTCAACATTAATTTTTTAGGGATTTTCCGGGCGATATTCGTATCAGGCAAGGCGCTTGATCAGTCCTCGATTTCCGACTATGCCTTCAAGCTTGATATGGGGCTTATGAACTGGTTTGTCAACAGCGTTATGCTCCCTCGCCCCGGCCTTGCCCTGGCGATGCAGATATTTATTGTGCTGGTTGAAATTCTTATCGGGCTTTCGCTGATGAGCGGCCTTTTCACCACTCTCTCGTCGCTCGTCTCGCTTTTTTTGCTCCTCATGTTTGCGATGACAACCGGACTTTACCTCTCAAGCTTCTGGATGGCCTTTGCCGCTATTGCAATGCTCTTCGGCGCGGGGAAAATCTTCGGGCTTGATTACTATGCGTCTCCCCTTCTCAAAAAGGGCTGGCGCAGGATTGGCTGGGTGAGAAAATCCTATCTATACCATGACTGATATTTCAAAAAATCAACCGAGCATCAACCGAATAAGCTACGATGAGGCGGTTAGCGAGGTCGGCGGCGAGATTAGGCGCCGGCTTCGCGGCGCGCCGGTGCTCATCAGACATATGACCTCGCACCTGGCAAAGTCGCCGGGCAAAATGATTCGCGCGCGAGCGCTGCTCGCCTCGGCTCTCGGTGGCGATGGCCTTATAGACCGGGATGCAATAAGGGTTGCGGCGGCGGTCGAACTCTTGCACCTTGCGACCTTGGTGCATGACGACATTATTGACGGTGCCGAGAAGCGGCGCAACATCGAAGCACTTCACAAAAAGTTCGGCGAGAAATACGCCGTGCTCTGCGGTGATTATCTCTTTTCTGCCGCCCTTGAGTTTGCCTATGACGCCCGGCCGCGCGAGGGAAGGGGCGAGGCTCCCGGTCGTACACTGCCCCGTTATCTGACCGAAATTTGCATGGGCGAGTTGCGTCAGGGCCAGAACAACGGCAACTATGCCTTGTCCGAGCGTGAGTATTTTAAAATAATCCGGGGTAAAACTGCGGCCCTCTTTGAGGCCTCGTTCTACGCCGGCTTCCTCTTCTCGGACGAGGGAGACGAAAACCAGGAGATATATAAGGAAATCGGGAACAGTGTCGGACTTATTTTTCAGCTTGCAGACGATTGCGCAGACTACGAATCGACCGAGGCCGAATCGAAAAAGCCGGTTCTTGCCGATTTTTATCGCGGTGTTGTTACGCTTCCTCTTATATATGCCCTTAAAAATGACAATACTCTATCCGAGAGAATAGCGTCAGGCATTGAGCCTTTTGAGCTAAAGCTCCTGATTGAAGCGGCCGGAGGGCTTGATTATACGCACGCAAAAATTGCCAAGCTTTATAAAAAAGCAAAGCGTTCGATAGAATCACTCGGTGCGGGCGCAGAAAAGCGAGAGCTGCTGCTCTGTCTGCTCGAGAGAGCCTCGGGCGCTACCGGACAAGTCTGCCGCACCCGGGGGTTGGCATGAGGATTATAAAGGGATTTTTGAATTACACCGAAATTAAGACCAAAATCACAAGCGTCTTCCCCTTTGTCATGACGCTCGGATATCTTTTTCTTTGGAAAAGGAATATAGACGGCGCCCGCTCTGCCCTCTTTTTTGCGGGTATGCTTGTCTTTGACCTGACCGCAACAACAATTAACAACTATAACGACACCAAAAAAAACAATCAACCGCTACCCTTCACGCGCCGGGCGGCGCTCGCGGTTACATTTGTGCTGCTTGCGCTCGGCGCTCTCCTCGGTCTTTGGCTTGCAGCGCTTACCGACATCGTGGTGCTGCTCGCCGGTATACTCTGCTTTGTTATCGGAATATGCTATTCATGGGGGCCGGTTCCGATATCTCACGGGCCATACGGCGAGATTATTTCGGGATTTTTCTACGGTGTGCTGATTCCCTTCATAACAGTTCATATAAACGACCCCGACTGGCTTATCTCCTATTCGCTCTCACGCCATAATATTTCGCTCACACTCAATGTCGGACCGCTGGTCGGCTTTCTGCTCTTGTCTTCTCTCCCCTTCTGTCTGACCGCAAATATCATGCTCGCCAACAATATCTGCGACGCCGAGCGCGACGTAGCGGTGGGGCGATATACTCTTGCTTATTACCTCGGTCGGCGTGCGCTCGGCCTTTTCGCGGCTTTTTATGGAGTATCCTTTGCGTCGGTTATCGCGATGGTGGCGCTTGGATATCTGCCGCTCTTGAGCCTTTTATTGCTGCCGGCACTGATACCGGTTATAAAAAATATTGCGCTGTTTTACAAAAGACAGTCAAAGGAAGAAAGCTTTATAGTTTCTATTAAAAACTTCGTCCTGATTATTTCTGTTCATATCGCGCTTATCTTTTTGGGAGGGCTTCTCTCGGGGGCGGGAATGCTATGAAATTCGCCAAAAAATCCGACGTTATTTTAATTTTGGCTATCGCCGCGGCAGGGCTTTTGCTCTGGGTTTATTTTGGAGGTTTCTTTGGGCGTAGTGAAGGTCTTAGGGCTGAAATCTACCATAATTCGTCTCTTGTGAGAGTTGTCGACCTTACGGGGGGGAATGAAGAAAGCTTTTCGATAGAAGGAGAGGCGGGGGTGGTTTTTCACCTGTATGCCGACGGTAGCATTGCCTTTGCCGAGTCCGACTGCCGGGATAAGGTCTGCGTTAAAACCGGGCGACTGCGCAGCGCCGGACAGACGGCAGCCTGCCTGCCAAAACGGATTTATGTAAAAATCGTCGGGGGAGAGGAGGGCGAGCCCGATATTGTGATTGGGTGACACGCTTTTAAATGAATCATATATTCCGAACACATGGAGAGGTGATAGATGACAAGGCAGAACAATGAAAAAGGCAGAAAAAGGTTCGACACCGGGCGAATTGCCCTGCTCGGGCTTCTCTTTGCACTGGCTGCCGTGCTGTCGTTTTTGGAGAGCCTCATACCTATTCCGGCGCCAAGCGGCGTCAAGCTCGGGCTGTCAAACATAGTTATAATGTTCGCGCTATTCAATATGAAAAAAAGCGACGCGGCGGCACTTGCACTTATGAAATCGCTCTTTGTTATGGCAACGCGCGGCGCCATTGCCGGATTTATCAGTTTATCAGGCGGGCTGTCGGCTCTTCTTGTCATGATAATAGTCATGCTGATTCAGCGCGAGAGTAGTACTTACCTTATTGTCAGCGTTGCGGGCGCGGTGTTTCACAATATGGGGCAGATTTCGGCGGCGTCGATTGTCCTGAGGACGCTGCTCTGGCCATATTTACCGGTTCTTATCTTTTCGGGGATTCTGACAGGAATCGCAACCTCGGTTCTGCTGAAGCTTGCAACTCCGGCGTTCCGGCGGCTGCGTTTTAAATAAATAACAATTTTAAAACATTTAAGGAGAAAAACATGAAGAAAATCACGGTACTTTTACTGGCGGTCCTTATGATGGTGGCACTATTTGCCGGCTGCAAAAGCGATGCCAACACCGGAGATACACTAAAAACCGGCCTTGCCGTTATCAATTCGATAGCAAAATCAACAAGCGCCGACAACGGAGACGGTCTTGCCGAGGCAAACTCGACCTTTGTAGCAGTTACAGTAGACGGCGCGGGGAAGATTGTCTCCTGCGTGATAGATGCGGTGCAATCAAAGGTCAATTTCGACGCAACAGGCGTGATAGTCACCCCGCTTGACACCACCTTTAAAACCAAAAATGAGCGCGGCACGGGCTACAATATGAAGGGCTCATCCTCAATCGGCAAGGAATGGAACGAACAGGCTGCAGCGTTTGCGCAGTATGTTGTCGGTAAAACAGTGTCTGAGGTCAAGGGAATCGCGCTTAGCAATTCGGGTGTTCCCACCGGCTCTGATCTTACCTCCTCGGTGACAATCCATGTGACCGAATTTATCTCCGGGATTGAGAAAGCGGTCGCTAACGCCACCGATCTTGGAGCAAAGGTTGGCGATAAGCTCAGCATTGCCGCTATAACAAATATTGAAAAGTCTAAAAATGCCACAGCCGATGCCGCAGGGCAGGTTCAGGTTTATTCGACCTATGCCGCGCTTACTAAGGATTCATCGGGCAAGATTACAAGCTGCGTCTTTGACTCCTCGCAGTCTAATATTAATTTTGACGCAACCGGAAAGATTACAAGCGATCTTGCCGTCGCCCCTAAGACTAAGAATGAGCTGAAAGAAGCCTACAATCTTGGCAAATCCTCCTCGATTGGCAAGGAGTGGTATCAACAGGCGGCATCCTTTGCCTCTTATGTCAAGGGCAAAACTGCGGCCGAGGTAAAGGGAATTGCTCTTAGCGACGCGGGCGCCCCCACCGGGTCAGACCTTACCTCCTCGGTAACCATAACCGTGACCGATTTTATTGAATTAGTTGAAAAGGCGGCAGGTTAAGACGCAAAAACAGAGGAGAGGCCGAGCCTCTCCTCTCTGCTTTAATAATGCCGGGAACAATTGCCTCGGCGCCGGCACAACCCTCACCGCACCAGAAAGGCATGGTCATAAATATGAAAAAAATCACCGAGCGGTCGGCAGCGCTCTTTCTTTCTATCTTTGCGCTGCTCTCCTCGGGCTGCACTCACAGCCGCTCCCGCCGCTATCAGGCCGAGTTTCTCCTCTTGTTTGATACGGTTACCACGATAGTCGGCTATTCTGACAGCGAGGAGAGCTTCAATGCTATTGCACAAGAGGCTCGCGCTCTTATCGAGGAATATCATCGGCTCTATGATATCTACAACGATTATGAAGGCATAAATAACATAAAAACAATCAACGACAAGGCGGGTATCGCGCCTGTGAAGGTTGATAAAAAAATTGTCGATATGCTCACCTTTGCCGTTTCTGAGAGCCGGACAACCGGCGGAGCTGTAAACGTGGCAATGGGCGCTGTACTCTCAATCTGGCACGATTACCGCGATGCAGGGCTTGAGAATCCCGAGGGGGCGACCCTGCCGCCGACCGAGAAGCTTGCCGAGGCGGCGCTTCACACAAATATTGACGATATGATAATCGACGTGGCGGCGTCAACCGTTTATTTAGCCGACCCGCTTATGAGGCTTGACGTCGGCGCTGTCGCCAAAGGGTATGCAACCGAGATGGTTGCGCGGCATTTTGAGGAGGCGGGCGTCACCTCGCTGCTGATTAGTATCGGCGGGAATGTCAGAGCAATCGGGGGGAAGCCTTCGGGG